>CAYLSM010000013.1:34317-38242 GCA_964386505.1 uncultured Gemmatimonadales bacterium
GCCCCGGGCGGCACGCCATAGGGGTACTGGTCCACCCAGTCCACGAAATTCCACCAGGGCAGCGGCCCCAGGACCCCGTCCGGCCCCAGGCGGTTCTCGAACCATTCGAGCACGCCACGCACGCCGCTCAGATGAGCCTCGACAAAGGCCGCATCCGGACGGTGCATCCAGTAGTCGTGCAGCATCAGCACCCAGAACAGCGAGAAAGGCGGGATAACCTGGGCCACGCGGCTCGGGTAGCGGCTCTGGGTCAGGCCCTCTGGCAGCCGGGAGTCGTCGTAATGGTTTATCGCCTGTCGCACCAGACGGTCATCGCCGGTGAGGTAGAGCGAGATGAGCGCCTGGATGCGGGTGTCGCCCACGTACTGGAGCTGCTCGTAGTAGGGGCAGTCGAAATAGTTCTCGCCGGCGCAGAGACGGGCCGTGCGCCAGGCCACGTTCCAGATCGAGGTCAGCGAGGGATCGTCGCTGGTGAATGTGGCGTTGAGCTTGAACGGGTAGCCGGTGAACGTGTTTCTGAGCGAGTTGATCGTGAGCGGCTCGGCGGCGGTGATGACATCCATCTGCAGGTAGCGGAACGTGCGGAACCAGAGGGTGAAAAAGCGCCTGTCCGCGCCGCCGTCCGGCAGGAACTCGTCATAGTTGCCGAACATGTGCATCCCGTCGATCTTGTCCCGGTTGTGCTTGTTGCCGGCGGAGTCCACCAGGGCCTCGGCCCAGACCAGGCGGACCAGCGCGCCCTTACCGCCCGAGACGCTCAGCTCGGGGTAGACATTGGTCAGGTAGCCCTGGTCGATCAGCAGGCTGACCCGGCTGTTGGCCGGAACATTGAGAGGCTTGCCCCCGTTCAGGAATCCCTCGTCCGGAGCGATGCCGCTGGCGCGGCGGATGTGTCCCGGCGCCTCGGGGCGTTTCTCCATTGCTGGGATGGGCCGAGGCACGAGATACCAGTAGCGGTCATACACTGTGCCCCGCGGAGTGGCGGGTTGCTTGATGGCCAGTGGCCTCTGCCAGCCGGAATCGTCGAAATCCGCCCCGATCCAGCCCCAGGGGTGCAGCTGCCCGTCCACCCGGTCACCCGGCCCCACGGCCTTGAAACCCAGGTCGTCGTGTACGCTGTCCTCCATGACATCCCAAGCCGCGTTGAGCGGCGAGAACGACTTGTCCGCCCACGCTTTCCAGGACTCGGCGCCGGTGTCGGCCGCTCTCTCCAGCGTCCCGTCCCCTTGCAGCAGGAATGCGGTCCGGCAGGTCATCTGGGCGAATGGCATGTAGTCACCGTAGTTCCAGACCAGGGCGGCCAGGACATTGCGGCCGGGCCTGAGCCAGGGGGCCAGATCCACGCTTTCGTAGCGCCAGTGGTCCGGGTCCCCGCGCCCCGGCCCCTCGGAGGCCTCGACTCCGTTGACATACAGACGGTAACGGTTGTCGGCGCTGACATGCACAAGGAATTTCTGCGGGGCGTTCTCCAACTGGAGGGTCCGCCGAAACAGGCAGACCCCGTAGTCCCGGGCCGCGACATCGGCGCAGGTGATCCAGCGGGCTGGCCAGACCCGGTTCAGCAGGTCGGGGGCGGCCTGGGCCGCGAGCGGCGAGGATTCGAGCAGACATAGAATGGCCAGGACAGCAGACAGGCAAAGAAAGCGGGAAGATGTTTTCATCGCTGCGCCTTCGATGGGAAAGTGATAGAGTTGGAAAGCGGGATGTGCCGGGAGGCCTGTTTGAACCGGCGCTTCAGGTCTCGTTCAAGACCCGGTTCATGACAGCTTTCAGTTCCTCAAGACGGTAGGGTTTGGTCATTATACCACTGAAGCCGTATTTGCGGAAGTCTGAAAGCACCTGCTCGTTGGAATAGCCGCTGGAAACAATGGCTTTCACCTGTGGGTCGATCTCAAGAAGTTTCTGCACCGCCTCGCGCCCGCCCATGCCGCCGGGGATGGTCAGGTCCATAATGACCGCGTCGAACGGCTTGCCCTGGGCGAGCCGCTGGATGAACAGCTCCACCGCCGCGGCGCCATCCGCCGCCTGCTCCACCCGGTAGCCCAGCTTTTCGAGCATACCCTGCAGCACCTTGCGCACCGCGGCCTCGTCATCCATCACCAGGACTGTCTCCCCTCGTCCGGCCTGAACCGCAGACGGTTCCGACGTGGCAAGGGGTTTCTGGCTGGAGGCCGGGAACCAGAGCTTGAAAGTCGATCCTTTCTGCAGCTCGCTCTCTACTGTTATCAACCCGCCGTGGCGTTTCACGATCGAATAGACCGTGGCCAGGCCCAGACCGCTGCCTTTCTGCTTGGTGGTGAAGTAGGGGTCGAAGATGCGCGGCAGAAGCTCGGGTGCGATGCCGATGCCGCTGTCCGAAAGGCTCAGCCGCACGTAGCGACCCGCCTCCAGGCCCGGCACCTGCATGTTGCGCTGGCGGCAGTTGTCCAGGCTGATCCGGATTGTACCGCCCTTGGGCATGGCCTGGTCGGCGTTGATTATCAGGTTGTTCAGCACCTGATTGATCTGCCCAGGATCGACCTCCACCGCCCAGAGCTGCGGCTGGAATTTCAGCTCATAGGTGACATTCGAGCCGCTGAGGGCAAATTTCACCGCCTCGCGCACCAGGTCGGGCATTGAAACGATCTGCTTGACCGGCTGGCCGCCGCGGCTGAAAGTGAGTAACTGCATGGTCAGCTCGCGGGCGCGCAGGCTGGAGTTCTCGATTGCGCTCAGCGGCTCGACCACGCTGTCCTCCGGTTTGACCATCAGCTTGGCCAGGGAGGCGTTGCCCAGTATGGAGGTGAGGATGTTGTTGAAATCGTGGGCGATCCCGCCGGCCAGCAGGCCGATCGATTCGAGCTTGTCCGAGCGCAGGCGTTCCTGTTCCAGCAGCTTGAGCTCTGATATGTCCTTGAAACTTTCCACGATGCCCAGAAGCTTGCCCTCGGGGTCGCGGAAGGGTGTGACTGTCAGGATGCAGGGCAGCTTCGTTCCGTCCGGCATAGGCTTTACAATTTCCAATTCATACCTATCCATGCCAGCGCCTATCTTTTCGAGCGGACAGTCTGGGGTTCCACAGCGGTTGCCATGCCAGAGGTCGCAGCACTGCTTTCCGACTATCTCCTCCAATCTCTGGCCGAAAAGCTCGGTCCAGCTCCGGTTGACCCGCAGGACAGTCCTGTTCGCTCCGATCACCGCGATGGGATTGGTGGCGTTGAAAATCTGGTCCAGCTCAGAGTGCGCCTGGGCCAGTTGCCGTTCGGCGAGCTTGTGCTCGGTGATATCCCGCTCCAGGGCCAGCACCTCATTGCTGTTTATCGCCACCATCCGTGTTTCAAAAGACCGGTAACCGGAGGGCAACGGTATTTCATATTCGAACTTCTGGATTCCTCCGGTTTCAAGCACCTGCCGGATCTTTTCCTTGGTTATTTCGGCCACCGGTCCCGGCAGAAACTCATGGGCGTATTTACCCACTATCTGCTCCAGCGGTACGATCAGATCCTCGGTCCGGCCCATGCAATCCAGGAACATTCCTTGCCTGTTCAGCCGGAACATCAGGTCAGGGATGGCCTTCAGCATGGCCCGGCTGCGGGCCTCGCTTTCGAGCAGGAGGCGTTCGGCTTCCTTGCGCTCGGTGATGTCGCGCACCTGGATTATGGCCAACTGCCGGCCATCGAGCTGGAACAGCGAACCGAAAATCTCCACCGGCACACTTCTTCCGTCTTTCCTGTATTGCGTTATCTCCAGATGGTGTATTTCACCTTCCTTGAGCAGCCGTTCGAAGTTCCTGTTCGTGCGCTCCTTATCATGGCTCATCGCGTAGGGGGTCAATCCGATGAATTCTTCCCTGGTATAACCGTACAGTTCCAGCGCCGCCCGGTTGGCATCGATGAATTGCCGGCTATCCACATCCAGCACGCAGAGGGCCTCCGAAGAGGTGTCG
>CAYLSM010000014.1:0-37750 GCA_964386505.1 uncultured Gemmatimonadales bacterium
CCTGTCCTGTGCCGTATCAACTCCGCCCGGGCCTAATTGCCAGCCTGAATATCCTTTAGAAGGTCGCCTCCGGACGACTAACAGGGCCGGGCAACGTATTGTCAGTCCCCAGGCCAAGTTACACCGTAATAAAATACCTTTCCCTTTGCCGGAGGGCCTGTTAATATTGTGCTAAGACTCCCCAGACAACTCGTTGCCACTGATCCGGAGAATTCAACTCACCCGCCATTTAACACTTACCACGGAAGAGAAGAGGCCCCCAAATGTCCCTGCGCCGTCTGATTGTCCTGTCCCTGGTATCGCTCCTCCTGGCTGCCGGAAGCCTGGCCGCCCAGGAGCGGCTGAGGGTGTTCCTCACCTTCGAGAAGCAGAGCGAGATCGACGCGCTGAAAGCCTCGACGGGCGTGACAATCGCCCAGTCCACCAATTTCCCGGCCTGGCACCAGAACTCCCTGGAGACTGTGTTCCCAGCCGGCGGCGGGCAGCTCACGCTGGCCGGGTTCCCCACCGACTGGCGCCAGAGCGGTGCGCTGCTTGTTTTCTCGTGGTGCGGGCAGCCCTCCGAGCTGACCGTGGTCCTGGAGGACTCGACCGGGAACACTTTCCGCAAGAGTTTCGGCCTGCGCACCGGGGCCAACCATATCCAGCTCGAGCTGGCCAAGACCCGCGGCCTGAGACTCGGGAAGATGAAAACCCTGAGCCTGGAGTCTCCCACCGCCGGCCGGATGTACCTGGACTACATCGCTCTCGACCGCTACAACAGTCTGCTGGATGAGCGGGGACGGTTTGATTTCCGCTACAAGACAGAGGTCGAGACCCCGAATTTCAAGTGGGGCAACCCACTGCCCGGCGGGCCGATAAATGCCTACACCCTGTGCGGTATCATCGACGGCCGCGGGATTGTGGAGCTGGCCCAGCGGTTGGACATCAATTTCACCACCACCAGCATGGGCGTGCGGGACGCGATGAACCTGTACGGGTTCGGCGAGTTCTACGAGGAGCGCGGCGGCGGCACCTCCACTTCCATGACCTATGTGGCCGATGACATCCTCAACGGGCCGGATTATGACGTGATCCTCTGGCCGGGGCTGCGTCCCTGGGAGAGCTACCCCCAGTCCGTGCGCGACCGTATCCGTCACCTGGTGGAGGACGAGGGCAAGGGCCTGGTGCTGTTCTCCCCGGTCTCGGAGGCCGCGGATGGGGCCGGGCTGTGGGACATCTCGCCGCTGGCCGGAATCGGCGAGCACGTGAATATCTGGCCCGAGGACAAGGTGACCCTGGATTCGGCCCAGGTGGACCAGAGCGCCTGGAAAGTGACAAAGGACCATTTCATCACCCGGGGCCTGGCCCTGGACGCTTTCCCGCAGGGCAAGCTGACCGTGATCGCCTCCAAGCCCGCGGGCGAGGTGCTTATCTCCACCGAGCGTGGTGCTCCGGTGCTGGCCGTGCGCAAGCTGGGCAAGGGACGCGTGGTGGCTTTCGGCTACAGCCAGCGCGGAATGATCCCCGAGGTGCCGCGGGTCTGGGACACCGGGCTGCAGTACAACTACTGGGAGTACATGTGGTCCATGGTGGCCAGGGCCACGCTCTGGGCCGCCGGGCGCGAGCCGGCCGCCGGACTGGCCTCGCTGGAGCGCAAGGGGCCCGGGGTGACTGTCGCCCTGCAGGCCGCCGCCGGGGCGAAGGATGCATTGTGCGGGCACCTGACCGATGACCACGGCCAGGTTGTCTCGCAGTACGACATCCCGCTCAAACCCGGAGCGAAAAACGTGATAGTGGATCTTCCCGCCAACCTTCCAGGCGGGCGCAGTTTCCTTGATCTCAAACTGACCAGTGACGGCCGCTCCCTGGACTGGGCGACTCTGATCGTCGACCGCAAGCCGCAGATCAAGATCGAAAGCCTGAGCCTCAACACCGACCGCGTGCCGCTCGGCGGCAGCCTGACCGCCACGGTAAAGCTTTCCGCCCCCAAACCCGGCGCCTGCACCCTGGTCGCCGCCCTTTACGACAACTACGACCGTCTTCTGGCCGAGAAAAAGGAACAACTCACTGTCTCGGGCACGCTGGAGAAGCAGTACGAGTTCAGCACCACCGGCGCGCTCAGCCATCTGGCGCGGGTTCGCTGCCGCCTGGAGAGCGATGGGGCGGTCCAGGACCGCGCCGAGACCGAGGTGTTCGTGCTTCAGAAACGGGTCTGGGACGATTTCGATATCGTGATGTACCTGTTCGGGCCCAACTCCATGCCCGGCATCTGGCCCGCCATCGACAGCCAGCTCCAGCGCATGCACGTGACCACGCTCTCCTCCTACCCGGTCAGCCACTGCAAGCACGCCAACTACATGGTGCAGGCCCAGACACGGGTGAGCGGACAGGAGTCGCCGGATGACGGCCCGGACCGCGTGTACTATGATGAAATGAAGAAGAAATACGTCGAGACCGGCGACAAGATGGGCCTGGTGCGCAAGTACTGTCTGAACGACCCGGCCTACCGCGAGCTGATCCACAAGCAACTCACCGAGCTGGCCTCGCCCTGGGTGCCGTTCTCGCCGCTTTCGTACTACGTGCTGGAGGAGCCCTCGCTCACCTGCTATGGAGACGCGGTGGATATCTGTTTCGGCGAGCACACCCTGAGCGCCCTGCGCGACTGGCTCCAGACCCGCTATCCATCTTTGGAGGTCCTGAACAAACAGTGGGGCACCACGTTCGCCGGCTGGGACAAGGTGATCCCGGATGACGCCCGCGAGGCCCAGGCCCGCGGGAATTACTCCTCCTGGGCCGACCACCGCACGTTCATGGAACTCACCTACGCGAACAGCTACAAGCTGCTGCTCGATGAATTGAAAAAGCTCGACCCCAACGCCAGGATGCTCAATTCGGGCACGCAGATCTCCGGCTCGCACAACGGCTGCGACTACAGCCAGCTAAACCAGTACACCCTGCACCTGAACGCCTATGAGTACGAGATACACCGCAGCATGAACCCGGCGGTGAAAATATCCGGCGGTGCGGGCTACGGCGTGATGGGCAAGAACGTGCTGCGCAATTTCTACCAGAACCTGTTCAAGGGGGCCAACGGCGGGCTGTACGTGTTCTGGCAGTATTGCACCGTGGACCCCGACCTGACGCTCAACCAGAGCGCGCTGGACATGCTCCAGGGCTTCGATGAGCTGCGCGGCCAGGGGATCGGTAAGCTGGTGGGCCTGGCCCTGCCCGACAACAACGGCATCGCGGTGCACTATTCCTACCCCAGCATCCACGGGGCCTGGATCGTGGACGGCAAGGCGGCGGACCATGTGACCTACCACACCAGTGACTCGTTCGACCGCTACCAAGCCAACAACTCCGGCTGGCTCGAACTTCTGCGCGACTGCGGCCTGCAGTTCGATTTCATCCCCTACAGCGCGGTGGAAAAGGGCGGGCTGATCGAAAAAGGCTACAAGACTTTCATCCTGCCCATGAGCTACGCCCTGAGCCAGGCCGAAACGGATGAGATCGTGAAGTTCGTGGAGGCGGGCGGCACGGTGATCGCCGACGGCCTGCCCGGGGTGATGGATGAGCACTGCGCGTTCCGCGACAACCCCAAACTGCAGAAAGTGTTCGGGATCAAGACCGGGCTGTCCAGCGCTGCGCAGATCACGGCAGGCCAGGGCGACCTGGGGTTGAAGCCTGCCGGGGCCCAGGTGCTGGGACGCAAGGGCGGCAAGGCCACACTGCTGGTCAACCGCTACGGCAAAGGCCAGGCCTGGCTGCTCAACTATTTCCAGGACACCTACAGCGAGGACAAGCTGAACGGCGCCAGCGGCCCGGCCCTGGAGGACATGCGCAAGGTGCTGTCCGGCAGTGGTGTCGCGCCCAAGGTGCAGATTGCCGGGGCGGACGGCAGCCCGGTGAGCGGCTGCGAGCGCTATCTGTTCAACAACGGCAGCACCCGGTTGCTGGGCCTGGTCCCGGACATGGACCGTCCCGCCGAGGAACGGATCGAGGTGCGGCTGGACGGCAGCTATGCGATCTACGATGTCCGCCACAAGAGTTTCCTGGGCCGTGGAGACAGGTTCCTGACCGTGATCGAGCCGGGCGTGCCCCAGCTCTTCGCTTTCGTCGCCGACCGGATCACCGGTATCAGCCTGGAAAGCCCGTCCCGGGCCGCCCGCGGCGAGGAGATAGCGCTTTCGTTCAAGACCAGCGGGGCGGGCGACCTGCGCTCCGTGGCCGTTGTCACTGTCACCGACCCGGCTGGAAAGGAACGTCGCATCTACGGCGGCAACCGGGACATCGTGGGCTCGGCCGGCGCGGCCTCGTTCCGCACCGCGCTCAACGACCCGGCCGGCGACTGGATTGTCGAGGTGACCGAGGCGGCCAGCGGCGAGCGCGACCGGGCCGTGATTCATGTGGAGTAGAGACGAAACACAATCCGAGGAGATACGATGCGGCGTTCATTCTGGATAATTGGGTTTCTGCTCTTTATGTGCAGCGGTCTGCGCGCTGCCGATTTTGAGGTCTATCCGTCACACCCGCGGCTCTTTTTCCGCGACTCGGCCTGGGGCGAGCACGGCCTGACAGTGGATGTAGTTAAAGCCCGCGCCGCCCGTCCCGAGGCGCGGCCGGTGCTGGAGAAGCTCAACCGTTCCCTGCCCGACCTGGCCCTCAAGAGCCTGGTCATGGGTGACCGGGAGGCCGCCCGCGAGGCGATCCGCCTCCTGCAGCAGCCGATCGAGCGGGACGCCACCACTACGGACGGCGAGCTGGTGGGCCTGTTCTCCCTGGCCCTGGACTGGCTCTGGAACGACCCGGAATTCAGCGATTCGGCCAAAGCCAAGGCCGTGGCGAACCTGGCCGACGGGGCCGAGTACCTGATCGGCTGTCTCGGCTCCGGGGCGCACATTTTCCACACGCGCATGTACGGCTGGGCCATGGGCGTGGGCCTGGCCGGGCTGGCCCTGCACGGCCACCACCCCCAGGCCGACCGCTACGCCTCGTTCGCCCGCGACTATTTCCAGGACAAGCTCTTCCCGGCGCGCCGTCTGCAGGATGGTTCGGTGCACAACGGTTTCGGTTACGGCCGCAAGTACACCGAGTGGCTGACCGGACATTTCATCAGCGCCTGGTACTCCGCCACAGGTGAGAATTTCTGGAAGCAGATCGAGAGCCAGGGTGACTGGGCCCGTAAAGAGACCCTGTTCATGATCTACGGCCGCTACCCCAACCGTTCCTACCTGCGTTTCGGCGACAGCTACAGCATCCTGTCCGACGCCTACTCGTTCCGCGCCGCGGCCGAACGCAGCCAGGCCTACGGCGACCCGGTGGGCCAGGGTTTCCTGCGGCTGATGTGGGAGCAGAACCAGGGCCGGGTGACCGAACAGCCCACAGCCTACACCTATTTTGTCTTCTACGACCCGGAGGCACCCGCGGTCTCCCCGTCCAGCCTGCCCACCCGGCGGCTGTTCAGCCGGGACGGCACCGGGATGCTGGTCTGGAAAAGCGACTGGTCGGACGGCGGCACCACGGTGTTTTTCAAGTGCGGCAACTATTTCGGCGACCACGGCCATTTCGACCAGGGGCACCTGGATGTCTACCGCCGCGCCCCGCTTCTGCTGGACAGCGGCAGCTACCTGACTTTCGACGGCCCGTTCCGCATGGAATACTGGCACCTGAGCGTGGCCCATAACACTGTGCTGATCCTCGACCCCGCGGTGCCGGGCGACACCGGAGTCCAGCGGGCGTTCCACAGCCAGGGCGACTCCACCATGGCCATGTACATGGCGGACACTCTGGCCGAGACCGGCTCCATCCTGGACTATCAGGACCAGCCCGGCCTGGCCTATGTGGCCGGCGACATGACCGCCGCCTACCCGGCCGACCGCGCCGCCCGGGTCACCCGCGAGCTGGCGTTCCTGGACAACCGCTGGCTGGTGGTCCTGGACCGCGTGCAGACCGCCCGCGCTGGCCTGGAGCCGCACGTGCTCTGGCACTGCGCGGCCGTTCCGGAGATGCAGACCGCCAAAGGCGGTTTCAGCGTGCGGCGCGATGGAGCGCGGGTAATAGTGAACACCCTCCTGCCCAAAGAAGCCAATCAGAACTGGGTGGAGGGGTTTGTCGCGGGCGGGAAAAAGATCGAGCCGACGGGCCACCAGAAACCCCTGCCCGACATGGGCGCGGGTCGGGTGGAGGTGGCGCCCGCCGGAGCTGGGAGCCGGGATTTCCTGTTCCTGCACGTGCTGGATATCGCCGATGACAGCGACGCCCCGGTGGAATACTCGGTCAAGCAGGGCAAGGATAAAATCCAGGTGCAAGTGGGTGTGCGCAGCGTGGCGTTCCGTGTCGACCGCTGCGGCCTGGTGCGCTGATACAATCCCAAACCGGATTGACCCAGAGAAAAGAGCGGACCGGCGAGCACAAGCGGGGCCGCTCTTTTTTCTGGGCATCGGGCCGAAACGTGTCGCTCTTGTCCACTAAGGGATCGTATGGACGACGTTCCCGTCGGCATCCAGAAAACTGATCCTGCCGTTTCCGAGCGAATCGACCTGGAGGAGAAGACGCGGGGCGCCATGGCGGTCCGACAATTCGACCGTGGCCGCTTTGTCCTTATCGCGTCCGACGAAAAGCCGGCGCGCTACCAACTGTTCGGGCGGAATCTTCGCAAGCAGTGCCTGACTCACCGAATCCCTTGCCGAACCCTCCGGCATCTTCTCCAGAAGACCAAAGGCCGCGAGCACCTCAGGGCTTAAAGAATCGGGACGGTCTGCGATCCAGAGCCCGTGATTCCGCTTCCCGTTTTCCTCCTCGTACCGCAGGACAACGATCTGGTCGTTGTTGTATTGATCCATGGTGAGGACACTTCCTGCGGAAACCTGTCCTTCCGTTTTCCGGCCGGAGTAAACAAGCCCCCCCGCCTCCGATCCATCTTTGTTGTGAAACAGAAGCCCTGCCAGCTCGGTGCGGCGAGGAGGGAAAGCGCCGGCAAGCTGTACCCGCACATTTCCCTCCTTGTCGACCACGTCGATCTTCTCCACCGTCAGTTCTTTGAATCGCGCCCCATCGCCGGAGCGCATAAATATCAACAGTGCGCAGATCACCATTGTCAACACGGCGACATACCACTTAAGAAAGAGCAGTTGCTTTTCGAGCTTTTCCGGATTCACTCCGCCCTCCGATGGGAAAAAGTGTCATTATTGATGAGACACAGTCCATGCGTATGAGGTTCATTTATATGCTAAGGGCACATTCCGGCAAACCGTGGCGGCAGGTGTTCATACATTCGGAGATGGTTGGACGTTCCGGGGCGAGGATTGCGGTACACTTCCCTGACTGTTCAATAGAAGTTTTCGTCGTTGTCGCGACCTGCTCAGCCCTTTCTGAACAGCAGGTAGAGCGAGGAGGCCTGTCCTGGGAACAGGACCCGGCCGACCGTGTCGAACAGGTTGTTGATAATCTTGAAACGCCGGATCGCCAGGTCCACTTTGTAGTGCGGGAACCCGTAGCCGGTGTAGCGGGTGCGCAAGTGCTCCAGCGCGGCCGCGCGGCCCATGTCTATCAGCACCCGGCTGTTGTAGAAATGGATATGGTCCGATTTTCTTATCGTGGACGGCGACAGGGCGTAGGCCAGCATCCAGAAAAAGACCCCCGAGTTCGGGCAGCCGAGCAGGAGGAAGCCCCCCGGCCTCAGCATCCGCTGGATCGCGTTCAGGAGTTCCTGGTCCTCCAGGACATGCTCGATCACGTGGTTGGAAAACACCAGGTCCACCGATCCGGCGGGCAGCGGCGGCCGTGTCACCTGGGAGAGGAAATATTCCTTGTCGCTCGTGCCCAGAAGGCTCCTGGCCCGGACAATCCGCTCGAAATTGTAGTCCGTCAGGAGCATCTTGCTCCCCTCGGGCAGGGCGCCAGCCAGCCAGCGGGAGGAGGCCCCGTCGCCGCAGCCGTGGTCGAGGGCGGTCAGGGTCCGGCCGGGCTCATGTCCGAGCAGCTCCCGGCAGCAGTCGCCGACCCAGCTCTGCACCACTTTTTTCCGCCTTTGCAGCGAGTGCCGGTAGGGGCCGCGGTCATAATAATCGACCTGCGCCTGGGAATACCAGTTCCCCTTGATCGAGGCCTTGAACTGCGCGATCCGCTCGAAATGCTCCTCCGGGTCCCGCAGAAGCACCGGGATACCATCCACTACCGGATAGCTCGCCCCCGAGTCGGAGCACAGACGGTCATCCTCGAAATACAGCTTTTCCCCCGATACGGGGCAGACAAACCGACTCTCTTTTTTCATGGTCTGAGCGTGCCCCCGCTTCGAGGTCGAGATCTGAATGGCTTTCGCAGGACCGGAGTGAAACCCGGCCGATGGTCATAAAACAATGCTATTTCTCTCCCGCGGATGAGTCAAGCAGTTTATTGTGGATCGCCTGCGGGAAAGAAAAATCCTCGCCTTCGGGCGACTTTTTTGATATGCTTTCGCTACAGGAAAACGGATCCGGATGATCCGGACAGGCTATACGCTGTACCCTCAAACAGTTGCACAGTCACTTTTCCACCGTGCCAGGGAGGCCCCGCTTGGCTGCTGCGCGTGGCAGGCTGAGGCTGCTCGTTCTGTTGTCCGTGCTGTGCCTTGCCGGTCAGGCGCAGGCGGATGAGAAAAACCTGTCCAACTGGAGGTTTTTCACCTCCGCCGACGGTCTGACCGAATCCTGGTCCCGCTTCATTTCCATCGGACCCAGCGGCCGGGTCTGGGTGGCCCACGGCGGGATAGACAGCCTGAGCTATCTGGACGGCTGGCCCAGCGCCGACGGCTCGCTCGTGCACAAAATCCCCTCGCCCGGACGGAACCTGGAGGTCAAGGAAAGCAACTCAGGCCAGCTCTGGTCGCTCTATTCCAACGGCATCCAGCTCTTTCAGAACGACCGCTGGCTGCAGTACCGGATCGGGGAAATCAACAACCCCCTGCTTCAGGATGTCGTCCACAAGTTCATCCCGTTCCTGCCCGGCGGACAGAACAAGCTGTTCTACCTGATGCCCGACCGCCTGATGCTGTTCGACGCCGTGTCCGGCCGGACCGACACCGTGCTGAGCGCCTCCGGGACCCGGCTCGGGGAATTTATCGACCTGACACCCTCCCATGACGGGAGTCTCTTGATTTCAGGAGACAAAGGCCTGGTCAGGCTGAGGGGCGATTGGCAGAGCGGCGAAATAAAAAGCCTGGATAACGTACCCGCCTGGAACGGGTACCGCAATTTCAGCTCGCCGGTCGAAGGCGACAGCGGCAGGCTGTATATCGTTGCGACCCGGGCCGGCGCGGACAGGCGGCAACTGCTGATCGAGGACAGAGACGGCTGGCGTGTCCCGGCCGGACAGCCTGAACCGGTGCTGCAGGGATGGCCCGGGCTGGAGGGTGGCTACTGGGCTGTCAGTGAGGGTGACGGCCTGTACCATGTGCTCGAAAACGGCAATGCAGACAAGGAGCAGGAGGGAATACTATCCGGAGAAATCCTGGACGTTCAGGTCGAGCGCGATGGTATATTCTGGGTCGGCACCTCCTACGGCATCGCCCGGTTCACTCCTCCGCTCTGGCGCAAACCTGTCGAGCTGTTGAATGAAACCGAGATTATCAACTCCATTTACGAGGACAAAGACGGCCGGATCTGGGTCTGCACCAACACCCTGCTGCTCGTTCTCGTGGATGGGCACTGGCGTCGCTACGAAATGCCCAAGGGCATCTATACCCAGGACAGCGGCGCCAAGGTGTTCTTCCCCCTTCCCGATGGCAGGCTGGGGATCAATGTCTATTATTACAAGCACCTGCTGGTTTTCTCCCCGGAGCGTGAGCGGTTCGAATTCATACCCTACACCGATCCGCAGGGCCGGACCTCGAACCGTAGTATCCTGAAAGCCGCTCCCGGTCGGGACGGTAAGATCTGGGTGGTCACCTACGCCAAAAGCGACTCGATAGTGGAGCGGATCGAGCTTTATGACGGGCGGCAGTTCAAGCCGGTGGTGAGTTTCCCGGAAGACTTCGTGATCCAGTGCCTGTTTGAGGACCGGGACGGCGGCCTCTGGATCGGCTCGCCCTCCCACTACCGCGGTCTGGGCCTGCTGAAAGACGGTATCTTCAAGCAATTCGGTCCGGAGGATGGATATGAGTACGGCGGCGTGTTCGATATCATCCAACTGGCCGACGGCAGGATCCTGGTAACGGGCCGGGACGCTCTCTACGCCTATGACGGGAAGCGCTGGGAACTGGTCCGCAAGGGCCTGGATATCACTTTTGCGGTGAAAGAGAGCCCCGGCGGCGACCTCTGGGTCGCCTCGGGTACAGGAATACACCGTCTGCACGAGGCTTGCTGGATCACCTATACCGCGGAGGACGGCCTGCCCAACACCGCCGCCTCCGCCGTGCTCCAGGACCGCCGGGGACGGGTCTGGGCCGGGACTATCCACGGCCTGAGCCTGTTCCATCCCGAGGCCGATCCCGACCCACCCAAAACCCTGGTCATCCAGAGGGACAACTCGCGGGAGGTGCCGCCTCACGGCGAGGCCAGGCTCCAGTTCACCGGGTTCGACAAATGGAACCATACCCGGCCGGGCCGCCTGTTGTTCTCCTACCGTCTGGATGATGCGGAATGGTCCATGTTCCATACCGGCAATGTCGCCTGGTTCAATGACCTGCCCTACGGGCCGCACCGATTCGAGGTCCGGGCGATGGATGTCAACCTGAACGCCGACCCCTACCCCGCGAGCTTCGAGTTCACGGTCCTGATGCCCTGGTACCGCGAGACCGCTTTCCAGATAATTGCCGGCATCGGCGGCAGCGTGATAATCCTTCTGCTGGGCTTTGCGGTCCACCGTCACCTGGCCCTCGAGCGCCTGGTCAAGGAACGCACCAAGGACCTGCACGCCGAGTACCAGGCGCGGCTGGAGGCCGAGCAGAAACAGACCGAGGCGGTCAAAATGGCCGAGAAAGCCAGCCGCCTGGCCTCCATCGGAGTGATGGCCGCCGGGATCACCCACGAGATCAACCAGCCGCTCAACACCATGCGGATCATCTCGGAGGGCGCCCTGATGGATTACGAGCAGGACGATATCGTGAACACCTCCGAGGAATACCTGGGCATGATCAGGAAGATTTTCGCCCAGGTGCTGCGTATCAACAAGATCATCGAGCACATGAAAGAGTTCTGGATCGCCCCGGCCCGGATCGAAAAGGAACTCTGCAACCTGAACGACGCGGTCGAGGGCGCACTGTCTCTGATCGAGACGCAGGTCCGCTCACACGGCATCGAGCTGCGCCTGGAACTCGCGCCCGGTCTGCCGCCGCTCCAGGGCAACCGCATCCATCTGGAGCAGATCGTGATCAACCTGACAGTCAACGCCATCCACGCCCTGGACCAGGTGGAGCGGCTGGACAAGGAGATCGTGATCCGCACCTTGGAACTTGGCGGTCGCGTGGTCCTGGAAGTCGTGGACAACGGCAGGGGATTTGCAGAGGGGGATGAGGACAGGATATTCGACGCGTTCTATTCGACCAAGGAACCCGGGCAGGGCGCCGGCCTCGGCCTGGCCATTGTACTCAAGTTCGTGGAAAGCTTCAACGGAACGATCCTGGCCCGCAACGAGCAGGGCGGCGGGGCCAAATTCATATTGGAATTTCCTCCGGCTTAAAAAGGTGACAGGCGATGCGTATCCTGCTGGTAGAGGATGATTGCTCGGCGAGCGAGGCCCTGAAGGAGTATATCGAAAAACGGATGGGGCACCAGGTGGTCTGCTGCGGCGACGGCAGCGAGGGGCTGGGGCTGTTCGAACGGGAGACTTTCCCCATGGTCCTGAGCGATATCCGCATGCCCAGGATGGACGGCCTGACCCTGCTGAAGAGGATCAAGGAGCTGCCCGCCGGCCGGCGGACCGACATGGTGCTGCTCACCGGCCACGGCACCATGGACTCGGCGATCGAGGCGCTGCGAAGCGGGGCCTACGACTACCTGAACAAGCCGGTCAACATGAAAGAACTCCGGGCGGTGATCGGCCGCATTGAGGAGCACCAGTGCCTGCTGAGCGAGAACTACGAGCTGACGCACCGCTTCGAGGACAAGCTGGCCGAGGCCACCCGTGAATCGCACTCGCAGCTCGAAATGCTGCGTAAGGCCTATTCGCAGATTATCGGCATCGGTCGCCTGTGCATCCATTCGCGGGCCATGCGCGAGGTTGTGGCCACAGCCGCGAAATTCCATGTGGACCGCAGCGTGCCGGTGCTGATCGAGGGCAAGACCGGCGTGGGCAAAGAGATTGTCGCCCGCCTGGTGCACTACGGCCGCGGGGATGTCACCTCCGCTTTCGTACCGCTCAACTGCTCCTCCATCGCGCCCAGCCTGTTCGAGAGCGAGCTGTTCGGCTACGCCGGGGGGGCTTTCTCCGGGGCCAGGAAAGACGGGCAGATGGGCAAGTTCGAGCTGGCCCAGGGCGGCACGATCTTTCTGGACGAGATCGGCGACCTGCCCCTGGAGATGCAGCCCAAGCTGCTGCGCGTCATCCAGGAACGCGATTTCTTCCGCGTGGGTGGACTTAAAAAGATCAGCCTGGACGTGCGGATAATCTGCGCCACCAACCGGAACCTGGCCCAACTGGTCAAGGAGGGGGCGTTCCGCGAGGACCTGTATTTCAGGCTGAGCATCGGCAAGATCGCCATTCCGCCGCTCAAGGAGCGCAAGGAGGATATCGCCCCGCTGGCCGCGATGTTCCTGGAGCAGTACGCCTCGCAGAAAAAAAGCCGCTTCCGGTCGATCAGCGACGAGGCCATTGCGGCGCTCGAAAGCTACGACTGGCCCGGCAATGTCCGCGAACTCCAGAGCACTGTCGAGCGGGCGGTGCTACTCTTCGAGGGTGAGCGGATCCTTCCCGAGCACCTGCATTTCTCCGCGCCGGGCGTTCTCTCCGGTGTGGACGAGCCGCCCGCAGCGGGCGGGCGCGACTCGGTCACCATCGACCTGTCCCGCTCCGGACTCGACCTTCAGGCGGTGGAGGCCACGGTGATCAACGCCGTGCTGGACAAGTTCGCGGGGAACAAGTCCAAGGCCGCCGCTTTTCTGGGCATCGCCCGGAACTCGCTGCGCAACAAAATGAGAAAAGGCTCTTGACATACCCCTGTCCCTTCCTGTTCGACTGCCGCTTTCACTTCGCCTTCCCAGTGTCCCGGTGGTAAAAATCATAGTGATAAATTTTTTATCGTTGATAAATATTTTATCACCACTGAAACACAGCACACAAACTCATATCTCTATATTTTCCAGTAATTAATAATTCGGCAACCGCCCGGCACCCCTTTTGCCTTTTCTCCTGCAAGCACATCGCTGATCCGTATCAAGCTGAATTCTGATCGCAGAACCACCCCTCTTGATCCAGTCCGGCATGCTCGAATGAACATACTCCTGATCGACGATGACAGAGAAAGCCTGGAAAACCTCGGCATGCTGCTGGAACGAAGGGGATTTTCCAGCCAGCGCTTCACCGACCCGCAGAAAGCGCTGGAGGCCGCGCACACCGGCGGGTTCGATCTCGTGATCACCGATTACGAGATGCCGCGCATGGATGGCCTGGAGGTCCTGCGGCGGATTCGGGAGATCAGCCCCGCCACTCCGGTGATCCTGATGTCGGCCTGCCCGGACTACAACCTGGACTGCATGTCGCTCGAGGCGGCCGGTACGGGCTGCACGTTTTTTCCGAAACCGCTGGACCTGAAACTGTTCATGGGCACTCTGAAACGAATCCGGGACGATCTGAAGCAGTCCGGCCGGCTGGAGAATCAGGACTGACTGCACGCGTATCCAGGCCGGGCGCTTCAGACCACCGCCGCAAACACAAAGCAAAGAAGGGAGGGATATAGCCTATAGGTATTTCCTTTACGGTTGAAAGTTCTCTCTATCCGATGCTGAATGGAGGCGCTAAATGCAGCAAATAAGAACGATACGAATGGCGATGATGCTCGTTGCGTTCCTTCTGGTATCATTCGCCGCGAGCCTGGTCGCACAGCTTTCCACCGGCAAGATCGAGGGCTATGTCCGCGACTCGGACACCGGCCTTCCCCTGGCGGGTGCGCAAGTGGTGGTCAACGGCACCCGTCTGGGCAACGTGACCAACAAAGACGGCTACTATTTCATCCTGAACGTCCCGCCCGGCGACCGTTCCCTCACCGTCACCCATACCGGCTATCAGAAAACCACTATCGCCAGCAACATGATCCTGGCCGGCCAGACCACGACGATAAATTTCAAGATCAGCTCCACCGTGGTCGAGCTCGAGGGGATCACCATCGAGGGCGAGGCGGAAATCCTGATGCCCCGCGACAACACGGTTTCCAAGCAGCGCATGACCGCCGAGCAGATCAGCGAGATGCCCGCCACCAAGCTCGAAGACCTGATGGTGCTCGAAGCCGGCGTGCAAAGCGGCGGCGCGGATGCCCTGAGCCGCGGCCTGCGTATCCGCGGCGGTCGCGTGGGTGAGGAGGCGATGGTCATCGACGGCGTGACCGTGCGCAACTACACCGCCAACCAGTTCCGCGATTTCCACGACATCGACCGCGAGAGCGGCGCCTGGGTCTGGCAGCAGGAGGTCGCCGGGTTGGGCGAGGACGCAACCCCGCTCGACTTCTCCACCGGCGCGGTCGAGGAAGTCGATATCATCACCGGCGGTTTCCAGGCCGAGTTTGGCAACGCCCAGTCCGGCATCATCAATATCGTCACCCGCGAGGGTGGCGCCACCCTGGACGGGCACGTGCGGTTCACCACCGACGAGCAGAACCCACGCACCTCCGACTACGGCTACAACCAGCTCCAGGTGGGCATCGGCGGGCCTATCCCTATCGTCCCTAACCTCTATTTCTACGGCTCGGGCGAAATCCAGGGCATGGCCGACCGTCAGCCCACCCACGCCGATGAGGGTTTCCGCGGGGTCAACCAGGACTTTGTCGACCACCTGAACAACGCGGTGATCAACGATCCCGACCTGAATCTCAAGTACACGCCGTTCACCCTGGAGGAGTTCCGTCTGGCCCGCGAGTCCTACGGCCAGAAGACCGGGACCAACCAGTCGCTGTTCAGTCCGGGCAACCCGGTGCGCCAGCCGCTCAACTGGCTCGACCGCAGCCTGGCCTCGGGAAAGATCACCTATTCCCCGGTCACCAACCTGAAACTGATCTCCAGTATCAACTTCTCCCGCATCCAGAACTCCTATCCGCAGAAAGACAACGGTAACTATTTCTACGACGGGGTGGTGACGCGGGACCAGTTGCCCTATGCCCCCTGGGAGGAACGCTGGGGCAACGTGGACCAGATCGTGATCGCCCAGAGCTACGCCCGCCGCACCCGCACCTCCAACCTGCTGGCCGGTTTCGACTGGGATTTCCTGAAACGGGCCTCGGGCAGCGCCTCGCTGCAGTTCCGCTACAACAACATGCGCAACCAGGACATCAACAGCGCCACCCCCAAGGTCAACTGGAAGCGCGACACGTTCATGAGCTGGGCGCTGCACGATGTACAGTTCGAGAACGAGGTCTACCCCAACCGCGAGTGGCCGTTCGAGGCCGCAGACAAGCGCCGGTATTTCCCGGACGGCGAGACCGGCTGGCACCGGACCTGGACGGTCCCGACGCCTTTTTACCAGGATGACCGCAGCTGGCTCTATTTCCTGACCTACCGCTACCTGCGCGAGCAACAGGACAATTTCAAGGCCGATCTGGACGTGCAGCTCAACCGCCAGAACCGGGCCAAGCTCGGGATGCAGTACACCAAGTTCACCAACCGGATGTTTGACATCCACGCCATGCATCCCACCCGTGACATCCAGAACGAGTTCGCCTATTCGCCCGACATGCTGGCGCTCTATGTCCAGAACCGGACAGACCTTGGCGATTTCGTCCTCGACTACGGCCTGCGCTACGACGCGTTCCGGCCCAAGACCAACTGGGGCATCCGCAACGGCGACCAGTGGGGTCAGGACTACTCGCCCAAGACGATCAGCGAGTTCTCGCCCCGTTTTGATGTCGCGTTCCCGGTGACCGACAAGGCCCAGATGCGTTTCGCCTACGGCGTGTTCACCCAGTTGCCCAGCCTGTCGTTCATATTCAATGGAGAGAACCCCGGCGACCTCGGCTATTCGCGCTCGGACGCGTTCGAGGCCGGGGTGAGCTACCTGGCTTCCGATGACATCGTGCTCGACCTGGTGGCCTACTACCGTGACGTGATGGGCAACGTGGCGGAAAAGGAATTCTTCCGCGACTACTGGCAGTACCACAGCGAAAGGCGGATCCGCGGGTACGAGACCGGCTACACCAACCGTGACAACGGCAACATCAAGGGTGTGGACCTGAGCCTGAAGAAGCGATTCTCCAACAATTTCGCGCTCAACCTCTACTACACGCTCCAGTTCTCCCGGACCACGGGCAGCCAGTACAGCTCCACCTACAACTGGGCCAACTATCTCGACCCCTCCACCGGAGAGACCTTCACCCCGCCGGATGAGCTGCGCCCGATCAACGGCGACCAGACTCACAAGATTTCGGCCAACTTCAACTATGTCTTCCCCGAGGATTACCGCGGCGGGAGCACCCTGGGACTGATCCTGAAGGACGTGCGGATCAACCCGGTGCTCACCCTTTCCAGCGGTGAGCCGCTCTACAGCATGGGCGGGCAGTCGATCGACTACACCTGGATGACGGAGCTGGACGGCAAGCCGATCGGCGGGCTGAACTTCTTCCGCGGCAAGTGGAACACCAACCTCGATCTGCGGGTGAGCAAGATGTTCCGGCTGGCGGGAAAAAGGAACCTGAGCTTCTCCTGCGAAATCTTCAACGCCCTCAACCACAAGTTCAATTACCAGTACCCGCGGGATTACTCCTACGAGGATTACGCCGATCAGACCGGCGGGCTGGTGCTGGACTGGAATGATCCCAACCTGTCCGATCTCAACAGCTCGCGGTTCCAGACCGATTTCAACCAGGATGGGATCCTGACCCTGGATGAAGCCGCCAAGGGCGCCATGGCCTATGACATGATGTTCGCGACCATGAACAAGAACCGCTGGGGCCTGGCCCGCCAGATCCGGTTGGGCGCCAGCTTCGACTTCTGAGCGTGCTGCCGCAGGGGTGGGTGAATGCCCGCCCGATCCCGCTGTTCCGGTGCAGGCGCAGCCGGGATCGCACCTGGACGCTCCGAGGCTTTTCAATACAGGATTTATCAGGAGAAAAACGTGAACAAACACACGAGACTGATCAGTCATCTGGTCCTGGCGGCGCTGCTCGCAGCTCTGGCCGGCCCCGCGTCCGCGGAATGGAAGCAGATGAAACGAACGGAAGGCAACAACCTGGGGCTGGTTATCAGTGTAAACTCGGATAACCCGCTATACGCCGGGTTGTATTCGGTCACCAATTACACCTGGCAGATCCCAAAAGGCTCGGGTAACATGTTCGGCGGCGGCGGCCTGAGCTACAGCCCCAACGGTGTGGTCGATCTGAACGGTGACGGCGCCTGCGAGGATACGATGGTCGCCTGGGACCGCGGCTGCAGCTGCAAGGGCGGAGTCGGCAGCCTCGAGGCCATTGACCTGGTCACCGCGCTGGCCGGCAGCGGCGAGATCATGCGGGACGCGGTCAACCGGATCGAGAACAACCGCGTCTGGAGTTCCCTCGACGCCGATGACATGGCCGACTGGCCCGCCGAGTTCCGCGAGGGACGTGTCAGCACCGGGAACCCCATCACCTACGGCGCCGAGACGATCGTGGGACGGTACACCGACGCGTTCCAGATCCAGTACGGCGTGCCGCTGGGCGCCTCGCTGGAGTACTCGTTCTATTTCCTGAATTTCGCTGAAAGCAACAACATGATGTACGGCAAGTGCTTTGTCCGCAACATGTCCGAGTACATCAAGTACAATTCCAACCCCAACATCTCCGACAAGGTGAAGACCTACGCTCCCAACGGCTTCACCTGGAGCGAGATGACCATGACCTGGGCCGACTACGAAATGGCCTCGCCTCCCGGAGAGGACGAGCCGGACGGCGGCTGGATCTACCACCCGGCCTTTGAAGCGGTCGGGATCGTGGACCAGGACGGCCTGGAGAGCAGCTTCACCCCCCAGGAAACCCCGATTTTCGTGCACAAGGTCCTGCGCCAGATGTCCCACAACGGCGAGACCATGACTTTCCGGAGCTTCTGCCCCAAGTTCTACACCCAGTACGGCGTGCGCCACGGGGTGGACGTGCTGGAGAGCGGCCGGACGTTCCACGACGCCTATGTCTGGCAGCTCGGTCAGGAAGCCTGGCCGGCCGATAAGATCAATCCCTGGACCGGACGGCAGACCATCGCCGGAATCCCGGGCGTGATCGAGCCCACGGACGCGGCCTACAACACCTGGCTGTTCGGGCATGCCTACAACCTCTACAACTCGTACGCTGTCCTGCACGACATCGCCCCCCGCGACACACTCAGCCTGGACTTCGTCTACGCTTTCGTGCCGGTGGAGCCGGGCAAGAGCTATGTCATGCCCAAGCTGATCGTGGAAAACATCGGCGACCCCGGCATGCAGCAGTACCTGGCCCCGTGCGAGGAATACCTCCACGTGGCCGAGGTCGTTCACAGCGGCAACTACGTGCTTCCCGAGACCCCCACCCCGCCGCAGTTGACCATCGTCCCCGGCGACCGTCAGGTGACGATCACCTGGAGCGATGTCAATATCGACCAGACGGATGCCTACTACTATTTCCTGCAGGCACACCCCGAACTGGACCCCGAGGGTGTCTACCGCGAGAAGGATTTCGAGGGCTTCCGTCTGTACCGCAATTTCGCCGGCCCGACCGAAACCCACGCCGAGCTGATCGACACCTGCAGTATCTCGCTGAACAACCTCCGCTTCTTCTATGTGGACCGGATGGTCGATGACCTGGAAAAAGAGCGAATAACCAACGGTATGAAGGTCTGGTACGCCCTGGTCCCCTACGATAAAAACTACGACCCCGCCACCGGCGCCGAGATGAGCCTGCCCGCCCCCGGCAGCGGCAAGGCCTGGAACCGTCCCGGCAGCGGCCTGTATTCCGTGATCCCGCGCAGCAACGCCAGCAATTTCAAGGAAATGCGGATGGGAAAGGTCACATTCAATTCCCACTCCCCGGCCGCAGTGTTCCCGGGAACCTCCGCCGTGCTGACCGGCGACGGCGACGGCCACCTGACCCAGGCCCCGGTCTACATGGCGCCGGCAATGACTGACCTGAAACTGGTGCCGGTGCTGAGCGAGACGATCGACCATGACATGACGCTGACCCTCAAGGTCGCCTCGGTCGGCTGGCAGCGCATATCCTGCGGCGAGTTCGCGGGCAGCACGGTCATGCTCAGCGTGGTCGAGAACGGCCAGGAGGGCACCCCTGTGGGACCTCTGGCCAGTGTCAATACCCCGGAGATGTCGCTGACCGCGAGCGGCCCGATGACCACGGACGGCTGGAAATACGCTCTGGAAATGACTTTCGGACACCTCGATTTCGCCGATGGGCCGAATAACATGTTCTACGACATCAACCTCGGTTCGTACGAAAGCGGCTCGGTCGATATCCTGCCGGGCGGCTGCGGCGACCGTCCCATCGGTGGGTTCCCGGCCCTGGGTCAATTCATCGAGAACGGACGGTACCGCATCACCTGGAAGGATGCCGGCAACGGAGAGCTTACGCTCGAAGTTTTCGACGAGACGCACGGTGTGGCGGTCCCGTACGTCCAGTATCCGGATGACGACAACGGCCGCGGCTGGGGTTTCTGGACCGAGAACAACTTCGGCGGCACGATCGAGCCGGGCAGCGGCAACGGAATGCTTATCGACGAATGGATGGAAGATATTCCGCGTTCCGAGCGCACGGCCAAGCAGGCGCAGACCATCGCCGCCGACAACCTGTCGAATTTCGCCATCTTCCTCGACGGGCTGCCCTGGGCCGCCCTCGATCTGGAGTCGATGCCGGCTCCGGGCACGGTCTGGGTGTTCGATGTCGCCTACGGCGAGTGGAACTACGAGGGGACCGAATTCACCCAGTACCCCGACCTGCCCACAATCGGCGATTCCTGGAGCATCGAGGTCAAGGGCTCCTCGCTCAAATCCGAGGACGCCGATCTGGCCAAGATCAAGGTGGTGCCCAACCCCTACCTGGCCAGCTCCTATCTCGACCTGTCACCCAGCAGCCGCCGGCTCGAGTTCATCAACCTGCCGGACCGCTGCACAATCTCGATCTACACGCTTTCCGGCAACCTGGTCAACGTGCTCAACCATATCGGATCGGACCGGAACGGCTGGGGCAACTATGAGGATTGGGATCGCCTGGACGCGCAGAGTCAACCGCGTCAGTTCAACGGCTACGACAACCACAGCGGCACCGAAGCCTGGAACTTGAGGAACCGTTTCGGCCAGACCGTGGCCAGCGGCCTCTATTTCTATCACGTGACCGACTCCCGTGGGAAGTCGTTTACCGGGAAATTCTACGTGGTTAACTGACGAGGACCTGCGGCGCGGATTGTCTTTCTGAATCAAGCGCTTATTCCAGGTGAAATAACGGAGGTAAAACAATGTTAAGAAAATCTTCGCTGAATCTCATCCTGACAGTCTGCCTGGCGCTGTCGCTCGTTCCGGCGGCCGCCTGGTCGCAGGGGGTGTCGCGCCAGGAATACAGCGGGCTGGATAAATACCCCACCCAGAGCATCCCCGACAACTCCTCGTTCGTAGGGGTGCGCGCCGCGGAGTTCCTCGCCATTCCGGTGGGCTCCCGCGGTATCGCCATGGGCGGCGCCCTGACCGCCGTGACCGACGATATCAGCTCGATCTGGTGGAACCCGGCCGGCCTGGGCTTTCTGGGCAAGCGTGAGGTCATGCTGTCCGTGATCGACTACACCCTGGACCTGACCTACAGCTGCGCCGCGTTCGCCGCCCCGATTGCCGACGGGCGGATCGTGCTGGGCGGGTTCGTGGGCTACCTGAATGTCCCGGAAATGGAGGTCACCACGGTCTCCAACCCCGAGGGCACGGGCAACTATTTCAGCGCCTATGATTTCCAGTTGGGCGGCTCGTTCGCCTACAACCTGTCGGACCGCTTCACCGCCGGCCTGAACGTCAAGTACATCCACCAGGACGTGTTCAGCAATATCGGCGGGGACGCGTTCGCCATCGACGCCGGAGCGATCTACCACACCGAGTTCATGGACCGCGAGGTGAAATTCGCCTTCTCCATCCAGAACCTGGGAACCAACATCACCATGGACGGGCCCAACCTTCTGCGCGAGGTCGGCGCCGAGGACCGCGGCGGCGTGGTGCCGGACGGTTACGGGGACTACACCACCGACCCCTACTCGGTCGCGCGCCGCGGCACCCGTCAGATGTACTACCGGACCCACACCTACCGCCTGCCCACCGCGGTCAAGATCGCCCTGGGCTACAACCTCTACAGCGCGGAGCATGTCAACTGGCTGGCGGCCTGCGAGATCTGGCGCAACAGCAATATCCCGATGAGCTACAGCACCGGGACCGAACTGAACTACTCGTTCTCCAGCGCCACCTCCGCCGCCCTGCGCATGGGCTGGCAGATCCAGACCGACGAGTTTGACGAATCGGCCGACCAGTACGGTTACGATTATTACCTGGACGGTACCAACTGGCGCGGGTTCAGTTTCGGCGGCGGCGTCAAGCGCGATTTCTCCGGCCGGGCGATCGATATCAGCTACGCCTACCGGAACATGGGACGGCTGAGTTCGAACCATTACTTCACGGTGAAGTTCGGGTTCTGAGCCGGGAAGAAGCGGCTGCACAGTAAGCGCGTGTCCTGACAAAAAGTCGGTTATCCTTTCCCACCACGGCCCGGATCGCAGACCCCGGTTGCGGCGGTCCGGGCCGGGAAAGGATAACCGACTGCTGTTCAGTGTGCGATAAAACCGGAAGCGGGAGAGTTTGATGCGAATTCCATTGTTGATGGCAGGGCTTGCCTTTCTGTTCTGCGCGGTCGCTCCGGCCCGGGCCGCCTCGGTCCCGGAGGTAAAGTGCCGCCTGGCTGTGTACGATGTCACCGCTTTCGGTGCGGTGGGGGACAGCCTCACCCTCTGCACCCGGGCGATCCAGGCCGCCGTGGACAGCGCTGCCGCAACCGGGGGCGGCCAGGTCTGGTTCCCGCCGGGCTGCTTCCTGAGCGGCACGATAGTCCTGAAAAGCCATGTCAGCCTGAACCTGGAGCAGGGTGCGGTCCTTCTCGGCAGCACGGACATAATTAATTACCCGAAGCTGGTCCCGGCTTTCCGCTCCTTCACGGACAACTACGTGACCCAGAGCCTGATCTACGCCGAGGGCCAGCACGACATCGCGATCACAGGCCGGGGCACGCTCGACGGCCAGGGGGCGGCTTTCCCCTGGGAGGAATACCGCGACCGCCCGGATGTGATCCGCATGGTCAGTTGCCGGGACATCCTTATCCAGGGGATACACCTTCGCAACAGCGCGCTCTGGATGCAGCATTACCTGGCCTGCGACTATCTGCGTATCCAGGGGATCGATGTCTACAACCACAGCACGTTCAACAACGACATGCTGGACATTGACTGCTGCCGTCATGTCACGGTCTCGGACTGCACCGGCGACAGCGACGATGACGGGATCACGCTCAAGAGCACCTCCGACCGCGCCACCGAGAACGTGACCATCACCAACTGCTTCGTCCGCGCCGGCTGCAACGCGATCAAGCTGGGCACCGAGTCCAACGGCGGATTTAAAAATATCGTGATCAGCAACTGCGCGGTCGATTCCTGGTTCGGCAAGCCCGGCTTTTACGGGATGCCGATCGGCATCGCCGGGATCGCCCTGGAAATAGTCGACGGCGGCACGCTGGAGAACGTGACCATTACTAACATCAGCCTCAAAAACGTCTCGGTGCCCCTGTTCCTGCGCCTGGCCAATCGCGCCCGACCGTTCAGAAAGGACATGGAAAAGCCCGGGATCGGCAGTTTCACCAACGTGGTGATCAGCAACATCACCGCCTCCAGCCTCGATGCCTCCGGCAGCTCGATCACAGGCCTGCCCGGCCACCCGATCCGCAACGTCACCCTGAGCAACATCCGGATCACGGTCCCCGGCGGCGGCACGCGCGAGGAGTACCTGAAGCCCGTGCCCGAGCTGGAGCAGGACTATCCGGAGGCCACGATGTTCGGCAACGTGCCGGCCTGTGGTCTCTACTGCCGTCACGTGGATGGCCTGCGCCTCCGGGATGTGGACATCCAGGTGGACAGCGCGGATGCCCGCCCGGCGATGGTGTTCGAGGATGTGGCAAGCCTGGAGCTGAACGGCATCGCCGAGAGCCGCCGGGGTCCGGGAGCCGAGGCGGCCCTGGTGCTCAGGGACGTGCGCGGGGCGAGCCTGGCTTTCTGCCGCAAGGCGTCCGGCACGGCCGGTCTTTTTGTCTGTGCGGGGGACACCAGCGGTATCCGCGGCTTCGGCAACGCCGAGGGCCAGTAACACCCGGTGGAACAGAGATAGGAGTGCCGTCGCCGCCGAAAATCGAATCTCTGAAAAAACACTCAAAGTCAAAGACTTTCAACCTATTTTCTTTTTGTTTATATTTCGCATTGAGCCGCCTCCGGTAGGGCCGTGCCTCGCCGGGTACAGGCTCTGCCATCCGCAAGAGCCGGTCTCAGAGTCAGCCGAGTCAGGCATAAGGACAATGTCATGCATAGAGTCGTAAAAACGGGAGTCTGCTTACAGGTATTGTTCTGCCTTGCTGCCGCCTGTTCTTCTGCCCGGCCGCCCTCCGGTATGGACAATAGATTCCAACTGAACATCCCCGCCGGTAAGGAACAGCTTATAGTCACCTCGGGACAATCCACCCGCCTGGTCCTCGACTGGCCGGTTCCCCGGACCAGCCCGGCGGCTCCGGATACGGCCGGCTGGAGTTTCACGGGCCGCGCCGTGGCCGCCCTCGCTCTGGCCGGCCGGGATGGCGGCTGCACGGTCGACACTTTCAGCACACCGGGGCTGGAACTGGTCCGGGAGGTATGGCTTGCCAGTGACAGCGGCGCGCTGGCGCTCCGCCTCACCCTGCGCAACACGGGCACCGAGCCGCTTCGGCTGGAGTCGCTCGCCCCCTTGAGCTGCAAAGGCCCGGGAAGTTTCCGCCTCGATGGCCGCGGCGCGCCAGACTGGACAGTGCTGGTCCAGAAACGGATGAAAAACGACATTCCCGAGACGGTCAGGCCGCAGGCCGGAATGAGCCTGGAGGCAGACCCGTTTTTCCTGCTGCGCGCGGACAGCACAAGCGGACCGGAGCTGATATGCGGCTTCATCTCCCAGCTCGGTTGCCTTTCCAGCCTGGACCTGAGTTTCGGCGGAAGTGAGGGCCACCCGGCACTCGACAGCCTGACTGCCCTCTGTGAGTTCGACGGCGTGCTTCTGCCGCCTGCTGGCCAGCGGTCCAGCCAGTGGGTTTTCCTCCGCTGCGGCCCCGAACCCAACGCCCTGATGGCCGATTTCGCCGACCGGATGGGGGAATATTATGGATTGAGTCAGCCGCCACGGCCCGCACCCGCAGTGTTCTGCAGCTGGTACTACTACGGACCGATCTTCTCGGAGAAAAGCTTCGACTCCTCGCTGGCCTACCTGCGGAAAGACCGGTTTCCGTTCGATGTCTATCTGATCGACGACTGCTGGGAACAGGCCTGGGGCGACTGGTACGCCAATGACAAATGGCCCGGCGGGATGAAACAGGCGGCCGGCCGGATAAGCGCCCTGGGCTACCGTCCCGGCCTCTGGACCTGCCCGCTCCTGGCGGCCGAGGACTCCCGCCTGGCGGCCGAGCACCCCGACTGGATGCTGCGCCTGGAGGACGGCTCCCCCTACCGTTTCGTGATGGACGAGAATATCAACCGCGTGCTCGACCCGACTTTCCCCGGCGTCTGCGATTACCTCGAGCAGACCTACCGCCGCCTGAGCGCGGATTACGGTTTCAGTTACCACAAGCTGGATTTCATGCGCGCGGTGTTTGCCGATCCCAGGCTGCGCTTCCACGATCCGGAATCGACCCGGCTGGAGGCATACCGCCGGGCGCTGGAGGCCATACGACGGGGTGCCGGGCCCCAGACCTATATCTCGGTGTGCGGCGGGCATTACGGCGCCTCGCTGGGTATAGCCGACTCCCAGCGCAGCGGCAGCGACCTGGTCGCGGACTGGGAGGACAGCCGCCCCAAGTTCAAGCAGAACCTGCTACGTCTCTGGATGAACCGCCTCTGGCATGTGGACCCGGACGCGATGATGGTGCGCCGGAACGCTCACCGGAAAAAAGCCGGAGGCTACGATAACCTGGCCCTGGGACGGTTCACGGACAGCGAGAGCCGGACGATCGCCCTCAACCAGTATATCGTGGGCAACATGGTCTGTTTCTGCGAGGAGTTCGATTCGCTGGATGCCGACCGCAAGGCCCTCTACCGTCATGTCATCCCCCCGGTCAGCACCTCCGCCGTGGCCCTGGACCCGTTCGAGCCGCACTGCCCCTCGCGGTTTCTCACCGCGGTCACCCCCAGCTGCGAAAACCTCGCGCCGTGGGTCACACTCTCGGTGGTCAACTGGAGCGACAGCACGCAAAAGGTCGAGGTCGCTCTGAACGAAGCGGTCACCGGGCGGCTCGCCGGGACGAGGTTCCTGGCCTTCGAGTTTTTCAGCCAGAGCGTGCTGGGAGTCTACCCGGCCGGGGCGGCAGTAGAACTCGGGACATTGGAGCCGCACGGCTGCCGTCTGCTCAGGATCGCCCCCTGGGATGGAGGAAGCCCCGTGCTGGCCGGGACGGACCTGCACTTTTCCGGCGGGGGTGTCGAGGTTGCACAGTGGCGGACCGAAGGGCCCAGCCAGGTGGAGGGACAGATAGAAACCCGCTGGAACTATCCGGTGAGAGTGACAATCGCGTTCCCCTCGGACAACACGGCCGGGTTCGTGGTGGAGACCGCGGTTGTGGAAGCCGGGCAGAAAGAATTCAAGCTGCAGAGATAACAATGTGCCGTTTTTAGTTTTAATGGCGGCGCACTTGCAATGACAAGGGCCTGCGATGATTCGCAGGCCCTTGTCATTGCATATGACGGAGTTGGCAAACTTTAGACACTTTCCGGCAAGAGGGGCTAAATATTGTCGATAGGGTACTTGTAGTTTTCCCCCTCTTTCATCCGCACCACTTTCCCATCCGGCCCGGTCTCGAACGTGAGCAGTTCACCGTGCGCTCCCCAGCCGCTGCCCTCCATGCGGAACGTGTTTTCACCCGCGGGCAGGAGAGTGATCAGAGTAGCCGTGGGGTCGGCGTTCACGGGGTTGATCAGCACCAGGCGGCCTTGGTGGATCAGGACCTGGCTGTCTCCGGTCCAGGCGCGGTACCGTCCCACAAACCTGCCCCAGGACGGGTCGGGCTGCGCTGCTGTCCCAATCGGCAGCGCAGCCTTGAGAATCGCCGGGACCAGCCATTCGAACACCCGGTCCACCACCACAGTGGTGGCGTCATCGATGTTCTGCATGACAATCACCCCGACCTTCTCCGCCGGGCTTACCGCGAAATGTGACCGGTAACCGGGAAGCCAGCCGCCGTGGAAAGCGATGTCCCGCTCCCGGGTGTGAGCGATCCCGAAACCCAGCCCCCAACCGGACTGCCAGTCCGGGTGGACCCAGTGCGCGCGCTGCATTTCCTTGAGCGTGGCGGCTTTCAGGATTTCCTGTCCACCTTTGCCGAGCAGGCGGAACTGCCAGGAGGCAAAGCGGGCCAGGTCTTCGAGCGTGGAGGAAAAGCCGCCGCAGGCGCTCATCCCTTTCAGTTCGACAAATGGCATCCGGGCCCGGCTCCCGTCCGGCATCCGCCTGCCGTAGCCCTGGGCCAGGCGTTTCCTGGCCTCTCCGCTTATCGCCACGCTGGTGCTGGTCATCGCCAGTGGCGCCAGGATATTCCGCGCAATAAAATCGGCATAGGGCAGGCCGGAAACCGCGCTGACTATCTCACCGGCCAGGGTATAGCCCAGGTTGGAATATTTCCACTTGGTCTGGGGGGGATAGGACGTTTCCTGCCCGGGCAACCCGGCGATAATCTGCCCGGTTTCCGGAAAATTGAAATCGCTCCAGTAGGGTGACACCGCTTCCGAGGGAAGGCCGCCGGTATGGGACAGAAGGTGGCGGACAGTCACCGCCGGAGCGTCCGGATAGCGGTTCTGCATCCTGAACCAGGGAATGTGTTTCTCCACCGGATCGTCAAGCTGAAGCCGGCCCTCCTCCTGCAGGATCATGACCGCTATTGCGGTGAACAATTTCGACTGCGAGGCTATCCGGTAAAGGTCCCCCAGCGCGGCGGGTCTTTTGCTGTCCAGGTCGGCGCAACCGAAGCTCCTGGCCCAGACCAGCTCCTGGTCGTAAACCACGGCGATATTCAGCGCCGGCTGGTTGTCATAAGCGAGCCGGGTTTCGATCCAGGCTTCCAGAAGACGGATATTGGAGATCACTCCGGGGTCTCCGGCAAAGGAGGGGCCCAGAATGCGGTCAACGGCTGAGCATGTGGACTTTGACATAAAAGAGACCTTTGATTTAATGGACCGTAGCGCTCCAACGGCTTCGTACGATTAACTTTCTGTATAAAACAGCCACCCCGGACGCTGCCACAGACCGCCTGATAATTCGATCGCCGCCGCGGTCACTAACGACGGACACCGGCGTCAACGCCTGTCGCTTGGGGACATGCTCCGGCTTATAACCCGGCAGGCCAGGAGGGTTGTCTACCCCGGGCAAGGATAAAAGGGGAAACTATCGCTTGCAGAAAAATATGTCCCTTCATTTTACAGGTCAACGCTCTCAACTGCACGGCCACTCCCGATCCGCGGAACTGGCCGATTCAATCCGCAGGGAGAACTGGATAATGTTTAATATCCATCAGAAAGAATCCCTTTCTGGGCTGGACTAATTATCAGCCTGTCGGGATTGTAGCCTTGCTCGACGATCTTCGAAATAATGGATTGGTACGTATCCCTTTGAAGCACAGGCTCTCTTGACAGCAACCAGAGATATTTCCTTTCCGGATGCCCGACCACTGCGTAACTGTAGTCGGGTGCCAGACAGATTATCCAGTAGTCTCCACGGAACGGCCAGAAAAATGACACTTTGAGCTTCGCATTACTGACCGGATCGACTACCCAGGCTTTGCCATGGGCGGTCTTTGTTTCTCCCGGGTTCTTTTTTGAACTGCACTGGTTAACCACCTCTATCTTGCCATCCTCTCTCAGCTTGTAAGTCGCCGTGGAACTCAGGCAATTTTTCTGAAAGCGGTTGGGATAGCGGGCGATTTCATACCAGGTGCCCATGTATCGATCTATTTCGACCCGGGAAACCACCTCGGGTGCTGAATCACTCTCCGCCTTTGACATTTGAACGCCCCCAAAGACAAACATTCCGGCAAGTTGCATGATGAATAATATTTCTTTTCCGAATGGTGTCTTCATGCCAAGCTGCCCCTTGCTGGGTTAATTGTTTATTTTTGATGGATCTATGTTTTCATAGCAGCCCTACTGATAATTATGCGGGCAAAATGGTCAACTTTGCAATCGCAGTGCTTTGATGAGGGAAGACTTCACCGAGGTCCACGTCTCAGGAATTGTCGCCTTGCCCCACTCCTCAACGATCAGAACACCGTCCTGACCGGAGGATATAAAAAATTGGTATTTCTGAATCAGCCGCGACAATCCGGCCTGGCGCTCAAGCCTTGATGTGGGAAGAAACGGGGGGGGTAAGGACTGTATGCCAACAGAGAATTGCGGGCAACTGACGTCGGACAACGAGAGCCGATTCGCACCGGGAGCGACCGGCCTTTCTTAGCTCTTTCCCTGAGGTCAGGTCTCGTTTGATTCAGACATCTACGTCTGACCGCGCACACTCGCATACTGATTGCGAAATGCTCGACCGCCGTATGATATTGACATTATTACACGCAACGGAGCGGACTCGCAAAACCCCGCAAGTCCGCTCCGTTGCAGCGTTTCAATATGGTGGGCGCTACTGGGTTTGAACCAGTGACCTCCTGCTTGTAAGGCAGGCCCGGAAACCGGACCGCCCCACCGTGCGAAATACTTTAACTTCAACGCCCACAGGCGCATGGCAGCCTGACCGGACTTTTCTGTGGACTGAGGATAAGTCGGATAAATCCGCTTCCTCGGCTATGTTTTGGCAAGAATTGGCAAACAAAAACCAAGATTTCGGCGGTTTAACTGAAATATTCTCGAATATGCCTGACCGGGGCTATCACCCTACTCTCAAACCAAAAGCCTGGATAGTATTATAAATCGAAATAATTACTGGCTAAGGATACCGCTGAGGCCGGAAAGCACAAAGACTATGGCTCCCGAGCGCCCAGTGTGACTGGCTGGAAACGGATTCAGTGGTCAGGTTGCTGTGGATGGTCCGGATATATCCCTTAACTTTCTGTACAAGGTTGCCCTGGATATACCGAGCATTTTAGCCGCTTTAATCTTATTACCGCCCATCTTCTCGATCATTTCCAGAATGTGATCTTTTTCCTGGTCCCTCATATCAAGATACAGCCGGCTGCGGGCGGCAGGTGGAGCGATCGCCTCGATGCCCGGAAAATCCTTGATTGACAGTTTGCAGCCACGGCACAGGATCAGAGCTCTTTCCAGCAAGTTTCTCAGTTCACGGATGTTGCCCGGCCAGGAATAGTGCCCCAGTTGATGCATCACTTCGGCGGACACCTCCAGGTTCGGGGCTCCAAGCGTGCCAAGTATATACTGCACCAGCGATTCGAAATCCTCCATCCTCTTCCTGAGAGGAGGAATATGGATCGGGAAGACATTGATGCGGAAAAAAAGATCCTGCCGGAAAGTACCCTTGCGGGTTTCCTCAAAAAGGTCCATGTTCGTCGAGCAAATCAACCTGAAATCGCTTTTTCTGACCCTGTCCTCTCCCAGACGGCGGTACTCTTTCTCCTCGATCACTTTAAGAAACTCGGCCTGCACTCCAATCGACATGTTACCTATTTCATCCAGAAACAGGGTGCCCCCATCCGCCAGATGGATCAGCCCCTTACGGTCCTGGACCGCCGAGGTGAACGCTCCGCGCAGGTGGCCGAACAGTTCACTGGCCAGCATCTCCCCTTTCAGACACGAACAGTTGATCTCCACGAAAGGCCTTGAATTCCTCCGGCTGTTCTCGTGAATCCAGCGGGCCAGGAGACCTTTACCGGTACCAGTCTCACCCGTGAGAGTTACGGGAGTGTCATTCTCTGCGGCCAGAGAGGCAAGCTCCCGGATTTTTGCCATTGCACTGTTCGCGCCGAAGAAAGGAGTGTCTTTCTTCATTAGGCGCTTACGTTCCGTAATATCGGTGATAGTGGTCTGGTAGCCCCAGATTATTCCATTCCGGTCCAGCCTCAAAGTCGAGTTGCAGACACAATCCATCACCGTGCTGTTATTCTTTTTCAGCTTTATCTCATAGTCCCTGACCGAACCCGCCTTCTCCACATCGCGCAGGAAACGGCGCTGGTCCGCCGGATTCACAAAGATGCCGGAGGCATCCAGACGATGGAACTCGTTCTTGGTGTAACCGAACAGGCTTAGCATCGCCGGGTTTGCCTCGATGAAACGGCCATCCCGGCTGATTACGCAGAGGGCGTCCTTGGATTCCTCGAAAAGCGCACGGTACTTTTCCTCGCTGGCCAGAAGCGCGCGCTCTGCCTCCTTGCGCTGGGTGATATCCTCGAGCAGAAGAATGTATAAGGGTTTAAACATACTCCTGTCCCGACCGATTTTCAGCCGGAAGACTTTACCTTTCAGGTTCTCTTCATCAATCTCCAGCTCCAGATCGAAGGTAATCTTGAACTTTTCGATCGGGAATCTCGATTTGCGCTTAAATATCTTGATATCGTAAAACAAAGCCTCACCTGAATAGGTGGTGAAACCGATATGGTTCTGCCCGTCGTATACGGCGTGCGAATCGATCGTGGTCAGGAGCGGGAAACTCTCCTGGGTTGTCAGATTCGTAAGCGACCTCTGGATACGCCCGCCGGTCCGTTCCACGACGATCTCGTATTCCGTGTCGGTACGCAAGGTTTCGGGACGCAGAAACAGGTTGGCGCAATATTTCTGTATCCTGGCATAGCGGTTCACAGCCGCAGCCGTGCAGATCGTATAACCGATATAGTCCGGGTTGGTTTTCTCCGCACCCGAGGCTCCAGACAGGATAATGGACAGATCGCGTATATTCTCCTCGAGTCTGGAGGTCCTGGTGCGGAACAGCACCCGGATGTCCTCGTCCGCTCCACCATACTCCTCCACGGACATGAGATAGCAGTCAACCTCATCCTGTACGTGCGGCTGGTGCTGGAAACACCTCTTCCCATCTATCTCGACTATATCCCATCTGCACTTTGGGGAGTTACGGTACTGCACCCAGGTGGAGTCGATCCTGTCCGAGGGGCCCGGACCCTCGTAGGCCAGCTCCCATGGCGCTCCCTCGTCGTACGGCAGGTCCTCCAGAGTGCGAACATTTTCCATGTAATTGACTATCCTGTCGAAATTACGTTCCCCGATCAATTCCTTGATGTGTTTGTTCCGGTTGGCATATTCGTAGATATTATGCGTGAAAAGGGGAAAATCGGGCGAAAACCCGACAATGTGCCAGCTTTCATCGAGGATCAGTTCGGGCATGCCGATCATCGAGCGAATTCCGAAAAGCTGCCTGGCCTGGCAATCTCTTCTTTCGACAGATTCCTCGTATTTTTTTTCCAGCTCGTGCAGGGCCGTTTCGAGGTCTGCATTCATCGCCACCTGGCGTTCCAATTCCCTGATCCGCGTCTGAAGCTCATCCGGACCCTGAACGCTCCCGATTCCCTGTTTTCGGAGTCTGTCGATCATAGTGAGACCCTTTTCCCGGGCGGACTGAATTCTATGAGGACAATCCTGGCGGCTGAAATTCACTGATTCGTCTACGAGTGGCAGGATGGTATCAGAATCGGCCGGGACTCACTCCTGCATACAGTATATATCGCGGTCGCTCCGGCTAAAAAAACTCCATCCGTTTTGTGAAAATATAACGCCTGACCGACAGATACAAGACCATCCACGAAAACTCATAAAATACAATTAAACCACATTTTACTGACAAAAGATGACAACCGGATGACAGCAAACGGATTCCGCTCCTTGACCAGGAATCTCATCCGGATTCGGTCCGGCTATACTCGGGGCCAATTCTTAGCGGTTCTCACAACTTTGCCGACTGGCTGCATGATGCCGGGATACCATTTCAAAGCATTGTCAAAGTAGACCTTTTTGAGAATCTCGGGAGGAAGATACAACCCTCGCACCGTCTTCCCGTCCTTGCCAGCCTCCATCTCCCAATCCGTTGCGAAATAGATCATATCCCGGATGTAGCTCTCCCTGGCCAGCGAGATTTCCTCACGGCTGTCTTCCGATGACTCGGCCTTAAGCAAGCTGTCCGTGCCGTAAAGGATCCGGTCCTGGTACCGGACAAAGAAATCCAGCACATTCCCCCTGTCCAGGGTGCGAAGGTACTCGATGCGTGCGGCCAGGTCCACCGCCAGATTCGGGTGCCGGTCGAGGCAGTGCGACAATCCCTCAAGACCCATCTCTCGACACCCCAGGTGGCACCAGACAACCCGCAGGGCGGAGTGCCTTTCCATTACGCTCTGCATGGCTTCGAGAAACCTGCCTTGACCCGTCCCATTGTCGATGGCGCAGCCTCGATCCTCTGGGTCCGAGGTCCAGCCCGACCGGTTGCAGCGAGCCTGGACCGATCCGGTCAAAACCTTCTGATCCGGAGGTTCCTCGATGTCGGCAACCAGGGTCAATCCCTGCCGGCACAGATAACCGAACACCGGATCGAGACCGGGGTCGTCGATCCCCCTCCGTCCGGGGTGGAGGTCCGGCCTGACCAGGCCCGTGTGCCGGTGGATTTTCACTCCGACCGCTCCGTTGGATTTTCCGTTCCCGATTTGCGCGAGGGTCTCCGGCTCCCGCCGCGGACTGTCCCAGTCCTCCAGGTTGAACGAGGTAACCCAGGACAGATAGTCCGGGTATGCGCAATGCATCCTTTCAGCAGTAATAATCTGACGGTTCAGATCGGGTCCCCGCATTTCACTGCAACAGATATTGAGCCAATGGATTTTTACCGAATCGAGCATCTCGATAAAGGCGACTTGAGGAAAACGCACTCCCAGATGGGCATTTGAGTCTATCTTGGGCATCAGGGTCAATTGCGCCAGATATTCGGATTTGTTATGCCAGTCGAGTGTCACTTTTTTCTCCGAACAAAATCGATGATTGACCGGAAGTTCCGTTCCTGTCACCAGCCGTAAGACTCAGTAGCCCGATGGAATGTACAATCATCGAGGCACAGTTTGCTTAGCGGACCGAGGTTTCAGCGGTCGGTTCCTATCGGGGCGCGCGATACGGGCATTTGGCAGCCTGATCCTTCCGCCCCCCGGCCATCCCCGGAATCCTCCTGAGACACCCGGCTCCAGACAGAGCCGGGTGTCTCAGACTGAAAGCTTAAATCCGGTTTAATCAGAAACCGAACTGGACAGTGAAGAAATTATCTGCCGAAAGACGCCCCTTGTTCCGGTAAGCGTAGTTAAAGCTTACCGTCCGGCCGAGCCAGGTCCGCTGGATGCCCCCGCCGAGGCTGAAACCACGCCAGGCCGGATTGTCGCCCTCATAGGCATAGCCCGACTTGTCGACTCCGTCGTTGAGCTCATCGGTCTGGATCATCCAGCCGCTGCGCAACGCCGCTGTGGTGAAGCTGTCGAAAGCGAAAGTCAGCTCGGTGCCGGCAGTGTAGGAAATGGGAAGGTAACTGGGCCGCCAGATCTCGGCTGCGGTCACCCAGTTGACTTTCTCGCTGGCGAAAAGGGTGTAAGCCAGCGAGAGCTTGACCACCGTAGGCAGACGGTAGGTGTTGGTCAGCCACATGACCTCGCGGTTGCTCCGGCGGGCGAAAGCACTCTGGTCGCTCGAATAGTCACTGTACCCGCCCGGCAGCGAACCGCTCTTGTCTTCCGGGCCCACCGACTCGATCAGGTCGGAGCCGCGCATGGTGATATTGGTCCCCAGGTTCTGGATGGCGAAAGCGAATTTGATTTCGCGGTCCGCCAGCTCGGTGTGGTAAATGGCGCCGGCGTCGATGGCGAACGCGTTGCCGCTCGTATTGCCGAACACGTCCTGGTGGACATATTTCACGTTGATGCCGCCCATGAAGCGGTCCGAAAAGTTGTAGGCCAGCGAGCCGCCCATCTGGAAATCGTAGGCGTTGAAAGTGCTGCCCGTTCCCTCAGGCTGGCTCACCGTGGTTATTTCCATGTCTGGAACATCCAGATAGCCGAAAAACCCTCCGATGACGATATCACCGTCTCCGAGGGGCACCGCTGCCCCGGCGTAGCTGTAGGTCACGTCGAGGGTGTAATCGACCACGGTGAGCATGACCTCTTTCTGCTTGAGGAATCCCAGACCGGCCGGGTTCCACCAGATCGATGAAATGTCATCGGTGATTGCAGTGTAAGCGCCCCCCATGCCTATGCCCCGAGCACCCACGGGGATAGTCAGGAATTCGGCGGCGCGGGCACCGACGAACGAGAAGTCGGACTGTCTGCCTTGCTCCAGGTACTTGTCCAACCCCGAGTAATCCTGCCGCGAAATGCCCTGCGCCAGCAAAGGCATGACAGCAAAGGCCAGGATCGCCCAAGTGCTGGCAAAAGCTCTTGAGGCTGATTTTCTGAACATGTATTACCTCCATCCTCGTGCAGCCTGGAAAGATAGGGGTTCCGATTGTAATCGGTCGCTGCGCGGCCGGCGATCTCAGTTGACGATATAGAATTTGCCGGTGAACGTCCTGCCGCGCGTATCCGTCACATGGAAAAAGTACAAGCCGCTGGCTACGGTCTGGCCGAAACGGTTCCTCAGGTTCCAAGGCTCGGTCCCGGAGTGGTTATCGTAGCCTGAAAGCACTTTCGGCACCCCCTGGGTCATGCGGTCGAGGTCGGTGTAGTCACCCCAGCCGGTCCGATTGGAGCCGATGTGGTTGAGGACATTGACCAGGTTGCCGCCCAGCGAATAAATGCGCACCGTGCATTTATTGGGCAGGTTGATAAACTCGATCCTGCGCTGAGTGGGCGAAAGATCCAGATAGGAGGAGGCCAGATACGGATTGGGCACGACCTTGATCTTACTGAGGTCGGCATCCTCCGGATTGAGGCTCATCGGCTTGATGTCGATTTCCCACCTGTCGCCGGGGAACGGAGGTTCACGGTACTGATAGAACACGGTCAGATCATTGTTGAAATAACCGTAGGCGTTATCTATGGTCATCACCGTGCCGGAGGTCGGCATTACGCTGAGCTGGCCATCCGTGCCGCTGAAGCGCCAGAACAGCCCGTTGACCATCAGGCCGAACTCGGCGGTGTTGGTGACCGGAAGCGAGGAGACCATTTTCTTCGTGCGCTGGGCTCTGGGCACATCGTTCAGCATTTCCTCGTACATCTGGCCCATACCGTCCCAGGCGCCGCCGAAGTTGTCGAGAGTGACGAAACCCCAGCCGTAATCATCCGGGAACTCGGCAAACGGCAGATTCGTATTGCGGCTGACATCGTGCACGTTCAGGCTCAACCCGCCGCCGGAGGAAGTCCAGGTGAGCGTGAAACGGCCGCTGCGCATCATGCTGATGTTGCCGGGAGGGAACCCGGGCCAACGCTCGGGGTTGGAGGCCGGCCCGGTGCTGTAAATACCGACTGTCGCCCCGCTGTAGCCCCCGGTGTTGAAATTGTTGAGCAGCTCGGACCTGAAATTCCCTTCCGAGAGATAGTGAAAATCCGCAGTCACGGCATAGTCCGCGCCCACCGATGTCGTGGGGGCGAAAGACACATTGGCGTCTCCGGGCCGGACCGTGTAACAGCGGTAGGGGAACTCCTGGGAGGCGCCCAGTACAGTGCCGCCCTCGCTCAACTCAAATGTCATGTTGCTGTACACGAAGCCGTAGGAGTGGATCGTGGGCTTCCAGTTATCGATCTTGGCAGTCAGGGTGAGCTTTTTCTCCGTGGTCAGGCGCTCGTTTATCACGGGAGTGAACTCGATATCGACCACCGGCCCACGGTAGACCGGCGGCTCGGCCAGAGTGCCGTCGCCGTTGCCCGCCACGGCCACCATGTCGTTGCTGTCGAACACCGGGTTCTCACCCATCCCGGGCGTGAACTTGATTTCCCCGTCCTGCTCCGCCGAACGGAAATTGCTGGCGTCCGAGCGCGGTATCACATCGTAAAGGCCTGCTTCGCCGGCGCGGTTCCAGGTTTTGCCTGCGTTCGGATCGGGCAGGGAGAACATATCACCGGTGGCAACGTCATAGTTGCGGTCATATGGCACCAGGGCGTACCAGACCTTGAGTCCGTTGCGCATGCGCTTGAGCGGGTAATCGTCGTCCAGCTTGTCGACATAGAAGAAAGTCAGATTACCGGCTGACATGCTCATGTCGGTGAGCAGCTCGGCGTGTGCATCGTTGGGCCCGGTGAAATTGCGGTAGAGACGGTAGCCCTCGAAGTCGTACTCGCGGTAAACATGGTTGGGGTCGAGTCCATTGTCCTGCAGGAACGAATAGTACGGATCTGGAGTTTTAAGATTGACATCGCTCCAGGTTATCGTGACCTCGCGGTCTCCCGGGACTATAGTCAAGGTGGGAGCAATCGGCGTGGCCGGAGTCAGATACCCCCCGTCGAACACCGTCTGTGCGATGGCCGCGTATTCCTCCTGCGGCTGGAAAGCGGTCTGCATCATCGGGTCATCGATGTTGCCGAGATCGAATTTCGGCGCCGTCAGCGGAGTGACTCCGGTGGGCGAAAACATCAGGACCCAATCGAAAGACAGCGTATCGCGCGGGGCTATGTTGTGCAGTTCGCCCCAGAACGTGTAGTGGTTCCAGTTGTCCGATCCACCCCAGATCCACTGGTTGTAACGGCTGTCATCCGGAGTGAGCACGCCGGGCCAGGTGTCCATCGCCTGGCGGTTGGTGAAGGGGTTGGTCTGTCCGCTGAAAATGCCCTCGACATTCATGATGCTGCGGTAGGCTTTGGCGGCGGACCAGCCCTGGTCCAGAAGGTTGCCAGCTCCGGAGAACCCGAACTCCGTTCCGCTGACCGTGCTCACAGCCAGGAGCTTGGATACCTCGCCGTTATGTTCCATCTGTTTTAAAGGTTTGACTCCCAGCAGCGGCGGCTCCTGAGGGGTCCAACTGCTGAGCTGTGGAATCTCGCACCAGAGGGTCTGGATTCCCTTGGCCGGGTGATAGGCCCAGCCCATGTTCTGGATTTCTCCGAACCCCATCTGACGCCAGTTCTGGTAAAGAATCACACTTGTCCAGCTCCAGCCGCCGTCCGGGGCCGGCCCGCCCGCGGCGGTCCACATCTGGGGACCGAATACGGCGTTCCATTTCATGTATTCACTCACGTTCTGTATGTACAGGTGTGAGTAAACCATGTTGTTACTCTGGCCGTAATCCAGAAAATACAGATTGTACCCCAGATGGAAACCGCTCAGCGGTTCGCCGAAACCGCTGAAAACGTCTCCGCTGCTGCAGTACATCGTCTCGGCCCCGTGCAGCACAGGCGCGCCGCTGGGGCTGTGGCCCTCGCGGGCCTCGGTGGGCCAGGCCGCCAGCTCATCCGCATCCAGAGAGGTCCAGACGCGGCTGCGCAGCGAGCCGTCAGTGC
>CAYLSM010000015.1:0-37114 GCA_964386505.1 uncultured Gemmatimonadales bacterium
CTACGAGGAGCAGCGCAAGAAACAGCCGGATTTAGTGCCGCCGCGCCGCGACCTTCGCCAGGAGGCCCTTCTGGAGGTGCTGGACGGCAAGCGGCAGGTGCAGTGCCACTCCTACCGTCAGGATGAGATACTGGCAATGATGAGAGTGGCCGAGCGCGAGGGTTTCCGGATCGGGATGTTCATCCATGTGCTGGAGGGCTACAAGGTGGCGGATGAGCTGGCCCGTCACGGCGCCTACCCCACAACTTTCAGCGACTGGTGGGCTTACAAGTTCGAGGTGGTGGACGCCATCCCGTATAACGGCGCCCTGATGCAGGCCGAGGGCTGCACGGTCAGTTTCAACTCCGACAACGACGAGCTGGGGCGGCGGCTCAATCTGGAAGCGGCCAAGGCGGTCAAATATGGCGGCGTGCCGCCCGAGGAGGCGCTCAAGTTCGTGACCCTCAACCCGGCGATCCAGCTTGGAGTGGCCGCGCGCGTGGGCAGCCTCGAACCGGGCAAGGACGCCGATTTCGTGATCTGGAGCGGTGATCCACTCTCGGTGTACTCGCACTGCGAGCAGACCTGGCTGGACGGTCGGCGCTTCTTCGACCGGACTGAGGACAGCCGTATGCGGCTCACGGTGGAATCGCAGCGCGCCGCCCTGATCCAGAAAATCCTGCGCTCCGGGGGTGAGAAATGACCGCTTTCACCAGTAACCACAACCTGAGAGCCGACAAGATGCACAGACTTCTTTCCGCTGTCATTGTTCTCTGCCTGACCGCTTTCTCCGCAGCCACGGCCTCGGAGCAGATTCCCGCCCCGCCGCAGAGCGCGCCAGTGGCCCTGGTGGGGGCAACCCTGCACCCAGTCTCTGGCCCCGCGATAGAGGGTGGGACAATCCTGTTCGACAAAGGGAAAATAGTGGCCCTGGGCCGCGAGGTGACCCTGCCCGCGGATGCCGTGCGGATCGATGCAGCCGGCAAGCATGTCTGGCCGGCCCTGATCCAGTCGATCTCGTACCTGGGCCTGGTCGAGACCGGCGCGGTCACCCCCACGGTCGATTCGCACGAGATCGGGCAGGTTAACCCCAACGTGCGGGCCGAGCGGGCGATCAACCCGGACTCCGAGCGTTTCCCAGTCACTCGGGCCAATGGAGTGGGCCTGGCCGTCACGCTGCCAGAGGGCGGGCTCCTGGCTGGAATGGGCGCCCTGATCCGTCTGGATGGTTGGACCTGGGAGCAGATGACAGTCAAGGCGCCGCTCTGCCTGGTGGTCGAGTGGCCGGACATGAGCGGCCTTTCCTCCCTGGCGGACAAGAAAGAGCTGCAGAAACGCCAGGCCGCCGTGGCCGGGCAGCTTGACACTCTGGAGGAGGCGTTCCGTCAGGCCAGGGCCTATAAAGTGGCGCGTGAGGCCGCGGGTAAGGCCGGTGTGCCGTTCCACGCCACGGACCTGCGCTGGGAGGCCATGCTGCCGGTGCTGAACCGCGAGGTGCCGGTCTGGGTGTTCGCCAACAGTCTGGCCCAGATGCGGGCCGCGGTGGAGTGGGCCGAACGGGTGGGGGTGCGCATGGTGCTGGTGGGCGGTGAGGAGGCCCCGCTGGCCGCCAACCTGCTCAAGTCGCACGACATCCCGGTGATCGTGGCCCCGCTCATGCGCCTGCCCGCGCGGAGGGACGCGGCCTATGACGAGACCCTGACCGTGCCGGAGGCGTTGCGCCGGGCCGGGGTGCGTTTCTGCATCGCGGGCGGATACGGCGAGTACGGCAACGAGCGCAATCTGCCGTATCATGCCGCCATGGCCGCGGCCTACGGCCTGCCGCGCGAGGAGGCGCTCAAGGCGGTCACGCTCTACGCCGCGCAGATCATGGGTGTGGACAGCCTGGCCGGCTCGCTGGAGCCGGGCAAGATGGCGGATATCATCGTGACCGACGGCGACCCGCTGGAGATAAGCACCCAGGTGGAGAAGATGTACCTCGACGGGCGGGATATCGACCTGGGCAGCCACCACAAGAGCCTCTACGCCAAGTACCGCGAGAAATACAGGCAGGAAAGCGGCGGGAAATGAGCGGGAGGGTGGGATAAGCCGGTAACAGAAAGGTTATCAAACAGGAAGGGGCACGGCCTGCCGTGCCCCTTTTTGTATCTCAATTGTTCCTTGAGGACTGTCTCACTCCACAGTCAGGTGCGAGCCCAGGTCCAGGCGCACGAAATTCTCACCCCAGGCAGCGCGGAACATCTCCCGGCCGGCATCCCCGGTGCAGTGGGTCGGGGCGACTTTCTGAACGCCCAGCGCTTTCAGGCTGTCGATCGCGGCGGCGATCTGCTCGCGGTTGTAGTTCTCCAGGTGGAACCCGCCGCCCACCAGATAGAGCGGCTCGCCGCTCAGCTCTTTCGCCCTGGCCGCGATATTCACGATGCCGGGGTGCGCGCAGCCGGTCAGCACGATCAGCCCGCGCGGCGTGCTCAGGCAGAGCGACTGCTCGATTATTTTGCTCCCCATCTCCCCGGTCGAGCGCACCCCCGGGCAAACCTCGGCTGAACCGTCCACTGTCTGCACCGAATCCGCCGCCGCGGCCAAACTCTTTATTGTATCCGGGAACGCCCCCGGCAGTACGACTGTCACTTTGGGGTTGGCCGCCAGAAACGCCGCCAGGCCGTCCGTGTGGTCGTGGTGCTCGTGCGACAGAACAACTGTCTGCACCACGCGCGGGTCGAGGCCCAGGCGGCGCATGTTATCCAGCAGGGTGTCGCCGTTGGCCCCGGTGTCGAACAGGATGGTCCGGTCGTAGCCCTCGATCAGGCAGCTAAAACCCCACAGGCTGGCCAGACTGCTGTCTGCCACCTCGTTGTTGAACACCACTGTCAGACGGATGCTGCGGGGGGAGTCCTTGGCGGCGGCGGTCAGGACCGCCGGGGCCAGAAAGGCCAGCGAGGCGAGGGTTTTTAGAATCAATCCGTTCATCGCAGCAGGCTCACGGTTGCGGTTAATGGAACTCCGGCGGGGCGCCATGCGCCTGTCGCGCCGGGAGAATGAACAAGTGTGCTAATTCTAACTCAGTTTTGCCCCCTGCGCCAGAACGAATCCCTTTTTTTGACTCCGGAGCACCTCCGGCCTTTGCATTTTACTCCCGCGCAGCTTATGATTCTTGGGTGGGCAAAGACAATCAGAATGCAAATCAACCATAGATCGGGAGGCATAATATGGAAAGAAGTAATAAACCGCTCAACAGCCAGAGCCGGATCCTGACCCAGGACCCGGGGTTCCCGGCGGCACACGCCATGCTCTACGGCGCTGGCATGACCGCTCAGGACATGGAACGCGCCCAGGTGGGAATAGTGAGCATGGGTTTCGAGATCAACCCCTGCAACATGCACCTGAACCGGTTCGCCTCGCTGATCAAGGAATCGGTGGAGGAGGCCGACCTTAAGGGCTGGATTTTCCATACTATCGGCGTGAGCGACGGGATATCGATGGGCACCCAGGGGATGAAATTCTCACTGCCCTCGCGCGACATCATCGCCGATTCGATCGAGGACCACGCCAGCGCGCACTACTATGACGCGATCGTGGCCGTGGCCGGCTGCGACAAGAACATGCCCGGCTCGCTCATGGCCCTGGGCCGCCTGAACCGTCCCGGCCTGATGGTCTACGGCGGGACGATCCGCGCCGGGCATCTCTGCGGCCGCGACCTGAACATCGTCTCGGCTTTCGAGGCCTACGGCGAGTACGTGGCCGGGCGGATCGGCCGCGACGAGCTGACCGAGGTGGAAAAACATGCCTGCCCCGGCCCCGGGGCCTGCGGCGGGATGTACACGGCCAACACCATGAGCGCGGCCATCGAGACCCTGGGCATGAGCCTGCCTCACAGCTCCAGCCATCCGGCCGACAGCAGCCCGAAGATCGAGGAGCTGGGCCGGATCGGCGCGGTGGTGCGTAACCTCCTGGAGCGCGACATCCGCCCGCGCGACATCATGACCCGCGCGGCGTTCGAGAACGCCATGACAATCGTGATGGCCTTGGGCGGCTCGACCAACGCGGTTATGCACCTGATCGCCATGGCCAAGAGCGTGGAGGTGCCTCTCACTATCGACGATTTCCAGCGGGTGAGCGACCGCGTGCCGTATCTGGCCGACCTCAAGCCCAGCGGCCGCTACCTGATGGAGGACCTGCACCGGGTGGGCGGCGTGCCCGCGGTGCTGAGAGTGCTGCTCAAGGCCGGCTACCTGAACGGCGACTGCCTGACCGTGACCGGCCACACGCTTGCCGAGAACCTAGCCGAATGCGACGATCTGGCCGCAGGCCAGGACATCATCCAGCCTTTGGACAAACCGATAAAGAAAACCGGGCACATACAGATAATGTACGGCAACCTGGCCCCGGAGGGCGCGGTGGCCAAGATCACGGGCAAGGAGGGCCTGCGGTTCGACGGCCCGGCCCAGGTCTACGACAGCGAGGAGGATTGTATCCGCGCGCTGGAGCAGGGCCAGATCAAGGCCGGCTCGGTGGTGGTGATCCGCTACGAGGGCCCCAAGGGCGGCCCGGGCATGCGCGAGATGCTCAAAGTGACCTCGATGATCATGGGCCAGGGTCTGGGGGACAAGCTGGCCCTGATCACGGATGGACGTTTCTCGGGCGGCACCCACGGCTTCGTGGTCGGGCATGTCAGCCCGGAGGCGCAGGTGGGCGGACCGATAGCTCTGGTGCGCGACGGCGACCGTCTGAGCCTGGACGCCGAGGCCCGCACCATGACCCTGCATGTGGACAGCCCCGAGCTGGAGCGCCGCCGCCTCCAGTGGCAGCCCCGCGACCACGGCTTCCGTCGCGGCGTGCTCTGGAAATATGCCAAGATGGTCTCCTCGGCCAGCCAGGGTTGTGTCACGGATGAGTGAAAACCGCCGTTGCCCGGCAAGCGTCTCCCCGGGGCCGGCCGAAATGGCCGGCCCTGTTTTTAAGCCCCCGCGGGCTTAAAAACCTTGTGGCCCCCCCTTGCCTCGGGCTATAATTGGGCCGGATTACAGCGAATCCCCTGCTTATTTGCTCTGGCTCCCCTTACGCTCAGGAGGTATCCGATGCCAAATCTCGGTCTGATGTGTTCCGCTCTGACCCTGCTCATTGTGACAGCCGCTTTCGGAGCGGACCAGGGGTTCAACGGACTGGGCATGAACCTGGGCAACCTTTCACGCGTCTCCCGCGCCAAGACCCGTTCGATCAGCGCCGAGAATTTCACCGGCGAAAAGGGCAAGGGTGGCATGTCGGTGGACGGTCCGGCCTTGAAATCGGCGCGCGACCTGGGCCAGGGCTGGAAAGTCTCGCCCTACATCCACATCGAGGCCGGAAAAACCTTTACCCTGGCCGAAATCCAAGGCCCCGGCGCGATCCAGCACATCTGGATGACTCCCGCCGGTGTCTGGCGGCACTGCATCATCCGTATCTACTGGGACGGCGAGGCCACACCCTCGGTGGAGTGCCCGGTGGGCGACTTTTTCGCCTGCGGCTGGGGCCGCTACGCCCAGGTAAGCTCCCTGCCGGTCTGCGTGAACCCCGGCAGCGCGTTCAACTGCTACTGGGAGATGCCGTTCCGCAAGTCCTGCCGGATCACTTTCGAGAATATCGATCCCGAGGAGATGACACTCTACTACCAGATCGACTATACCCTGACCGAGGTACCCGAGGACGCCGCCTATTTCCACGCCCAGTTCCGGCGGGTCGACCCACTGCCCTACAAAGAGGTGGTGACAATTCTGGACGGGGTGAAAGGCTGGGGGCAGTACGTGGGCACCTACCTGGCCTGGGGGGTCAACAACACCGGCTGGTGGGGCGAGGGTGAGATCAAGTTCTTCCTGGACGGAGACAGCCAGTTCCCAACGATCTGCGGCACCGGCACCGAGGACTATTTCTGCGGCTCCTACAATTTCGAGAACAAAACCACCCACCAGTACCAGGAGTTCAGCACTCCCTATACCGGCATGCCCCAGGTGATCCGGCCGGACGGACTGTACGACTCGCAGCAGCGGTTTGGCCTCTACCGCTGGCACATCATGGACCCGGTCCGCTTCGAGAAAGACATCAAGGTGACGATCCAGGCCCTGGGCTGGCGCAAGGACGGCCGCTACCTGCCGCTTCAGGATGACATCTCCTCAACGGCGTTCTGGTATCAGACCGAGCCCCATGCGCCATTCCCCAAGCTGCCGGACAGGGATTATCTGGAAATCCGCTGAGAGAGGAGATCGAGGGACAATGGAGATTCGCCCGCTCACAGCCGATGACTTTTTCCTGCTCAATCAGATGGACTGGTCGCCCCTGCCCAAGGAGCGCGACTCGATCTACCTGACAATCGCGGTGGGACAGGCCGACTGCTCGTTCATCGCCCAGGCCAACCACGAGTTCCTGGGGGTGATCCTGGCCACGCGAAGCTGTGACGGCGCCTCGATCTACGTGAACCACCTTCTGGTAAGCGCGGCCACCCGGGGGCAGGGGGTGGGCGCGCGGTTGCTCGAACGTCTGGAAGAGTACGCCCGGGGCGCTTCGGTGAAGCGCCTCTGGCTGCTCTGCCAGGATGAGACTGTCGGCTGGTACGGCGCCCACGGCTACCGCGAGACCTGCGAGTTCCTCACCCCACAGATCGAGGCATACCTTAAGCAGGTGAAGAAAGTACACACATTCCTAAAGGAATTCTGAAAAAACAGTTGCCTCGGGGTCACACCCGGTTTTATTATTCCAGCCTTGTGAATTAATTACCCAGCCGAAAAATGCCTCTTCCCTGTCAGCCGCCTCTTCCCGGCGGCACAATCACGCCTTGTTGCAGGAGCGCCAAAATGAATGAAGAATTCAGCTCCAGAAACCAGAACCGCCGCGATTTCCTGAAGACCGGCGCTCTTGCCGCCTCGGCCCTGGCCGGTTTCTCCATCGTCAAGAACGCCTGGGGCCAGAGCGCCGACCCGATCAAGATCGGTCTGATCGGTTGCGGCGGCCGCGGCACCGGGGCGGTGGACAACTGCATCAGCGCCGCGCCCAATGTGCACCTGGTGGCCATGGCCGACATCTTCCAGGACCACCTGGACAAGTGCCTGGCCAAGCTGAAAGACCCGAAGCGCGAGAAAGGCCCCCTGCCTAACATCGACGTGACCAAGGACAAGTGCTTTGTCGGTTTCGACGCCTACGAGAAACTGCTGGCCACGGATGTGGACCTGGTGATCCTGGCCACCCCGCCGGGCTTCCGTCCCCTGCATTTCGAGGCCGCGGTCAAGGCCGGCAAGCACGTGTTCACCGAAAAACCGGTGGCCAGCGATCCGGCCGGTATCCGCCGTTTCATGGAAGCCGGCAAGCTCAGCGTGCAGAAAGGCCTCTGCGTGGTGGCCGGCACCCAGCGCCGTCACGACCCCGCCTACCAGGAATGGATCAAGCGCATCCAGGACGGTGAGATCGGCGAGGTCGAGGCCGCCCGTGCGTTCTGGAACGGTGGTGAGCTGTGGAGTTACCCGCGCAAGCCGGGCTGGAGCGACATGGAATACCAGTGCCGCAACTGGTACTATTTCTGCTGGATCTGCGGCGACCACATCGTCGAGCAGCACGTGCACAACATCGACGTGATCAACTGGGTGATGAACGCCCACCCGGTCAAGGCCCTGGGCACCGGCGGACGCATCGTGCGCACCGAGCCCCTCTACGGCAACATCTACGACCATTTCGTGGTCGATTTCGAGTATGAAAACGGCATGCACATGATGTCCAGTTGCCGCCAGTGGAACAACGCCGACCCGCTGATCGCCGAGTTCGTGAGCGGTGCCGCGGGCCGGGCCGACACCAACGGCGTGATCAAGATGCGCGGCAAGAGCAACTGGCGCTACCAGGGGGCGCAGGTCAACCCCTACGTGCAGGAGCATGTGGACCTGCTCGCCGCTGTCCGCAAGGGCGGCAAGATCAACGAGGCCCAGCAGGTGGCCGAGTCGACCATGACCGCGATCATGGGCCGCGAGAGCGCCTACACGGGCAAGGAGATTACCTGGGACCAGATCATGGCCTCCACGCTCGACCTTCAGCCCAAGACCTATGCTTTCGGCCCGTTGCCCGAGCGTCCCCTGCCGATCCCGGGCAAGACCACCCGTTGACCCGGCGCCGGATGAGCGCGCGTTCCGCCGCGGCCGGCTGCCACTGACAAGCCTGTAGGGAGAAAAGGAAACAACAGATGCGAAGCAGAGATTTGTGGCCCCTGACCGTGGCGGCCCTGATTGCGCTCACCGGGTGCGGACCGAAGCTCGATACCCCGCCCGAGAACTATACCGAGAAACTCCCCGGCACGAACATCGAGCTGGAGATGGTCTACGTGCCGGGCGGGGAATTCGAGATGGGCGCTCCGGAGGGCGCGCCGAACCGCGAGGTGGACGAGGGCCCGCGGCGCAAGGTGAAAGTGGGTCCGTACTGGATCGGCAAAACGGAAGTGACCTGGGACCAGTACGAGCAGTTCGCCTTCGTCAAGGACAGCACCATGCTGGACGCGGTGACCCTGGCCTCGCCCAAGCTGAACCTGACCTGGTTCAACAACCTCTGGAACTGGGGCCAGCAGAAATACAAGCTCTGGCACGAGGGCATCGACGCCGTGACCCGTCCCTCCAACTACTACGGCGCCTATGACCACGGTATGGGTCGCGGTTCCAAGCCCGCGATCGGTGTCAGTTGGATCGGCGCGACCTACTATTGCAAGTACCTGACCAAGAAAACCGGCCACGATTTCCGCCTTCCCACCGAGGCCGAGTGGGAGTACGCCTGCCGGGCCGGAGACAGCGAGGACATGACCGCCAGCCTGGACGAGTACGCCTGGTACGAGGACAACAGCGACTGGGAGACCCAGCCGGTGGGCAAGAAAAAGCCCAACGCTTACGGGCTGTACGACATGCTGGGCAATGCCTGGGAACTGTGTTTCGAGGAGTACGATTCTCTGTACTACGACAAGCTCAAGGCCAGCGGCGTGAACACCGACCCCAAAGGCCCCAAGTGGTGGGTGGGCGACAAGGCCTCGCTGCGCGGCGGCAGTTGGGATGACCCGGCCGTGGAGGCCCGTCCGACCAACCGCCTGCAGCAGCTGGACGCCTGGACCGAGCGCGATCCGCAGCGCCCGCGCGGCATCTGGTGGCTTATCGACGGCAACACGGTGGGTTTCCGCGTGTTGCGGCCGGCACACTGAGCCGTAACGATCAGACAGAATTGTAAGCATGCAGGGGCGGGTTTGAAACCCGCTCCTGTGTTTTTGTAGGGTACAGTGCGCGCCGTGCCTGTTTTGTTAGAGTAAATCCCCCTCAATCCCCCTTTTCAAAGGGGGAGGCGCTTGCGATAAAGATTGGATGCCGGTTCCCCCCCTTTAGCAAAGGGGGGCCAGGGGGGATTTATCCAGACAAATTAAGAAGTGCTGGACAAATATAAAAAACAGGGGCACGGTGCAGTACCGTGCCCCTGTTTTTTCATGTTCACTCAGGCGCAATATTTCAGGCCGAGGCCAGGTATGTCTCGATTGCCTGCCTTAGCGTGGCCAGAGTGGCGGCCCGATTGCTGTCCTCCTGCTCCAGGAGGGTCATGCGGAACCCGTCCAGTTGGCTGGTGAACCCGCTCATCGGGACCACGCAGATGCCGGTTGCGGCCAGGATATTGAGCACCAGGCGCTTGTCCGCGCGGACATTGCCGGCGGCCAGGGCCTCATCCAGCACGGCCTTGGCCCCGGCGTTCTTCACCTTCAGCTTCTGTTTGTCGTTCAGACGCCCGGAGTCGAAAATCACGCTGGCATAGAACGCACCGGCCGGCCGCACAGCGTGCACGCCTTCCAGGCCCTCGAAAGCCTCGGCGAACTGGTTCGAGCGCTTGGCGTAGGCCGCGCAGCGGGCCTCGAGGTGCTTAGGGTAGCGCTCATCCGAGAACACGCGCGGAATGGTCATCTGGGGCTGCGTGGTGGCGCAGACCTCCACCATCTTGGCGTCGAACAGCGTGCGCACGTAGCGCTTGAACTCGCGGTCGCGGCCCTCGTTGTAGACCTCTATCCAGCCGCAGCGTCCACCCGGCCAGGGGTACTCCTTGCTGATCCCCTTGAGCGCCAGCCCGGGCACGTCGCCGATCACATCCGCCAGCAGCGTGGCGGTGCGGCCGTTGTAGGTCAGACGGTTGTAGATTTCGTCCGCGATCACGAACAGGTCGTTCTGCGCCGCTATCTCCACCACCGCCTCGACCATCTCGCGCGGCCAGACCGCGCCGGTGGGGTTGTCGGGGTTGATCAACAGCACGGCGCAGACCTCGGGGTGCTGGTCCACCAGACGGCGGATTTCATCCGGATCGGGCAGCCAGCCGCGCGCCGGGTCCAGATGGTAGAGCAGCGGGGCGGCATTGGCGTGGTAGCCCTCGTGCGTGGAATGTATCGAGTAGGAGGGCGAGGGCACCAGCACCCGGGCCTTGCGGTTGAGGTAGCCGTACATCTTGCTCACGGCGTCGCCCAGGCCGTTGTACATGTAGATTTCCTCGGGCGTGATCTGCACCGCGCCGCGGGCGTTCAGCCCGGCGGCCAGGAACTCGCGGGTCTCGTCCATACCCTTGGAGGGGCTGTAGCCCCAGCTTTTCTGGATGCGGCTGACCGCGCCCAGGTGCTCGATGATCCAGTCCGGGACCGGCTCGCCCTTGGCCACCGGGTCACCGATGTTCTCCCAGGTGAGGGGCACTCCGGCCGCGCCGATACGCTTGGCCAGGATCACAATCTGGCGGATCTCGTAGATCAGGGAGTCCGCCTGGTCGTGTACGATTCGGGTGCGCATGGAATCTCCATCTGTCGAGTAAAATGCCGCCGGATCAGCATCTGGCGGGGTTCAGGCGCAGGGGCGCGCCACTCAGCCCTTGTGGCCGAACATCCCGGCCAGCTTGCGGCGCGGCCAGGTTATCATCTCATTATAAGCCCGCCCGGCGCGCTTGAAAAGCCCGGTGTGGACCTCGCTCAGACTGAGCACCGCCTCCAGCGTGTCCGCGGGCACACCGGCCCGGGTCAGGTAGTAGCGGGTGTCGTTGTAATAGGTCTCGTTGCGCGGGTCCAGACGAAGTTGCGTGCGGAAACAGGCCAGGGCGCTGTCGGTCCGGCCCTCCTCCAGGTAGAGGCTGCCCAGCCAGGCCGGGGCCAGGGTGGTGTCCCTGGGCGTGCAGCGGCTGACCGCCCGCTCGCAGGCCACGATGGCCGATTCCCGGTCGCCCAGGCCCCAGAGGGCGTAGGCCAGGAACTGGTCCGCCTCGGAGTCCAGGCTGTCCAGCATGGCGGCGGCGCGGATGTACTTGAGGCTGCGGCGGCAGACCGCGCTGTCAGGCGGGTCGCCGGCGGAGTTGAGGATCAGCGCGCCGGTGCGCAACAGCCCCGCGGTGAGCCACTTGTCCACCGTGCCGTCCTTGATCTTCGGCTCCAGAATGTCCTTGCCCTGGGCGTCCTTGAGGATGTCGGTGTGCTCGATCAGCTTGCCCACCAGGTCGACCTCGCTCACCTTCTCGGCCTGGGGCTTGGCCGCAATCATCTGCCAGAGCAGGTACACCACCAGGACCACAACTCCCCATTTCAGCAGAAACCGCAGCATCTCTTTTTCTCTCCAGGCTCGAACGCCCGCGGCCGGGCCACGCAGCCGTCAAAAAGTGTCCAGCACACGCCGCTACCGATTCACCCACCCTCGCCGGCAACCGCCGGAATTACGACTGCCCTATAAAATAACACTTTCCCGCGAAATGCGGAAGTGGGGCGGGGCCTGGGCGCCGGTGCGTGAAACAAAAACGCCGGATGCGGGCGACAGTCTACCCGCTCTCCGGCGTGAAATATCATCTGGGCTGACTCAGACCTGCGGCGGCTCGGCCTGGGGCGGCTGGTTAGATGCGGGCGGCTGGCAGGGCTCCAGCACCAGGGTGTTGGCGATGAGGTCGTGCAAAGCCTGGCTGCGGCGGCTGAACAGGGCGATGATGTAGCCGATGAAGCAGCAGGCGGTGGAGAGCAGCTTACCCAGGGTGCGGCCCAGCGCCCGCGGGAACGAGAGCCTGCGCCCCTGCTCGTCGGTGACGAAAATGCCCAGTGCCATCTTGCCCGGCGTGGCCTGACGCCAGGAGCTTTCAAACACGCTGAAATACAGGACAAACACCGCGGTCGAGGCCCAGCCCAGCATCTCGCCGCCGTTCACCCCGAACAGCCAGCCCGGCGAGGGCAGCCAGCTGCAGACCCCATCGGCCATGTGCCCCAGCATCCCCCAGTGGGCGAACGGGTCGCCGAAGAAATCATGCGGATGCACCAGCATGCGCAGCGGGATCAGCAGCACCCGGGCCACGATCAGGCTGGCCACCAGATCAATCAGGAATGCCACGAACCGCTTTAGAAACGGAGCGAAACGGGTCTGGACCATCGAAGTTTCTCCTTGTTCTCCGTTCAGAAAGATCCCCCGGACTGCGGGCTGTCCTGGGCCGGCGCTTGCGGCTCGGCTGGTGGGTTCGTGTCGGCTGACTGGGCGGCGGACGGCGGCTCAGTCTGCTCGCGGCTGCGGGCCGAGGGTGGCTCCACCGAGGGCGGCCCGGCGCAGGGAGCGCTAACCGCCGGCTCCAGCACCAGGGTGGAGGCGATCAGGTCGTGTAGAGCCTGGGTGCGTTCGGTAAAGAGGGCCAGAAGGTAGCCCAGCCAGCAGAACATTTTCGACAGCATACGCGCCAGATTCCGTCCCACCGCCCGGCCGAAACTGATCCGCCGCCCCTGCTCGTCGGTGACAAATATCCCCAGCAGCATCTTGCCCGGTGTGGCCTGACGGTGGCTGCTCTCGAACAGGGCGAAATACAGCAGATGGACCAGCCCCACCACCAGCCCGAAAAGAATTATGTTCACGATCAGGGGGAAAATCATCATCCCGACACTGTGCTCGAACAGACGCTGAGGGTCGAAATGACGCCCGCTGAACAGCCCCACCAGCGCACTGTCGACCACCAGCTTGGGGATGAAAAGCAGCACCAGCGGGATCAGCAGAAGCATGGACACCGCGCCGCTGAGTATGAAATCCACGATAAAGGCGACGAACCGCTTGATGAACGGGGCATAGCGCGTGGGCTGCATCTTTCACTCCGGAGAATGTGGAATGTTCAGCTATTGAATCAGTCTTCTCATTCCGACCGTTGAAAGGTGCGGAGGGTTCAAAAAAGTGTCAAGACAAAATAATTCCGCGGGAACAGGCGATTAAACATTGTTTTGACAGCCTATGGCATTATTTTCTATGGTGTGTTGTCCCGGCCCTGTCCGTAGAGAAAGCCGTCCGGTGGGTATTTTGTGTCCAGGATTTAGTCGTTTTGATACGAGCGACTATCGTACAGGAACTAACGACCCATCGGCAGTCTGCGATAAGACCGGAGGCTTTTCGAACAATAGACTGGATGAAACTCCGGTCTTGATCGTATATTCCTAAGTGAGTAGCTTAACCCTCAACCGAAAGAGTATTCCATGCCAAAACATTGTCAGACTCTGTGCCTGATGCTTTTGCTGCTCGCCACGCCGTTAGCCCTTCTCGCCAAACGGCCGTTTCCCTCCTCGGCGTACGACCCGGCCAAGCACCGCACTGTGCATGTCTTCTCGGACCAGCTCCACGGCAACCTGACAGAGGCGGAGGCACGCTTTATCGCCGAGCGCTACGAGGGCGTGCAGAAAATGCGTCTGCCCGACATCCGCCGTATCCGCACTTACAACGAAAATTTCCTGCACCTGCACTACAAGCTCTCGATCACCATCGATACGCTCTCCTCGACCATCATCAACGGCGAGTGGACCCCTGGCAGCAGCCCGCTATCCAACTGGAGCACGGTGAAGCTGCACCCGGACTGGATCCTCAAAACCAGCTCCGGTGATTGGGTCGAGCACAACAAAGAGCGGTTTGTCCTGGATATCGGCAACCCCGAGGTGCTCAACTGGTGGACCAGTTCCTGCATCGATGAGATGAAGGGAAACGAGTGCGACGGAGTGTTCGCCGACACCTACACGGTCGAGGCGATTTTCGGCCGCACCAATTACGCGACATTGTTCGACAATGTCTCCAACGCCACCAGCATCTGGATACCCAAGCTCAACGAGTGGGGCCGTCAGGTCGATGCCAAGCTCGACACGGCCGGTTTCTATTTCTTCCCCAACATCGACAACCTCCAGACCAACTGGGTCGATCAGGGCGGCGCGCACTACTACAAGGGCGACTACATGCACGGCGCCATGCTGGAGACTTTCGGCGGCTGGCCGGATGCCGGCGACGCCCAACTGGCCATCGCCCGGATCCGGAATATCCAGGAAAAGGGGGTGTACCTCCACGGCCAGGGCTATTACAGCAGCGAGGACCAGGCCGGGCAGGCCCGCGAGCGCATGTGGCTGACCGGTGTCTACCTGCTTTGCAACACGGGACGGCTTTACCTGACCATGTACGGCCCCGGGGATTTCGGGGCGGTCAGCCATGTCCTCTGGTACCCGGAATACGAGCTTGACCTCGGCGCCTGGAAAAGCGAGTGGGCCTCCCTGGTGCAGCTGGTCTGGAACGGCGTGTTCCGCCGCGAGTACGATAAAGGCTGGGTGCTCTGCAACGTGAGCAACTCGTCCAAGACCGTCACGCTGCCCGACACGATGTACCTGGCCGAGGAGGACGGCTCCCCCTCGCAGTACTGGGCCGACCCGTCCACCGGCAGCGAGGGCGCGAGCCTCAAGTACACCCCGGTCACCAGCCTGAACATGGGCGCTATGAACGCCGCGGTGCTGTTCTTCGACAACCCGGCCGGCAAATGCACGATGAGCCTGCCCGGGGATTTCGACGGCAACGGGGTGCTGGGCATTCCCGATGTGATCAGCCTGCTGCGCTCCATTCGGGACAAGTCCACAGACCCCTGCCTGGACATCAACGGCGACGGCGCAGTCGGGATAGCGGATGCGCTGACCCTGCTGCTCAAGGTGGCTGGTGTGAAATAAACGGAGGCCTGCGGTGGATACGGCCCTGCCCGGAAGGATGAAAAAAGGCTTCGAGCCGGAACGCCTGACCCGTTTTGCCCAGACGTTCCGTCAGACGGATTTCAAGCCCGGCGGCTGGAGTGTCAGGGCCGCCGGGGGCCTGCCCCGTCTGGAGTACAACGCCGCGGTTCTGGAGTTTGTCAGCCAGGTGCGCGGGTGCGGCTGCGCACCGGAGGGTTTCCGCTGGATAAGCTGGCAGAAAGAGTGCGCGCGCTTCCGGGATGACCCAGCCCTGGCAGACAGCGCCTCGCTCGAGGACTGCCGGAAGCTGCTGGTGACTGTGGTGGAACTGGACTGCCACCGCGACGGGTTCCTGGGCGAGATGATCCAGAGCGGGCTGATCGCGCGCGTGCTGGAGCGGATAAAGGAGCTTTTATGAATAGATTTTATCTACTAATAGCGTGAAAAACAAACTGGCTTTCTTTTAAATTAGTGAGTCAAACATGATTGAAAAAACCATTGAAGGAGAATGGTGGCTTCCTGATACGCCAGATAATCACATAAATGGAATATTAACCCTACATAGAGAAAATAAATTTTTTCTTAGTTTAAAAGGGTGCCTTGATCCAAATTTCGACAATCATCAAATTTGTTTTATTCACGGGATGTCGAAAGACGGACAAAGCATCACTCTTTTCAAATGTCTGTGCGACCGGATTGAAATGATAAGAAAGCAAGAATCTTCTTTTCTTGTTTATGCAGTATTTATTAATGCATGCTATTTTAAAGAATGCGAAATTGCTTTTGACAGCTTCGACGTCGTGTATCATTTTTTGGAATACTGGTTCCCCAGGGGCATTCAAGTCAAAAGAAAGAATATTCAAAGATATTGATAGTACGAAATACGACCGAGACTCTGTTATATCGCAACGCAACTTTCGACATGGAATTATGTTATAATAATAATATACACTTTTCTCAGGCGGGTGTATCGGCTTTTCAATGCCCGTTTCTAAAGTTTAAATTTAATTCAGAAATCAGCTTTGATCGAATGCTACAATACACAAGATTGTTTCAAGATCTATTTTCATTCATTCTTTCCCGATCTACCTGTCCGACATTCCTCAAAGGATACAAATCAGGCTCGAAAATTGAAGTATATTTTACCCCTGTGCACAATGAAAAAGACCTAACCAAACAACCGCCAGTATGTCAACTTTTGTGCTACAATGAAGTTGCAAATAGGTTTGCTGCCATAATAGAAAATTGGATAAGCAAAGAAAGCGGGCTTGAGCCACTCAGATTTTTATATTTCGGAACCAAGTACCTCCCTTCTCTATTTATAGACAATAGATTTTTATTCTATATACTATTCTATATACAAGGAATAGAGGCTTACTCAAGGCTAAATCAATATAATTCGGACAATTCAAACAATAAGATAGCTTTAAGAGTGCGTCTGTCGTCCATTTTAGAACGTTATAAAGATATCTTAAACAGGTTTAGAGTAGACAATAACATAATTTCAGGAATAGTTAACACAAGAAACTACTACACTCATTTTAGTGATGAATTAAAGAAAAAAGCCCTTAAGGATATGTTTCTATTTCTTGCAACTGAACAGCTTGAATTGATTATTAAAATTATTTTATTAGGCGAACTGGGTTTCAGTAATGCGGAAATATCAGATTTAGCCGAAAAGAAAACGGGCTTATTAGGCGGAGCATACTTGAGCTTCCATTAATATGCCATTCTTAGCTGAGCTGGAACGATCTATCGATAGTCGTCTCTTTCCGAGCTACTATTCGCCTCCCAACCTGTCATGCTGGCAAAGGACACCCGGATGAAACGCGCGCTGTCTGCCCTCGCCCTGTTTCTGTTTCTGATCGCCCTGGCCGCCGCTCCCGTTGCGGCCCTGGAATTCAAAGCCCCGGCCGGAGCCGGGCTGCCCCTGGCCATGACCCCGGTGGACGGTGACAACGCCTGGAGCGGCTCCGGCTCCGAACTGACCCTGGTCGCCCGCCGCGGCGGCGGCCTGCTCGAGGCCCCGGCCTGGTTCAGCGGCAACCGTCCCCCGCGCGGCGAGATGGTGGTCCTGGAGCTGGAGTACCTGGACAATGTAAAGGAGATGGTGCGCGCCGAGGTCTACTCGGGCCTGAGCACCGACAATCCGTTCGACGAGGTCCACCGCTTCGGCGGCTTCGGCGACAGCCAGTGGAGAGTGGCGCGCATTCCCGCCCCGGCCGACATGATCTACCTGCACCTGCCATCAAAGACAATCCGTTTCCGGATCGTCTCGCCCGGCGGCGAGCTGAAAGTCCGCTCGGCGCGCCTGGTCGCCCCGCTGCCGGATGAGCAGGCCCGTTACGAGGCCGCCTGCCGCGAGTGGGTGGCCCGGGCCCAGAGGCGCGGCGTGATCGATTCCTCCTACTGGGCCCTGGCCGAGGCCCCGGTTCTGCCCGCCCAGTGGACCGGCCGCAAGCTGGTGCCGTTCGCCCGCAACTACATGGACCTGGTGCTTCCGGTGAGCGCCCCGCGTGCCGGAGAGGCGGGGGCCGCCCTGTCCGTCCGGATGTTCCTCAACGAGTACGAGCCGCTGCAACTGGGAGTCTACGCCAACGGCGCCGACCTCAAGGCTGTGACCGCCAGCGTGGACCCGCTGCTGGGCAGCGCGGGCAAGGTGGTGGCCGAGGCCGAGCTGCGCGTGGCCGAGTACTCGCTGGTCAAGGGCTGGAACATCCGCAACTATTTCGTTGAGCCGTTCCCGCAGCGCCTTTGGCCAGCCTATGCGTTCGATGTCCCGGCCGGGCGCAGCCAGATGCTGCTGGTCACCCTGCACACGGATGAGAAATTCAGCCGCCCGGGCAAGTATAAGAGTCTGGTGCATCTGAAAACCGGCGAGGGTAAGACGGCCCAGGAGACCACCGTGCCGGTGGAGCTGGAAATCCTGGACCAGCGCCTTCTGACCATGGAGGAAGCGGGCCTGCGTCTGGGCGGCTGCACCAACGGCCTGATCCCAGAGTTCGAGATGGAGTGGCTCAAGCAGAACAACCACAACATGGTAAATATCTGGTACCAGTCCGACCGTCCGGAGATGAAAAAGAACGGCGACAGTTTCGACCTGGATTTCCGTCTGATGGACGAGTTCATGCTCTCGGCCAAGCGCGCTGGCATGACCGACATGGTCTATTTCCTGGGCGGCAACCCCTACGGGTTCCCGCGCACCATGCACCTGCCGCGTATCCTGGCCCAGACCATGCTCGGCCTTGACGACAAGGGCTGGAGCGAACTGGCGTTCCGCGACCCCTACAACGTGCCCAAGGAAATCGCCCCCTACATCACCGAGTGGGCGCGGCGGTTCCGCGAGCACGAGGACGCCGCCGGCTGGCCCAACGTGATCCTCACCCCGTTCGATGAGCCGGCCAAGTGGCACCAGTACACCGCTGACAAAGGCATGCTGTTCTTCATCAAGCCGCAGTTCAAGCAGCAGGTGGCCCTTCTGCGCCAGGGCGACCACAAGGTGCAGATCTACGGCTCGATCCACCACTATTACGGCGGGATCGATTTCCTGCCGGATGTGGACATTTTCTGCACCAACGCCGTGGCCGAGAACTGGAACCTTCCCAACGAGGTGCGCGCCGGAGGCAAGATCCTCTGGCAGTACTCTTTCACCTCCGACCACACACTGCCCGGAGTGCCGCGCTACACGTTCGGCTGGTATTTCGCCAGCCACAACAGCCGCGGCTCGCTGGTCTGGGCCTACAACTGGGGCAACCGTTTCGACACCCTGGACGGGGAGAACTGGATGTACGCCTGGCAGACCCCGTTCGGCATGCTGCCCGCGCCGTTCATGACCGGACTGCGCGAGGCCTGGGATGACCGCCGCCTGCTTGAGACCATCAAAAAACATGCAGCCGACAAGGGCGAGGACCTGAGCGGGTTCCTGACCACACTCTACGGCGAGGTGGCCGCCGGCCGCGGCCAGGGCGGCACCAGCACGCTGGATGATTTCTGGGAGCGGGCCAGGAGCGACCAGATGATGGAAGTGTGGAAAGACCGCCTGGTGAAGAAACTTATGTCGATGTAGAAATGTAGTGAGGACTTGACTCCGGTATTCCACAGGAGCACGCTGTGCCGTACCCCTGCAAGAGCAAGGCAAAGCCACACACCCCGTCGGCTGCGCCGCCACCCCTCTTGCTTAGAGGGGATTGAAAAGCGCTATTCTACAAGCGACGAAGGAGACCTCGGGCTGCGGCGGGATTAATCCCCTCTTGAGAGGGGTGCCCGTGTCAGCGGGCGGGGTGTGTAAGGGCCGAGAAAGGCTAAAAAAGAATGGGCACGCTGCGCCGTGCCCCTGCCGACAACCACCGCAAAAAAAGTGGGGGCGGGTTTGAAACCCGCCCCTACGCGTTTATGGCCTTGCCTGCGGTACAGATTCCCAGCTTATTTCAGCATCCCGGCGATGATCGTGTTGAGCGCTTCCTCCTGGTCCAGGCCGCGTGCCATCAGGGTCTCAATCTCTTTCTGGTTCACCCGTCCGATCGCCGCCTCGTGGGTGACCTGGGCCCGCTCGTCCAGCACGTCCACCAAGGGAATGGCGCGCGCCCTGGCCTGGTCCTGAACGATCTCGACACAGTCCACGTGGCCGCGGCAGTCCGGGGCAGCAGCCTCCAGCTCACTCACCACCTCGCTGACCGCCTTCTCGCGCACCGCGATCCGGCTGAGCAGAAGGCCCTTGGCCCCGCGGCCTTTCAGACGGCTGCGCTCGCGGACCTTGATCTCATCGTCACCGTAGCCGTAGGCCTTGGTGATCATCTCCACCGAGCCGTTCTCCTCCACCTCGGCCGAGTAGTCCACATCCAGCTTCCCCACCCGACCCTTGAGCAGCGAGAAACTCAGGTTCAGGTGCGCGCCCTTGCCCACTTTGATGTCGATCCGCGGCACCACCTCGATCCCGCCGGTCAGGCCGTGGTAGTGGTGCTCATCGTAATTGAACGAGGCGTTGTCCTCCAGGACAATCCCGCCCTCCATCAGGTGCTGGACCTTGACCGCGTTGGGGAACACGCAGTGAGCCAGGATATTTATCGAGGCGCCCTCGTGGATCAGGGCGTTCATCTTTATCTGCTGGCGGCCCTCCGCGGGCAGCACTCCGAAACACAGGTGCACCGGCTTTTCCAGCTTGACTCCCGGGTCCACGCTCAGGTCGATATCCACGCCGTCCTCTGTCTGGCGGGCCTCCATGTGCAGCCCCTCCACCAGATGGCTGCCCAGGACCTGGTTCTTGTGCACCACCAGGTGGGCGATCTTGGAGTCGGCCAGGGCGCTCGGCGCTCCACCGGCGTCCTCGTAGGTCTTGACCATCAGCTCATAATCGTTGTTCATTTTATTTCTCTCCCGCAAAAGGGCATCTCAGCGGAACTTGGGGCAGCATGAGCACCGGTTCTCGTAGTAATCCACCACCTCGGCCGTGGGCCCCACCTTGACCAGGTAGCCCTCGTCGATCAGGGCCGCCCGAGTGGCGATCTTGGCGATGTCGGCATAGTGCGTGATCAATATCACCGCGATGCCCTGTTCCTTCATCCCCCGCACGAAATCCATGATCCGTTCCAGAGCCAGCATGTCTATCCCGGAATCCGGCTCGTCCAGTATCGCCAGGCGCGGGCGCATGGCGTAAATGGAGGCCAGTTCGATCCGTTTGCGCTCACCGCCGCTGAGGGTCTTGTCCACTTTACGCCGGCCGTAGATCTTGGTATCCAGCAGGACCCCTTTCAGGGCCTCGCTTATCCCATCCGGGCTTTTTTCTTTCATCCCCAGCCCAATGTATTCCGACACCGAAATCCCCTCGAAACGCGCCGGCTCCTGCCAGGCCAGGGTCAGGCCCTTCTTGGCCCGCTGCCAGACCGGCCAGTCGGTTATATCCTCACCGTCCAGAATGATCTGGCCGCCGGTCACCTTATAACCCTCGCAGCCCATCAGCGTGTAGGCCAGACTGCTTTTCCCCGCCCCGTTTGGCCCCAGGATACCGAAAATCTCGCACTCGTTCACAGTGAGATTGATTTTCTGGAAGATCACCTTGTCCTGGCTCTGCAGAGTCAAATCCCTAAGTTCGAGCATACTCCCCTCGCCGAACAGTAATGTTGCCTGAACGATACCCCCCGTATATATAACCGCAGGATTGAGAATATTGTTACAAATCGTATTGCACCATGCCGCACCTGGCGCGGCCTTTGTTGCAATAAATATTAGTTAGATATTATTTTGTTAATTTGACAGCATTGTCTCATTCAGTCAAGGATACCGGCCGCTTACAAACGAACTACCCCGCGGCGCGGGCCGCGAGGTATCGAGAGGCAGGGGAGGAAAACGAGTCCTCCCCTGTGCCTGGTCCGGCTTTTTTCATGCCTGTGTGAACGGCTCCGGCCTCACTTGCCGGCCGCCTCCAGAACTGCACGCACCGCTGGATTGGGAGAGGCAATCGCCTGCGCCCCATCCACGGTCAGAGTGGGGATAGCCCCCAGCTCCTGGTGCAGCTTTATCCGGTAGGCCTGGTCCGCGTCTTTCCCTGACAGGTTCGAGTAGCCGAACGAGCGGCTCCAGCGCCCGAACAGGAACTCGTTCAGCGGTACGGGTTTCAGACGCTCCAGGCCCTCGCAGTTTTCCTGCCAGCTCTCGAACAGGTGCACCTGGCTCAGGGCCTGTGCCTGCATGGTGATCTCGTTGCGCCCCTCGCCACCCACGACCAGACCCCTGTTGACACCGCTCACCAGGGCCACCAGGCGGCGCATGCCCTCGGCCGGGGTGCAGTCCTCCACCAGGCCGTTGCGGATATTCCAGCAGCAGAGGGTAACGTCCAGGAACACGGTTTCCAGGTTCAGCACGCTGGCCGCGCCCTGCACCCGCTCGGCCAGGATCGAGCGCCACATGCTCAATCCGGGATGGATCTTGACCATGGTCTTGTCGCTGCGGTGGCGCATGCGCTCGGCGTTCGATTCCGGCACGGGCATTCCATGATTGTTCACCCAGGACCAGCCCTGGATTTTTCCGGTGTCGTTCTCGCGGTAGACAAAGTCGCGTACGTAGTTGTAGACCGGGTTGGAGGGGTCCATGTCGATCGAGTTGCAGTGCGGCATGGCGTGGAAACCCATGCTCTGCGCCTTGTGGATGAAAGCTGTCCCCTCCTCGCTGGGGATGAAATCCGGGTAGTTCTCGTCGTAACCGTCCCGCCGCCAGTCGGGGATATGCAGGAGCACCCGTTCCGGCTTGACCCTCTTGGCCAGCTCATCCAGCAGTGCCGGGTCGCTGGGAGCCCAGCTCACTGCCAGCTTCAGGCTGTCCACCCAGGCCGGGCGGGTGCGTCCGGCGAGGTTGTAGGCCCCGGCCAGCCAGTCCCGGTACTGCGCGGCCGGCCCCTGCCAACCGCCCCGGTAGACATTGATCCGCCAGGTGAGGCCGCCCGCAGCCAGCTTGTCGGTGTGCGGTCCGCTAAGCTCGGTCTCGAACCCCAGGCCGCGCTTGTCCTCGCCGGCTCCCACATACAGCGCCTTGTACTGGAAACGGTTGTCCCGGCAATGGACCCAGAACCCGCCCTTTTCTCCCTGCAGAATAGCCAAGCCCGCCTCCCACGAAAACGGCCAGCGCCAGCGCTTGCCTTCAGCCAGCGGGTCCTCCAGGGTCAGGCGCGCCCCCTGGAACAGCGGAGCGATCAGCTCAAGGCCGGGGACTATCCCGCCGAACGACCAGCGCACCGACTTGAGCCCGGGCCGCGAGGCATAGGCCGAGGGCTCGACCAGAAGGTCGCCGTTTTCCGGATCGGTGGATACAGTAATCACCCCGTCGCCGAACCAGCCCTCCAGGCGCACCTGGACCAGGTTGGGATTGAGCTGGATGATGTTCACCCGGTCATTGGCTTCACCGGCCAGGGGCACGACCTCATCGCCGCTGTAGACCAGGCTCAGCGCACCGGCGGTCTTGCCTCCGGAGAGCAGCACGGCACCGTCCGCCTTGCGTATCAGGCCCACCAGCGCTCCACGCTCCAGGACCGCGCTCAAGGTGGAGGTCTCGACCAGCACGCGCTCACCCTCGACCCGTAGCGGCGCGGCAGCGCCGAACGCACCGGACCAGGCGGTCAGGACCAGGCAGGCACATAGGAAGGGAATAAAGGCGAACTGGCGGGTCATCGTTCCTCCAGGGCTGGATTGGGAAAAACCCGGCCTGCAAAGTCCCGGCCGGGCTTCAGATAAACATTATAATTTTACACACAAACTATCTTCGCTTTTTATGGGTCTCAACACCATCCATCCAATATTGCAAAGCCAATTTAGCCAACTCTGGTGATGTAAAATATCTTTTGGGGGAACCTGTTGTCACCCAGCAGTAGTTTCCACTTGGTAATAGATCAAACATAAAAGTCTCTGAAAATACTCTTTTCTTGTTCTCTCCAGTATAAATTGCAGAAAACCAAGGATGGCTATTCCAAAGTGTCAATTCAAGACTAGAGTCATCAAGACTGTTGATAATGTGCGATTCCCATTTTATTTCCAAAATAGGACACAATCCTAGGACAACGACCCTATATCGCTGCTTTTCCATTTTTACGGAATTAATAGAATCCTTCACGCCATTCAATAAAACATCAAGCTCAGCTACAAGCTGCTCGAATTCATTTTTTGCGGCATTGACACCTGCTTCTGAATCGTGAAATGCTTTTCTCTTTTCATCAAATTTAATTGAACGGACAAGTCGTGCAGCTCTATCATCTATTGTTTCTTCATGCTCTTCACCACCTTGCTCTTTTATTCTGGCTTCGATAATAACTGCTGCTCCATTTACTCCCCAACGGTTAAGCCCAATCCAAAGTTGTGTTTTCGGCAACCATTTTGGAACCTTATTATCTTCATCGAGTGGTATAAATATTACGAAATTGTAACCATTATCATATGCTCGTCCTCGTATCGCGGTTTCTTCTATTCTTGTCCATGGTGTCTCACCCCAGCCTTTGCGATATAGCACGACAACTACTCTTGCTTTGGAACCGAAAACTTCATTGAAGCTCTTTTCTCCATCTGTCCCTGCCACCTGTTCTTGGTTCTTTGAAAAAATAAATGTACAGAACCTATCTTGTAATAAGTCGTTAATCTCAAAAGCCAGCTTTTCATCTCTGGCAAGGAATGAGAATGCAACATCATATTTATCGTTTTGGTTTTCCATAGAAAAAGCTCGATTCACACATTCCTAATTATGTCTCAAATAGAACTTCAGCCGTTGCGTTCCAGAGCCTCGGCGGTCAGGACCGAGAGGCGCTCGCGCTGACGGCCCCGGGTGTCGAAATTCGAGGGATTGAGCCAGCGTTTCCAGGCCGAATCCAGGCGCGGCCACTCGCTGTCAATTATCGAGTACCAGGCCGTGTCCCGGTTCCGTCCCCGGTAGATCGTGGCCTGACGGAACACGCCCTCGAAGCGGAAACCCAGCCTCTCGGCCGCCGCGCGGGAGGGGGTGTTCAGGGCGTCGCATTTCCATTCCAGGCGGCGGTAGCCCAGGCGGAATACCAGCTCGGACAGCAGGTAAAGCGACTCGCTGGCTGCCGGGGTGCGCTGCAGGGGCGGTGAGAAATTGATATGCCCCACCTCGATCACCCCGTCCCGCGGGCTGATCCGCATGTAGCTGGCCACGCCGAGAGCTTTGCCGCCCGTGTTTTCAATTATGGCGAAAAAGAGAGGGTCCTCGCCCAGGCACTCGGCCCGTATCCAGCCCAGGTAGGCATCCAGGCTGTCGAAGGGGCCGTAGGGAAGGTAGGTCCAGAGGCGGCCGACAGTGTCGAGGCTGTTGGCCTGGAACAGTTCCGGGCCGTGCTTTTCGGGGTCCAGCGGCTCCAAACGGCAGAACCGCCCGGTCAGAGGCTCACGCGGCGGGCGCGGAGGCGCGGCCCAGCCGGGCAGGGGCCGGCCCACGGGCTGACCCAGGGTGTTCAGAACGTGGTCCATGCCCCCTCCTCGAACAGGGAGTTACGAGTCCGGTGGCCCCGGCCGCGGGTATGAAAACCGCGCCGCGACTGTATATCCCTCCTCAGAACAAAACCCGCGCTCCACCTGCCGGCCGCAGGGTCAGAAGCGCGCTGTCGGGGCGCTCCTGGAAACGCTTGAGCGCCTCGGGATAGTTGTTCAGCGCCCGGCTGTAATAGCGGGTGCGGAAAGCCTCCAGCACCGGCTCCAGCCTGGCCTCGGGGACCAGGTGCACGGTGCAGCCGCCGAACCCGGCTCCGGTCAGACGGCTACCGGCGCTGCCGCTTTCCAGCCCGATCGTGACCAGGTCATCCAGGGCCGGGTGGCTGATCTCGTAGTCATCGCGGCAACTGACATGGCTCTGGGTCATCAGCTCACCGAACCGCAGCCCGTCGCCCCGCTGCACCGCCACGCTCGACTCCTCCACCCGCACTGTCTCGGTGACCACGTGGCGCGCCCGCTGGCCGATCTTGAATCCCTCGGGCGGGTCGGGCAGAAGCTCGCCACCCTTGGTGGTGAGGAACAGGCGGTTCAGCTCGTCCATGCCGAGGCCCAGGCACCCGGCCAGCTCGGCCCGGCTGTAGCTCGGCCGGGTGAAAGTCTCCTCCAGGGCGGCCAGCATGCGCTCGCGGCCTATCCCGAAATAAATATCGCCCAAAAGCTCCATTTTTTCCAGACCCAGGCGGCGGCTGAGCATGGCAGCGGCCACCCGGCACATGGCCGGGCGCATGTTGTACTGCATGCGGGTCTCGGCGGTCTTGGAGGCCTTGACCATCGAATTGGCCACCACGATGGCGAAACCGTCGGGGATGGAGACCGGGGACACACGCAGGGGGAAGAAATCGATCTTCAGGGCCTTGCCTTTCTCGTTCAGGATACAGACCGCGTGGTCCATCCCGCCGCCCTGGGTGCCCACGTACCATTCGGCGCGGGCCATGCGCTCGGCCAGGCGCTGGGGTTCCAGGTTCATCCCGGTGGAGCGCAGCACCGCCATGGCCGCGGCCACCACCACCGTGCTGCTGGAGGACAGCCCGCTACCAACCGGCACGTTGCCGTAGAAACAGGCGTCAAACCCCTGCAAGCCGTTCACTCCACCCAGCTCGTCCACTATCCCCTGCACCCCGGCCTTGATGTAGTTGCCCCAGTCCCCGGTGTCGTAGTGCGGGATTTTCTCCTCGATGTCGAAGCTGCGGTCCGGGAAATCCGGGTTGACAGCGTTGATCCGGCGGTCATGACGGGGGGCCAGGGCCACCAGCATGTCGTTGTCGATGGCCATGGGCAACACCGGCAGGCCGTTGTAATCAGTGTGCTCGCCGATCAGGTTCACCCGTCCCGGCGCCCGCAGCACGCTGATCTCCTTATGCTCCGGGAAGCGGCTGGTAAAATGCTCGAGCAGCCGGATCATCCGCGGCGAGGCATCCGTGTTGTAGACTCCGTCCAGCGCCGCTTTAACCTCCGGCGCACCGTTTTTCAGTCCGGCCAGCAGTTTCGATATCTCCAGCATGCCCGTTACCCCACCTCTCTGGTTGAAGGCAAAGGCGCGGAATTTCCACGCCGCTTTTCAATCCCGATCCAGAACAATTTGCCGGGCCCTCAGCCCAGCTTTGGACGGGAGGCGCTCTCCAGGATAACCCGGTCGTAATCGCAGCCGGGGCGCAAATTGCGATAGTTGACCGGCTTGCAGTTGTCGTAGCGGTCCTCGCCCAGGACCACCCGGAACGGCCCGCCCGGCTCGAAAGCGATCTCGGCCAGCAGGTGGACATCGTGCAGGGTCAACTGCGCGCCTGCACCCTCCACCGGGTTCACCGAGCCCAACTGTCCCCAACCGATCTCCAGGTTCGACTGCAATATTTTTGCCACGGGGGTCTGCATCACGCTCCTCCGTCGGTTCAGTTGCCACTCCCGTAACGGCGTATCTCGCGCCAGGCGATGTCGCGCCGGCAGTAGCGGCCAGTAAAAGCGATGTCATCCACGGCACCGTAGGCCCGCTCGGCCGCAGCACGGACATCCCGGCCCAGGCCGGTCACGCCCAGCACACGCCCGCCGGCGGTCACTATCCGGCCCTCCTGCTCGGCCGTGCCGGCGTGGAACACGATCAAATCCTCGCAGTCCGCGGCCGCCGGCCCGAATGTTATCTCCTTGCCCCGCTCGTAAGAGCCGGGATAGCCACCCGAGGCCAGCACCACGCAAACCGCGGCTCCTTGACGAATCCCGCAGCGCAGGCCGGCCAGGCTGCCCGTGGCCGAGGCGGTCAGCAGCTCGACCAGGTCGCCCTCCAGCAGCGGCAGCACCACCTGGGTCTCGGGGTCACCGAAACGGCAGTTGAATTCCACCACTTTGGGTCCCTCTGCGGTGAGCATCAGCCCGGCGTAGAGGCAGCCGCGATAGGGTGCACCGCGTTCGGCCAGGGCCCGCACCACGGGCAGAAGGATAGTTCTCTCCACCTGGGCCAGCAGCTCGGGCGTGGCCACGCCCACCGGCGAGTAGGAGCCCATGCCGCCGGTGTTGGGACCGGTGTCGCCCTCGCCCACGGCCTTGTGGTCCTGGCTTGGACTCAAAACCGCCACCCGCGCGCCGTCCACCAGGACCAGCACCGAGAGCTCCTCGCCCTGCATCAGTTCCTCGATCACCACCCGGTCGCCCGCCGCGCCGAACTCCCGCTTGAGCAGGATACCCTGCAGGGCCTGCTCGGCCTGCTCCAGGCTGCGGCAGACAACGGCGCCCTTGCCTGCGGCCAGGCCGTCCGCCTTGACCACACAGCGGCCGTCAAAGCTGCGGGCGTACTCCAGCGCCGGGCCGAAATCGGAAAACGTGCGGTATGCGGCGGTGGGCACGCCGACTTCCCGCATCAGGTCCTTGGCGAACACTTTGCTGGTCTCGATCCGCGCTGCAGCGGCACTCGGACCGAACACCGGGACCCCGGCCGCAGTCAGACGGTCGGCCAGGCCGCGGGCCAGCGGCACCTCGGGCCCCACCACCACCAGGTCCACTTTCTCGGCCGCGGCCAGATCGCAGATTGCCTGGATATTGGTCGGCTCCACATCCGCGCTGCGCGCCAGAGGTGTCATCCCCGGCGTACCGCGGGTGACAATGAACTGCCCGGAGGGACAGTCCCGGACCAGCCGCCAAAGCAGGGCGTGTTCGCGCCCGCCATTGCCCACCATGAGTATTTTCATGCTTTGTGTTCCTGTAGTCTTGAATTTGCCAGCGGATTGACTTTCACTGTTCCGGGCCCGTGGACTCGGCGAGCCAGTCCAGGAACGGCCCGTGGCCGGCCTGGATCTCGAACGCCACCACCTCCGGGACCTCGTAGCTGTGCAACTCCACCACCCGCGCGCGCAGTTGCTCGAACAGGGAGGCGCGGGTTTTAAGGATCAGCAGCGCCTCGCCCTCATCGTGCACCGCGCCGCGCCAACGGTAGATCGAGCGCAGGTTGGGTATCACGTTGCCGCAGGCGGCGAGCCTTTCCTCAACCAGGGTGCGGGCCAGCTGCGCGGCGGTCTCGGCGTTGCCGGCAGTGACCATGACCATGACGAACCGGGTGTCCATCGCTTCCTCGAAATGGTGGGGTTATCCCTTTGCCCGGCTTGCAGATCGGGTCGGCCAAGTCCATAAAAAAACAACCTAATATCATCCCTGGATTATTGCAAGTGCCCCGGTGGCAAGTCTCAGCGCCCATCCGGGCCCACATTTGGCGGGAACAACCGCCCCGCGGAAGGGTATTGTTCGGGAGAACGAACTTACCGCATCTGCGGTGATGGGAAAACCGAACCAGGAAAGAATGGAGGAGCCAGGCCCCGCAATCCGATCCACTCCCCTCGACTGACCCCACCCCCTCTATGAACCAATCCGGCGCCGGGTGCCACGCCTCAACCTCACCGCCATAACCGCGCGTGAGGGACCCCCTTGCAGCGTAGAGCCGTCCCGGTGATCCAGATCAATCGATACAACTGCCCCTCCGTGCCCGCCGGCTACCCATGCCGTTGCGCGCCGCCGTGGACAGGTACGCACAGAACCGAATGCAAAAAGAGGAAGGGAAAGCATGTACAACGCCATCAAAACCACCTCCGCCACATTGGCGATCCTGCTCCTGGCCCTGGCCCTGAGCGGCTGCTCGGATGACGACAACCCGGCCGCGCCGGGTAACAACTCGCCGCTGATCCTCGACTATTCCTTCCAAAGCTCCAGCGAGGGTTTCAGCGGGGCTTTCACCGATTATCCCCAGGCCTCGGAGGCCAGTCTGGAACTGCAGTTCGAACGCCGAAAGCTCCCCGCCAGCCTGGACTCGACCAAGTACGGCCTGTATCTCTCCGGCCGCAACGAGCCGGATGACCTGTTCATGTTCGTGAAAAAGAAACTCACGTCACAGGACGGACTCCAGGCCAACGTGGTCTACAAGGTCACGATGGAGGTCCGGATAGCCACCTCCACGGCCAGCGGCTGTATGGGCGCGGGCGGCTCCCCGGGCGAGGCCCAAACCATGAAAGCCGGGGCCATGGTGACCGAGCCCAAGCCGGTGCTCCAGGATGGTTTCTACGAACTGAACGTGCAGAAAGGCCAGCAGAGCACCGGCGGCACCGATATGGAGGTGATCGGCCACGTGGGGAACGACAGCGGGGACTGCTCCGGGGAGACCTGGGAGTTCAAGACCCTGCGCCTGGAGGATTTTGCGGTCAAGACCGACGGCAGCGCGGTGCTCTGGCTGGCCGCGGGCACGGACAGCGGCTACGAGGGGATCAACTACTACTATTTCACCGCGTTCAAGGTGACTCTCACCCCCACCGACCTGGACAGCCTTCCGACAGGGGGAAGCAAATAGCGGCCCGATTCATCCGGTGCGCGGGGACAGGGTCTTTCCTGTCCCCGTAGCCCGGCTTTCCAGCTCGGGCCGCCTACGAATTGACTTTTTTCCTTATTTCCTGCAGCACCAGCCGCAGCTCGACCATTCTTTCCTGCACGCTTTCGGTGAAGGCTTTGAAATTCTCCGTGAATTGGGTCTGTTGTTCCTGTAATTGGGTATAGTGTTTCTCCAACTCGGCGATACGATCATCTATGCGCCGGTTTTCGACATTCATACCAGCGGCCTCCGGGAAACCTGCGGTCCTGATGCCTGTCTAACATCTCATGAATACTGGCCATTCGTACGCAAAAGCAGATATACATTAAAAACGCAGCCGCAGGTTGTCAACATAATTTAGCACGGATCGGCATGTCATTGTAAATTAATAAATTAAGTTTGTTATGTTTGATACTAAATGAGTTATTGTTATCCATCTCAAAGCGAAAACATGCGTTTCCGGGATTGTTCCGGAATAAAAAAAGGGCCGCCCTGAGGCGGCCCCGGCACAAGCGGATTGATAACGACTCACAGAAACCGCTGAAGTTTAAAACACTCGATAGCGTTAGCGCGCAGCAGACGGGGCGCGGCCCAGAGCGCCTCCTCCAGGCTCAGCGCGGTGGATTCCACCATGTCTCCCAGCGCCCCTGCCACCACGGCCCGGGCCAGGCGGCTGTGGGCGTAGGTCCCCTCCGGGAACAGGTAGTCGCCGCCGAAAGCCATGATTTTGTTGACCGGCACGGTCTCCAGCCAGCGGGCCAGCCACTGGCGCGACTCGCCAGTCGAGATCGCCGGCATCCAGCACATGTCGATGTACACGTTGCGGTAGTTCTTGGCCAGTACACCCAGCTCGGCCATGTACGGGAACGAGCCGTGGAACAGTACGAAGCGGGTGTCAGGGTGCGCCTGGACCAGAGGCAACAGCAGCAGCGGGTGGCTGCGGCCCAGCTCGTTGCCCGGCCCGGCCTGCAGTCCGGTGTGGATCTGCACCGGCAGGCCAAGCTTTCCCGCGCGCGCGGCGATTTCATGGAACATGAAATCCTCAAGCGGCTTGCGGTCCTCGAATCGCAGGGAGCCGGCGGCCAGCAGGGTGCCGAACACCCGCTCGGCCCGTTCCCTTGGCACCACCTCGAATGAGAGGGGACGGTCATAGGCCTGGGCGTTCTTGAGGCCCACAAAACAACCGCGCGCCAGGATTTCCTTGAATTCAAGGTCCAACAGGGCCAGCCAGTCATCCAGGCAACGCACAGTGCGCCCGTGCTTGGCCGCGTAACTCTCCAGCGTGGCGCGGTCGAAGGCGATGAAAGTCTCATCGAAACGCTGCACCCGCACCGTGCGGGGAGGCAGCTCGCGCTCCACGGCCTCATCGGTCAGGACGATGCGGTCCAGGATCGCAAGGTCGATCCCGGCCCGACGGTGCAGCACCTCCTCGTAGAACCCCGGTTTCCGGGCTTGACGCATCCGCTCGTTGAGCGTGCGCCAGGAGGAGGCGTCGATCTCGGGAACATCGTAAATGTCGCGCGCGGCCAGGCGCAGCACCCGGCTGAACGCGGTCAGGCGCACCAACGGCCACCAGGGGGCAAGCAGTTCCCAGCGCCGTTCGTCACTGAGCGTGGTGTCGCCCAGGGCGGCAAAATCGGCGTCGCTCATCCCGGCGGCCACCAGGTCAGCCCCGGAGTATTGCGGGTACCAGGGCTGCTGGAACCAGTAGAAAAGATCCACTTTCTGCTGCAGCCAGAGGCTCTCGCTCACCAGGTGCTCGTGGGTGTCCACCAGGCGGACCGCCTCAACCGCGGCCTCGATCTGACGGTGGTAATCCGCTGCGCTCATTTGGCGGCCCCCGGCTTGATCTCGGCGGCGAAATTGTTGCGGTACCAGGCCGTGTAGTCCTTGAGCGCGGTGAGGTACTTTTCCAGTCCCAGGTCCTGCTCGTCACAGATCAGGTAGGTCATGTCCGGCCGGCGGAACGCAAAATGCCGCGCCCGGTCCTGCTGCCAGAAGAATTTTTTATCCGGGGTGGACAGGCCCTTGGGCAGACGGGTTTTCTCCCAGATGGCGACAAGTGAGTCGTAGACCTTCCTGCGCTCGTCCAGGTTCGCCTGGACAATATCGGCGGCCTGGCCCAGCCTGGCCAGCACTGTGGCGTGGCTCACAAAGCGCGCCTCGTGCGCCGCGGTGACAGTCCTCTCCAGTTGCGAGAGGGCCAGATAGGTGTGGGCCGTGTGCTCGGTCAGGTCGATTATGCTCTCGAAGACCTCGAAATCGTACGGCTCACGCGCCCCATCCTCGCGGTTCAGACGGCAGATCAGGCGGGCGCGCTCCAGCGGGACCAGCATGCCGCGCGAGCGCTGCACCATCTCGCCGTAACGGGTGTTCCAGAACGGGTCGTACTCGACCGCATCGCCGCGGGGCAGATCGGGCAGGGTGGTCTGACCGATCTCGCCCCAGTGCCAGACCTTGCGCTCGAACGTGTCCATGTAGTAGTAGGCGGCGTCGTTCAGTATGCCCCACAGCTCGCGCAGATCGTGCGCCCTGGGCCCGTAACGGTTGACAAAGTAGCGGTCGATGAATTCCTCTGTGCCGGGGGCTGAGCCGTTCCAGGAATACTCGGCGCTGTTGGCCCAGCTCATCATCCAGACCAGGTTATGCAGGCCGGAGTCATCCCACGAGGTGTTGATCATGCCCTCGAACAGGCCGGTGCGGGCGGCCGAGGCATCCGTGCGGTAGGAGTGCTCCAGGCAGCCGTCGAACCGCTGCCCGTCATCCGACAGACGGTACATGTAGGGCAGAAACAGGTGCTCGATGCCGGGGTTGGGGTCATAGACCCAGGCCGGGAAACCGGCCTCCCGGCTGGCCTTGGCAATGTCGGGATCATCCGAGAACTCCGCCGTGATCAGGCCCTTGACCGGCTGCTGCTTGTCGCCTGGGATATACTCGCCGCCCCAGGAAATGGGCCGCCGTCCCTGGCTGAGGATGAACTTGGCGCAGCGGTCGACGAACATGAGCATCAACCCGCGGCGGCCGATCTGGGACGCCTTGGCCGCACAGCCGCACTCGACCCCCTGGCCCAGTTCGTAGGTCTCGTCCGTTCCAATATGAAGGAACTCGCTGCCGGGCGTGGCCGCCATGGCATCTTTCCACAAGTCGAACAGCAGCTCGTAGGAGCCGTCCTTGAGCGGGCAGAATTCCCAGTTCGAGGCAGGTATCTCGCGCAGGTGGGCAAACTGCGGCCACTTGAGGATGAAACTCACGTGGCCCAGCCCCTGCACCAGCGGCACGATCTGGATGTGGTACTGACGGGCGTAGCGGGTGAGTTCCTGCATCTCGGCCAGAGTAAAAGCGCCCGGCGCGCCGATCTCCGGGTGGCTGGGGTAGGCGAACTTGTCCTCCCACTCCCAGACCAGGAGATTGAACTTGTAGTCGGCCAGCTCACGGATGAACGCGCGCACGTATTCGGCCTTGTCCTGGTGGTGCTTGGTGTCGTAGTGCGCGGCGCGGTATGGAATGTCGGGCTTGTCGGTCAGGCTGAGTCCCGGGATACGAAGGTCGCCCATGTCCGTGGTCACAAGACGCAGGATGCTGCGGGTGGCGTAGAACAGGCCGGCCTCGCCGGTGGCGGCGGCTTTGACGCCCTCCGGCCCGGCGCTCAGGACATAGCCCTGCTCGCCCAGGTCGGCGGGTGCTCCCTTGCGGCTCAGGACTATCTTCTTCGGAGCCTCGCCGCCCACCGCGGCCCGGATGCCCCAGTCGGCCTGAAGGCGCTCGGCCAGGTCGGCAGCGGCGAAACGGTCAGCCGCCGAGGCGTCGGAATCGAGCACGATCGCCAGCGGGCCGTCGATCACAAACGGCTCGCCCCCCAGGCGCAGCCCGTGCGGATAGGGGATCAGGCTCACACCCTCGCGCCACAGCGGCGACTGCGCCGGGCACCGTCCAGCCGCCACCAGGGCGCCGACAATCACGAGAAGAAGGGACAATCTGTTCCGCATCGCATTGCTCCTTGCTTGATGGACAGGACGACCCTCAGCCGTGGGTCGCCCGTCGGGTATCCAAAAAGGAAAACCGGATTGATGGGGATTGCTTGCCACTATCCTAATACAAAAGATAGGATTTACAAGAGGAAAGGCGCTCCGGCCTACAGGCTGCCGCGTTTGGCTTTGGGAGCAACACGGGACCGCCCCGGAAACAAAAATCCCCCCGGGAAGGCGCGAAAGCCACGAGCGGAATGCACCGCCGGCTCCGCGCCCGCTCCGGGGGGAGTGCAAACTGGGTCAGGCCAGGGCCAGCACCCGCTCGGTTATCTTGTCCAACGGCTCGATATAGTCGACCGCGCCCAGCTTGATCGCCTCCTTGGGCATGCCGAACACGACACAGGTTTCCTCGTTCTGGGCCACGTTGACCGAGCCTGCCTCCTTCATCTCCAGCATGGCCCGGCTCCCGTCACCGCCCATCCCGGTGAGCATCACCCCCACCGCGTTGCGGCCGGCGGTCTTGGCCACCGAGTTGAACAGCACCTCTACCGAGGGCCGGTGACGGCAGACCAGAGGGCCGTCCTTGACCTGCACGTAATAGCGCGCTCCCGAACGGCGCAGCAGCATGTGCTTGTTGCCCGGGGCGATCAGGGCCTTGCCCGGCACCACCGAGTCGTTGTCCTCGGCCTCCTTGACCTCGATGGCGCACAGCTCGTTCAGGCGGTCGGCGAAGGAGCGGGTGAAATGCTCCGGCATGTGCTGGACAATCACTATGCCGGGGGCGTTGGGCGGCATGCGGGTCAGGATGGCCTGCAGGGCCTGGGTGCCGCCGGTGGAGGAACCGATCGCCACCACCTTGTTGGTGGTGCGGGTCATGGCGCTGGGGGGTTCCTGGCGTGGAGGCGCCTCGGCTATCATTTTGGCCCGGCGCTTGATATCCACGTGTGCGGCGGCCTTGATCTTGTCGATCAGTTCGACCGACATGTCGCCCACCGTATAGCTTGCCCCCGGCTTGCACATCACGTCCACCGCCCCGGCATCCAGGGCCTCCATGGCCAGGTCGCCGCCCTTGGCGGTCAGCGAGGAGACCACGATCACCGGCAGGGGGTAGTGCCGCATGAGTTTCTTCAGGAATGTGATCCCGTCCATGCGCGGCATTTCGATGTCCAGGGTGAGGACATCCGGCTGGAGGTAGACAATTTTGTCCCGTGCCACGTAGGGGTCAGGGGCCGTGCCCACGATCTCGATCTCCGGATCACGGGCCAGCTCCTGGCTCAAAATCTGGCGTACGACTGCGGAATCATCCACCACCAGCACTTTAGTTACCATTCAGCCACCACCTCCGCCGCGCGCAAGCGCATTCCGTTGACAGTTCATTGACCGTTCTGGGTGAGTTTCTTCTCTATTTCCTCCAGCTTTCCGAGCATCCGGAAAGCCACGACCTCGATGTCCTGACGGCTGAGGCTGGTGGCATTGAGCGAGTCGGCCGCTGCACGATAGCCCAGGGCATCCCGTCCCACCCCCACACCCATCATCATGGCCACCATGTCCGCCACATGCACCACGTTGGCCAGGTGCGGGTTGATCTTGGCCATCGCCGGCTGATGGTGCCAGCGCACGACATCTACCAGGTCCTCGGGGAAACCCCACTGCTCCAGGACCATGGCCCCGGCCTCAGTGTGGTCGATCCCCAGTATCTCCAGCTCGGCCTCATCGAACGGCTTTTCGTCCTGGTCCGCCTTCATTTCGATCTGCATGAAATAATCTTCGCTCAGCGAGTCCATCACCAGCTTGCCCACATCGTGCAGCAGTCCGGCTGTGAAAGCCACCCCGCTGCCCGCGACCTTGCCGTGGAATTCCTCGATGGCCTCGGCGGCCAGGGCGGTGGCGACACAGTGGCGCCAGAGCTGTCCGATGGCCAGGTCGTAGCCCTCCACCGGACGGCGCATCACCGGGCCGAGCGAGGAGATGAACACCAGGCGGTAGAGCTCGTCCAGCCCGACCCGCACCAGAGCGTCCTTGAGCGTCGAAATCTGCCGCCCGGCTCCGAAGCTGGCCGAGTTGGCCAGGGCAATCACCCGGGCGGTGAGGCCCGGGTCGTACTGCACCAGCTCCACAAGCTTGCCGATCTCCACGTCGCGGTCGCGCATCAGCACTGCCAGGCGCGCCGCCACCACCGGCAGGGGTGCGATGGAGCGCACCCCGTTCATGATCGCTTCCCGCATCATATCAGAGGTGTCTCCTTCCCTCCCGAACGGATGACGACATCACCGCTGGAGGCGTAGACTTTCACGGTGCGCGAAATTTTCCCGCCCACATCCTCGGCGCACAGGAGCAGGTCGTTCTTCCAGAGCAGCTTCTTCAGGACCATGTAGTTGCGCTCGCCTATACGGAACAGGCCCTTGTCATCCAGGGGCGCACCGCAGCCGGCGGCCTTGAGGATAAGGCGCTTCTTCTCGGCCCCCAGGCGGAATGCCGCCTCCAGCAGGGTGGGCACTCCCGTGTCCACGAACATGCCGGGCTTTTCGAGCGACTTGCCCTGGTCGATCTTGGAAAACGGCAGCATGCAGTGCACCAGACCAGCCACACCAGCCACCGGATCGTACAGGGTAAAGCCCAGGCACGAACCGAGCGAGTATGTAATCAGCACCTCGGAGGGATCCTTTGTCACTGCGTAGCCCGAGATATCAACCACGACGCTCCGCAGCCCGAGTTCCCTCTCCTGACCGGTCAGCACCATCAGGGAGCGCCTTTCACGTAGACAGAAGGCATTACGTTTTTAAAACTGCTCACCAGGCCGGTCAGGCTCTCGGCATGCCCGACCATCAGGTAGCCGCCCGGCCGCAGAAGGCGGAACATGTTGTCCAGCACCTTGCCGCGCACATGGTTGTCGAAATAAATCATCACGTTGCGGCAGAATATTATGTCCAGCGGGCCATGGATCGGGAACGGCTGGATCGACAGATTCAGCCTTCCAAACGTCAGCATGTCCCGCAGGGGTTTCTTGACCAGGTAGTAACCCTGGGCCCGTCCCAGGCCTTTCTGGAAATACTTGCGCAGGAAAGGCTCGGGCACCTTGTCCAGCTTGCGGTCCTCGTACATGCCCTGTCTGGCCACATCCAGCACGCGCGTCGAGATGTCGGTGGCCAGGATTTTGACATCCGAACCGCCGCTCTCGCCCAGGGCCTCCTTGACAGTCATGGCGATAGTGTATGGCTCCTCGCCGGTGGAGCTGGCTGCGCACCAGATACGGAACTTGTGCTGACCGGCAGCCTGCCACTGCTTCAGGATCGATTCGAGCACCTCGAAATGCTTGGGCTCGCGGAAGAAGTGAGTCACGTTGGTCGAGATCACATCCAGCAGCTTGACCAGTTCCTCACCG
>CAYLSM010000016.1:0-36945 GCA_964386505.1 uncultured Gemmatimonadales bacterium
GGATAGTGGCCGCGATTGCCAACAACGAGGCCCTGGCCGCGGCGCGGCTCAACGGCTCCCAGGCCCTGCCCCTGCGTGCCCTGGGGATCATGAAAAGCGTGGGCCTGAACGTGGCCTCGGATGTCCTTGAGGTGAGCAACCTGGCCGGAGCCAACCCGCAGGGCGGCGCGGTGGTGATCGTGGGCGATGACCCGCATTGCTCCAGCACCCAGACCCCGGCCGACAGCCGTTACAAGAGCCGCGCCCTGTTCATGCCCGTGCTCAGCCCGGGCGGCTGGCAGGAGCTGAAAGACTGGGTCGACCTGGCGTTCGAGCTTTCGGCGGCCACGGAGTGCTATGTCACTTACCTTGTAACCACGGCCCAGGCGGATGGCGGCGGCGTTGTGCGCCTTTACCCCAACCGCTGGCCAGCGATCAACCGAGACAGCCGCACGGACCTGGACACCTCCGGCCTGGACCTGGGCCGACGGGTGATGATCCCGCCCTCCAGCTCGCGCGGTGAGGTGCACCTGCTCGAGACCCGTCTGCCTGCCGTGACCGCCCACGCGCGCCGTCTGGGATTCGACCGGGTGTTGAACGCCCCGGCCGAGGGCGCGCGTGCGCCCCTGGGTATTGTCACCCACGGGGTCTCGTACCTCTATGTCCAGGATGCCCTGGCCGAGCTGGGACTGGAGACAAGGATACCGATCCTCAAGCTGGGGCTGGTCTGGCCACTGGACAGCGAGACCCTGGCCGCTTTCGCCCGGAGTGTGGAGCAACTGGTGGTGGTGGAGGAGAAAGGCCCCTTTGTCGAGGACCAGGTGAAAGTGCTCCTGCGTGACCTGGCCCAAGGCGGAGGCGATGAGCACCTGGCCCGGCTGACAGTCTGGGGCAAGCGCAACCCGGAGGGTGGCGAGGCATTCCCGGCCAGTCGCGGCCTGGGACCCTCGCAGGTGATAAGCGTGCTGGGGCCGGTCCTGAGCGGCCTGTACCCCGAGTGTGCTCCGCAGGTCATAACCCAGCTCGGCGTGCTGGAGGAGATATCCGGCTACCGGGTCGAGAGCCCGGCCCGTCCGGCCACATTCTGCGCCGGCTGCCCGCACCGCGACACCGGCAACCTCCTGATGGACATCATCTCCGACATCAGCCGCCCGGAGTACATGCACGCGCGCCACGGCACCGGGAAACCCATCGACATGGTGGTGCACGGCGACATCGGCTGCTATTCGATGTTCAACGCGATCTGGGACAGCCGCCTGATGCACGACATGTCGGCCATGGGCCAGAGCCTGGGTGCGGCCGCGGGCCTGGAACCGTTCGTGGTCAACAAGCGCGTGCTGATGATAGGCGATTCGACTTTCTTTCACAGCGGCCTGGCCGGTATCTCCGACCTGGCGCGCCACGGCCAGGACGTGCTCGTGTTCATCCTGGACAACGACACCACGGCCATGACCGGCCAGCACCCCACACCCGGCAACGACACCGATATCCTGGGCCGAGAAGTCAACCCCCAGGACATCGAGCGCGCGGTGCGCGGGATCGTGGGGCCCGCGGTGCCGGTCATCACGGTCGATCCCTCGGATGAGTACGCCTACCGCCGCACGGCCGAGGATTACCTTCTGCGGCCCGGCCTCAAGGTGATAATCGCCAAAAAACCCTGTGCGATTAAAAGCGGCCGGATACGCAAAGCCCTGCAGCGTGAGGTGATAAAGCGCCGCGGCTACCTGCCGGAGGAGCGGAGGATCAATATCACCCCGGAGGTCTGCGAGGATTGCCTGGAATGCACGCGCAAGACCGGCTGCCTGGGCCTGGAGCGCACGGACACGGTGCTGGGCCGCAAGGTGCGGATCGATCCCAATGCCTGCGTGAGTGACGGCGCCTGTTACCGGGTGGAGGCCTGTCCCTCGTTCGAGGAGGTGACTGTCACCCGGCGTGCGCCGCGGCCCTCCCGCACCGAGGCGGTCACTTTCGACACTATACCCGAGACGCGGATCGCTCCGCTGGAGAGCGCCTGGCGCTCCTACATCTGCGGTTACGGCGGCCAGGGCTCCAACACTGTGACCGCGGTGCTGGCCCGCGCAGGAATGTACCAGGGTTACGAGGTGACCCTGCACAACCGTAAGGGCATGGCGATCCGCAACGGCTCGGTCAAGAGCGTGGTGGTGTTCGCGCCGCCGGGGGCGGAGACCAGCCCCCTGATCCCGGAGGGACGGACCCAGCTTATAATCGGCCTGGACATCCTGGAGACCGCCCGCGCCCTGGATGCCGGCCACCACGTGAGTATCGGCTCGCGCGAGGCCACGGTGGCCGTGGTGAGCGACGCCCGCAACCAGACCCTGGAGACGATCATGGGTCTGAGCGATTTCGCCCCCGCGGCCCTGGCGGCCCAGATCGAGACCTGCCTACGCCAGGACGGGCTGTTCTGCCGGGATGTCAAGAGCCTGGCCGAACGTTTCATCGGCCACAGCCGCTACCTGAACACTGTGCTGCTGGGCGCGGCCTGGCAGAAAGGCTGGATTCCCCTGGAACTGGCCCACCTGGAGCGCGCCCTGGCCGAGGTGATGCCGCGCGAGGAACTGGAGGCCAACCGTCTGGCATTCAAGCTGGGCCGTCAGCTCGTGCACCGCGAGGCGGCTCTTGTCCGTCCCGCGGCCACACGCAGTCTGACTGACGAGCTGGCAGACCTCACCCGCTGGATCGCCGCCGATCCGGGGGGCGCGCGACAGGCCACGCTGTTCGGGGAATTGATGAACCGGGCGCAGCAGGCTCTTGACATTCCGGAGGAGGAGCTTATCGGCCTGGCGCACCGTCTGGAGGACACGCTCCAGTACGGCGGCGAGCCGCTGGCCCGTCGCTACCTGGACCTGATCCTGCGGGCCTGGGAGACGGACAGCGAGCAAGAAGGGCACCGCGCCACGAGCGAGCTGATCGTGAACCTGCACCGGGCGCTGGTGGTCAAGGACGAGGTCCACGTGTCGCACCTGCTCACCAGCGCGCGCAAGCTGGAGCGCGACCGGACCGAGTTCGACATCGACCCGGCCCGCGGCGACCGGATCGGGTACCGTCATTTCACCACCCCGCAGCTTACCCTGTTAGGACGGGATTTCCGGTTCAAGCTCACCACGCGCAACTGGCAGCTCAGGATCATGCGGCGCCTGCGCTGGCTGCGGCATGTGCTGCCGGGCTGGCACGCCGCGGAGCGCGAGTTCGGTCGCTGGTATGTGGACGTGGTGGTGGAGCCGTTTATCGCGCGGGGGAATGGGCCGCGACCCTCGTACAGGGCCTGGGTGGAGGCGATCCGGAGCGTGGAGCTGGCCAAGGGCTACCGCGAGGTGCGCGCCCCGGGCATGGAGGCGGCCCGCCGTGCGGTGGGGCTGTTGCTGCGGAGCGAGGGTAAAATCGAGGATATATCCGCCTCCGGGACCGGAAGCGCCGGGGTGGGGTTCGGCTGGAGCCGGATCGGGCCGGCCTCGCGGCTGCTCAGCAAGCACAGGCTGGTGGAGAAAGACTGAGGCAGGCTCGACATGCGCGTCGCCGGCTGTGCATTAAAATCCCCTCGAAAAAGAGGAGTGGCGGAGTAACCTCCAGGGTGTGTAGAAAAGGGGGCACGGCGTACCGTGCCCCCTTCATTATCTGACAGGTTGAGACAACATCGAGCGCGTATACGCCCGGCCTCGCCTCAATCACTCTCCCTTGTTCTCAACCGCCGCGGCCGGCTCATCCTCGATCTTCCGCGCCGGAGCGTCCCCCCACAGGCGTTCGAGCTGGTAGAAACGTCGCGCCTCGGGCTGGAACACATGCACCACGTAGTCGAAATAATCCAGCAGCACCCAGCGTCCGTTCTCCAGACCCTCCACGTGGTTCGGTCGGCTGTTGAAACGCTTCTCCATCTCATCGATCACGTACTCGGCCACCGAGCGTACGTGGATATCGGTATAGCCCTCACACACCACGAAAAAATCCGCCAGGTCCGACACTTTTCTCAGATCCAGCATCTGCACGTCCTCAGCCTTTTTCTCCAGGCAGCAGCGCCCGGCAAACAGGGCCTGCTCCTCGACTTCCTTGTTCGGCTTGCGCGGCCCGGCGGGCCTTTTGGGTCTCGGCATTCAGTCACCTTTCAGTAATCGTAAGTTCACGAGCGGGCGACAGCGCGCCGCTCAGTCCGTGCCTGTCACGCCACCGCGCGCCCCCGAACGGCCGGTCCTGACCGCGGGCAGAAGCTCGAGCACGGCGTGACGGACAAAATCGCGTTCGTAGAAATCCCGGTCCACGACCCGTCCGTTCCAGACCACGATATCCAGGTCGATAGTGCGCGGCCCGAAACGCGGCCCCTGGCGCAGACGGCCCAGGCGGGCCTCGATCCGGCGCAGGGAGTGTTTCAGCGCGGTGCGCTCCAGCTCGGTCTCGACCAGCACCGCTCCGTTCAGGAAATCGGGCTGGTCGGTGACCCCCAGGGGGGCGGTGCGCACCAACGCGCTCACCTGACAGAGCAGTCCCTCGCGACGCAGAAGGGCCAGTGCCCGGCGCACGTGACGTTCGGGCTGGATATTCGAGCCGACAGAAAGCACCGCGCGGTTCATGGCTGCCTCCGGGCGCTCAGAGAGGCCGAGACCGAATCGGTAAAGCGCAGGCTGTGGGGCTTGTCCACCTCCACCGTGGCCTCAGTCACACGCGGCTCCTGCATCACCAGTTCCAGCACCGCGGCGGTCAGGGATTCGAGCATCCGGAAACTCGTCGCCTCCACCGCGGCGATTATGCGCTTGGTGATTTTCTTGTAGTCCACCGCCTCGTCCACGGCGTCACCCATCACCGCCGAGCCGGCCTCGTACCGGAACTCGACATTGATCACCACGTCCTGCTTTTTCTCGCGTTCCCAGTCGTTCAGGCCGATCACGCAACGCAGCCGCAGGTTCTTGATTCTCAGGCAGACCAGCATCAGAGACTCTCCCCCCCGTCCACAAAAAGCACCTGCCCGGTGACATACTCGTTCTGCAGTATGTAGGTGACCGCCGCGGTGACCGCCTCCAGCGAGCCCACGCATCCCAGCGGCACCTTGAGGGCCAGGCGCTCCATGTACTCGGGGCCCTCGCCATCGGGAGACAGGATCAGGCCCGGGGCCACGGCGTTGACCCGCAGCGCCGGGGCGAACTCCACCGCGGCCAGACGGGTAAGCTCGGCCAGGGCTTTCTTGGACAGGGTGTAGGCGGCGTAGATCGAACCGCTGGCCGCGACCCGCGTGTCCAGCAGGTTGATCACAGTCCCTGAGTTGCAGTTTGCGGCAAAATCGCGGGTGAGCAGGAACGGGGCGATGAAATTTACCTCCAGGTGCTCATCCAACAAGGTTTCCGTGGTCTCGGCAATCGGCCCGCGGCGGAAAATCGAGGCGTTGTTGACCAGGACGCTAAGGTCGGGGAACGCTTTGCACACGCTGCCGATCAGGGCTCGCGTGTCGGCGCGGCGGGACAGGTCGGCGCGGAACAGCGAGCAGCCCACACCCAGGGCGCGCACCTGTTCCGCGGTCCGCTCGGCCTCCTCGCGCGAGTTACGGTAGTGCAGGGCGATGTCATAGCCCAGCGCAGCCAGGCTGAGAGCTATCGCCTGCCCGATACGGCGCGCTCCACCGGTAACCAGGGCGGCCCTGCCGCTCGTTTCCATCCGGGGCGTTCTCCTTGTTCTCGGCCTCGCCGGGGGGAAGTCAGAACTCCTCTTGTAATTGTAATCCCGGCCGGAGGAATTCTCAAGGGCTTTAAGGCGAAAGCGCTCAGGCAGCCGGTTCCCGCACGAAACCCAATTGAAAGGCCGCCGCGGCACTCTGACCGGGGCGGCCCGCAAGAATCGCTTCTGCACTGGGACTCAGGCTTTGAGGTCCTGGCTCCAGGGGTCGCGGTTCCATTCGAACTGCGCCAGCTCGGCCAGGGCCGTGGGCTTGAACAGCTCCATCCCGGTCACTTTCAGGTTCTGGCGCAGTTGTTCACGGTTTTTCAGCCCCACGATCACGGTGCCGGCATCCGGATGGCTCAGCGTATAAAGAAGGGCCAGGTCCACCATGCTCAGCTCCGGGTAACGCTCTGCCTTGAACTGACGCACGCGCTCCACATGCTCCAGGGTGACCTTGAGGTTGTCGCCGCGGAAATAGTGACGGCGGAAATCACCCTTGGGGAACGTGGTCTGCGCGGTGAATTTGCCGGTCAGCGAGCCCTCATCCAGCGGCACGCGCACGATTGTGGCCACGCCGTTGCGTCCGCAGGGGGCGAGCACGGTCCGCCCGGTGCCCTGCTCGAACAGGTTGTAGATCACCTGCACGCTGTCGATCCGTCCGGCCTCGACCAGCGGAGTGACATCCGCCGGGCGCTGCTCGCTGGCCGAGATGCCATAGGCCAGCAGTTTTCCTTGGCGACGCAGGTCCTCCAGAGTCTCCTGCCACTCGGTGTACTTGTTGAACCCGGAGGTCCAGGTATGGAGCTGGATCAGGTCCAGGGTCTCCACTTTCAGTCGCCTGAGCGACAGCTCCACCCGCTCGCGCAGGTAGGCAGAGGGGTAGAACCGCTGGATGTCGTCATAGTCCGGGTCCACCCACCAGAGTTTCTTGTCCGCGGGCGGGATCTTGGTGGCCACATAGACCCGCTCGGCTCCGCTTCCACGGGCGGCGAGGGTGCGGCCGATCAGTTCCTCGCTGTGGCCGTCCCCGTAGGCCTGGGCCGTGTCGATGAAGTTGACCCCCAAGTCCAGGGCCTCCTCCAGGGTACGGAGCGACTCGCTGTCATCGGTCCGGCCCCAGGCGTCCCCACCGATTGCCCAGGCCCCGAAACTCAGCTCGCTGACTTTCCAGCCCAGACGTCCGAAAGTTCTGTAGCGCATCCTTTGCCCCCAACCTTGCCGTGAATGACCATTTCGGGAAACCTATTCTCAATCCTTTTCTTAAGGTACCGGACGGAGTGTCTGCCTGTCAAGCCGCGGACTCCTGACTTGCCCTTGATGACAAATATATGTCAAAGGTTCGGTACGCATTTCCACGCGCTGTCCTTTCCGTCCTTTCGGTCTTGCCCGAAAGGACCAAAGGGCGTGGGGGCCGCAAACTCGTCCGGACTTCATTGCTCTTTCCGCCTCAAGAGTCCCCGGCGCCTCGATTTCGCTCCCGTGTTGCGTGGCGCCGCCGTACCGCAGCTCACTCTCCACCCGCAACGTCTCGATCGCACCTGCACGCTGCCCTGGCGGGAGGCTCAAAACAGGTGCGGCCCCCACAGAACTTCGACGGCCTGAGGGCCGTTCGGGATTGAAAGGTCTCGCTATAATGCCGATCCGGACTACCCATAAAAACACCCCCGTGCGGTGCGGACACCGGCGGGGGTGCTTAAAAACATCTCTCCGTACAGATCAGAACTTGTCCAGGTTGGTGAACTCGCGGTCGGCCAGCCAGTTATCCGGACGGCTTACGAACTGGATGATGTGCTCGAGGACGAAATAGTGACGGTGCTCCTCCTCGGCCAGGCGCATCAGGATATCTTTCTGAGCGGCCTCGGTCACCTCGGCGGCCTTGGCGCGGTAGAAATCCTCGCTCTGCTTTTCAAGCTCCTGGGCGTGCTTGTACAGCTCCACCTGGGCCTTGTCAGGGTTGAAATAGCTCTTGTTGCCCGCGTTCTGCTCGAACACGTTCTTGACGTTTTTCAGGATGTCGGTCTTCGGAAGGCTGGGCGTGCGGCGTTTCATCTCGGAGAGGACCTGCCAGTGGTGCTCCTCTTCATCCGCCAGCATGTTCATGATTGTCGCCAGGCCCTTGTCGCCGGCTTTGGCGGCTATCTCACGGTAATAGCTTTCCCCGTCCTTCTCGAATTTCATCGCAAATTCGAAGATATCCATTTTAAGCCTCCATATATCGTTTGATATTTTTGGGCACGGCAGTGTTTTTTTAAGATAATCCCCCCGGATGAAGGTGTCAATCCTGACGGGCAGGTTGCCGGTCGGAGTTGCGGCTTGACAGGCGTTGAGGGCGGACTATCTTTAAGCCATGAGTTCCGGAATATCAAGGCGATGGAACAGTTAATCCTCTTGCGGCGGTGAGTATGGCCTACACGAACCAGCGGGAATTCATCGCGCGCCTGGAGCGCGAGGGCGAGCTGCGGCGTATCCGCGAGCGGGTCAGCCCCAGGCTCGAGATCACCGAGATCGCCACGCGGGTGATGCATGCCGGCGGGCCGGCGCTTCTGTTCGAGAACGTGGAGGGCAGCCCGTACCCGCTCTCGATCAACCTCATGGGCAGCGCGCGGCGCATGGCAATGGCCCTGGGGGTGGATGATCTGGAGGAAATAGCTGCACGGATCGAGGGCCTGCTCGACACCCGCGTGCCGGAATCGCTCCTGGGCAAGCTGGCTCTTCTGCCCAAGCTGGCCGAGATGACCAAATATCCGCCGCGCACGGTCAAAAGCGCTGCGGTGCAGGAACTGGTGGCCGAGGGTGAGGCGGTTGACCTGGGCCATCTTCCCGTGCTCACCTGCTGGCCGCAGGACGGCGGCCCGTACTTTACCCTGCCGCAGGTGATAACCAAGGACCCCGAAACCGGCATGCGCAACGTGGGCATGTACCGCATGCAGGTGTTCGACCGCCGCACCACCGGCATGCACTGGCACCTGCACAAGCACGGGGCCGTGCATTTCGAGAAAGCCCGCAAGCTCGGCCAACGCCTGGAGGTGGCCGTGGCCCTGGGCGGTGACCCGGCCCTGACCTACGCCGCCAGCGCGCCGCTCCCAGACAGCATCGAGGAATACCTGTTCGCCGGGTTCCTGCGCCGCGAGCCGGTGGAGCTGGTCCGGGCGAAAACAGTGGACCTGGAGGTCCCGGCCGAGGCGGATTTCGTGCTGGAGGGCTATGTCGACCCGGCCGAGCCGCTCCGGTGCGAGGGCCCGTTCGGCGATCACACCGGCTACTACAGCCTGGAGGATGACTACCCGGTGTTCCATGTGACCGCGCTCACCGCCCGCCGCGACCCGGTCTACCCGGCCACGGTGGTGGGTCCGCCGCCCATGGAGGACTACTGGATGGGCCATGCCACGGAGCGCATTTTCCTGCCCCTGCTCCGTCTGGTGGTGCCCGAGATCGTGGATTACCACATGCCGCCCGAGGGGGTTTTCCACAACCTCGTGTTCGTCTCGATCCGCAAGCGTTACCCCGGACAGGCGTTCAAGGTGATGCACGCCCTGTGGGGCCAGGGCCTGATGATGCTGGCCAAGGTGCTGGTGGTGGTGGATGAGAGCGTGGACGTGCGCTGCCCGGCCGAGGCCTGGTGGGCCGCGCTCAACAACATCGACCCGCAGCGGGACTCCATATTCACACCCGGGCCGGTGGATGCTCTGGACCACGCCAGCCGTCTGCCGCATTACGGCAGCAAGCTGGGGTTGGACGGCACCCGCAAACTGCCCGAGGAGGGGTTCAGCCGGCCCTGGCCGGACAAGATAGTGATGAGCGACGAGGTCAAACTGAAAATCGACCGCCTGTGGAAAGGACTGGGGCTTGAAAGCTGAACGCACGGAAGCGACGGATGCGGGCCTGGGAGGCCTGACCGCGGATTTCAGCGGCCTGGTGATGCTGCCGCACACTCTTTTTGCCTTGCCCTTTGCCCTGACCGCGGTGGTGCTGGCCAGCTACAGCGCCCCGGTCACCTGGGTCAAGGTGCTGCTGATCGTGACCGCGTTCACCGGGGCGCGCTCGGCGGCCATGGCGTTCAACCGCCTGATCGACCAGCGGGTGGACTCGGTGAACCCCCGCACCCGGGGCCGTCACCTGCCCGCCGGGCGGCTCAGCCGCTGGCAGGTCTGGTTGTTCGTGGCCGGGGCGGTGACAGTGTTCGAGGCCTCGGCAGCGCTGCTGGGAACGCTTTGCCTGGCGCTCAGCCCGATTGCCCTGGCTGTGATATTCGCCTATTCCTGGACCAAGTATTTCACCGCAGCCAGCCACCTGGTGCTGGGCCTGGCCCTTTCAATTGCCCCGGTGGGAGCGTTCATCGCGGTGACCGGCACTCTCTCGTTCGGGGTGTTGATGCTGGCCCTGGCGGTGGTGCTATGGGTGGCCGGGTTCGACATCATCTATTCGCTGCAGGATGAGGCGTTCGACCGTGAGCAGGGCCTGTTCTCGGTTCCGTCGCGCCTGGGCGCGGCCAGGGCACTGTGGCTGTCGCGGGCGCTTCACCTGCTCTCTTTCGCCGCCCTGGGCGCGGTGGGCTCTTATTTCCCGGTGGGGATCCTCTACTGGGTGGGGGTGCTGCTGATCGGCGCAATGCTGGCTTTCGAGCATTCTATTGTCTCGCCGGATGACCTGAGCCGGGTCAACGCGGCCTTTTTCACGGTCAACGGCGCGGTGAGTCTCATTTTCCTGGGCCTCAACCTCGCCGACCGGTTGCTCTGAGGGAAAATGTCTACGGATAACAAATCTCCCCTGACAGTAGCGGTCACCGGAGCCAGTGGCGCACCCTACGCCCTGGCCCTTCTGAGCGAGCTGGCCCGTCTGGAACAGCCGGTGGAACTGGTGGCGAGCGAGATGGGCCGCGACATGCTGCGACGTGAGACCGGTATCCCGGCCGAGGGCGCTCTTCTGCCGCACCTGGACGCAAAAGTGATCGACACGAGCCGGTTCCGCGAGTACGCCAATGACTGCCTGGGCGCGCCACCGGCCAGCGGCAGCCACCGCACTCTGGGTATGGTTGTCTGCCCGTGCAGCGTGAAGACCCTGAGCGCGGTCGCCTCCGGGGCCTGCCGCAGCCTGATCGAGCGCGCCGCCGAGGTCTGCCTCAAGGAGCGCCGGCCCCTGGTGCTGGTGCTGCGAGAAACCCCCTACAGCCTTACCGTGATCGAGAACATGCGCGCGGTCACCCTGGCCGGGGCGGTGGTCCTGCCGGCCAGCCCGGCGTTCTACCAACAGCCGCAGAAAATCGGGGACCTGGTGGATTTTGTCGCCGCGCGGGTGCTGGACCGTTTCGGCTTGGAGCACGCGCTCCTGCGGCCCTGGGACGGCGGAGATTGACCCCGGCCCCCCCGTTTTAAAGCTCATCCCCCTGTCTGCCGATATAATCCAGTGGAATGGATTCCCGTAACGGCGGTTATTGGACCGCCTGAACAATCGGCGCCAGGAGAGGGACAGATGAACCTCGATGGAATCGGCCTGGCGCTGCAAGTCCAAACCACCCTGGAGCGCAGGGCCCTGGATAACCAGGCGTCCAGCGTGATGCAGCTTATCAGCAGCGTGACCGAGGAGCAGTCCGAGATGGACGGCGGCCGTGATGACAGGCTGGGCAAGGTGGTGGACCTGCGCGCCTGAGCGGGCGCAGAGAGCCCCCGCTGCAAGGCAAGAGAGGGCTGCCGGCACAGATGCCGGCGGCCCTCTTCTGTTTGTATCCTCAAAAATACTTTCCTGTTTGACCTTCCGGCCCCAATTCCTTATTATGTTGTTTCCGGGCTTTAGGGCCCCAGCTCGAATCAATCCCCCCGCAGCGGCGTTTATTTGGCGGGCCGCTCAACCCTTTTTGCGGATGACAGGCACATGCTGAACCTGACTCAGGCCTCATTGCTGCTTCTGCTGGCGGTTCTCGGTGTTTCCTGCGCCAAGGCCCCGGTGGCCGACCTGGTGCTGCTGGGCGGCGCGGTGATCACCGTGGACAAGGCCAATCCCCACGCCAGCGCCGTGGCCGTGTCCGGCAAGAGTATCCTGGCCGTGGGCACGGATGACCAGATACGGCGCTACATCAAGGACGGGGTGACCCGGGTGATCGAGCTCAAGGGACGTTCCGTGCTGCCCGGGTTCAACGACGCGCACGCGCACATAATCTCGGTCGGCTCGGCCCTGGAGAAGATCGACCTGAGCGGCGTGGACACCTTCGAGGAGTTCGCCCGGCGGGTCAAGCAGCGCGTGGCTACGTCCAAGCCCGGCGAGTGGCTGTACGGACGGGGCTGGGACCAGAGCATCCTGCCGGGGAAAGCCTGGCCCACCAAGGAGCTGATCGACTCGGTCTCGCCCGATAACCCGGTGGTCCTGAGCCGCCACGACAGCCACAGCCGCCTGGTCAATTCCGTGGTGCTGAAGCTGTCCGGTATCACCAGGGACACCCCCGACCCGGAGGGCGGGCAGATCCTGCGCGATCCGGTCAGCGGCGAGCCCACCGGCGTGCTCAAGGAAAACGCAATGGGCCTGATGGCCTCCGAGCCGCACGATCAGATGGAAGACGGTCCTGCCGCCAGCCGCCGCCACCTTCAACTGGCCATTGAGGAGGCCCGCCGTCTGGGCGTGACCAGCCTGACCCATTTCAACGGGTCGGAGGACTTGTTCGAGGAGGCCCTGGCCGCGGGCGAGCTGACTTTCAGGGTCAACGTGGGACACCCGCTGACCGCCGATCCGGAAAAGCTGGCCGAGTATCACAGCCTTCGCGACAAGTACCGCGACAACGAATACATACGCTTCGGGCCGCTCAAGGGGTTCATCGACGGGACCCTGGGCTCGGCCACGGCCGCCATGTTCGAGCCTTACAGCGATGATCCCGCCAATACCGGGACTGTGGTCACTCCGGTCGAGGAGATGGATGCGATGATCCTGGCCGCCGACCGCGACAGTTTCCAGGTTGCGATCCACGCCATCGGCGACCGGGGCAGCAACATTGTGCTGAATGCTGTGGAGAAAGCCATCGCCGCCAACGGCCGCCGCGACGCCCGCCACCGCATCGAGCACGCCCAGATCCTGAAAAAGGATGACCTGCCGCGCTTTGCCGCCCTGGGAGTGATCGCCTCGATGCAGCCCACCCACTGCATCTCGGACAAGCATTTCGCCGTGGACCGTCTGGGCTGGGAACGTTGCCGCTACTCCTACTGCTGGAACAGCCTGCGCGAGGCCGGGGCGGCCCTGGCTTTCGGCACCGACTGCCCGATTGAGCCGCTGGACCCGCTCGAGGGCCTCTATGCTGCGGTCACCCGCAAGGACCGTAAAGGCGAGGAGGGCCCCGGCTGGATACCGGAGGAAACGATCACCCTGGAGCAGGCCATCGAGTACTATACCCTCGGCTCGGCCTACGCCGAGTTCCAGGAGAACGTGAAAGGCTCGCTGACGCCCGGCAAACTGGCCGATTTAGTGGTGCTCAACGCCGACATCGCCCAGACCCCGCCCGACAGCATCATGCAGCTCAAGGTGGATTACACGGTGTTCGACGGCCGGATTGTCTATGAAAGCGGCAGCAATTGAGAATCTCTCCATCAATTCCAACCGGCACAAGGAGAATACGATGAAAGTATTTCGGCTGGCGGCACTGCTGTCCGTGCTCGTCGCATATGGCTTCCTTTACGCCCAGGAGACAGTGCTGGTGCGGTTCAACGAGACCGATGAGGTGTTGATCAATCCGGGTATCGGGTTCAACACTTTCCAGCGTTTCAACGGCGACACCCTGAACGGTGGTTCCGGCTGGACCGAGGGGTTCCCGATCGATTACCAGAAATTCGACGGGGACCTGACAAACCCCGACCACCCGGCCACCACGACCGCCTATTTCCGGGTCTACTGGAGATTTCTGGAGCCGGAGAAGGGCAAGTACAACTGGGAGATGATAGACAAGGCCCTGAAGACCGCGGCGGAGCGCGGCCAGACCCTGCTTCTGCGTATCGCGCCTTACGGAACCGGGCCGGAGCGGGATGTGCCCGATTGGCTGCGGCAGATTTTCGGGCCGGAGAAAGTCCGTCACCCGGATGACGAGGACGATGAGCAGGGTTCCGCGCGCTGGCGGGTCAGCGCCAACGACGAGCGCTACATCACGGCTTTCACCCGCATGATCCGGGCCCTGGGAGCGCGCTATGACGGGAACCCCGACCTGGAACTGGTGGACATGGCGATCTGCGGCTACTGGGGCGAGGGCGCCGGAAGCAGCGAGTTGACCGAGCAGGCCCGCCACGCCCTGGTGGATGCCTACCTGGAGGCGTTCCCCAAGACCGACAAGGTCATGCTCCTGACCGACGAGAAGACCAACAAGTACGGACGCGCCAAGGGCAACGTGGGCTGGCGCGTGGACTGCCTGGGCGACCTGGGGTTCTGGGCCAAGGAGCAGAAAGGCTGGACCCACATGTACGACTACTATCCCGAGGGGATTATCAATTTCGGGATGGAGGACGCCTGGAAGACCGCCCCGGTGAGCCTGGAAATCTGTGGCACTATGCTGAGCTGGCGGGACCATCAGGGCTATGGACTGAAAGAGGTCAAGTACATCTTCGACCAGGCGCTCAAGTGGCACATCTCCACTTTCAATGCCAAGAGCAGCCCGGTGCCAAAGGAGTGGTGGCCCCTGGTTAACGACTGGCTGCGCAGGATGGGTTACCGTTTCGTGCTGCGCAAGTTCACCTACCCCGACCAGGTCAGCCCGCAGGGCAAGCTGGCTTTCACCTCCTGGTGGGAGAACACCGGCGTAGCCCCGGCCTACCGCGACTGGCCCGTGGCCCTGCGCCTCAAGGGCGCCAAGCGCACCGAGGTGCTGCTAACGGACAGTGATATCCGCAAGTGGCTGCCCGGCGATGCCGTGTTCGACAGCGCGGTGTTCGTGCCGCTGGACATGCCCCTGGGCGAATATGAGCTTTCGCTGGCGATCCTGGACCCGCTCACGCGCAAGCCGCACGTGCGCCTGGCTATCCCAGGCCGCGACGCCGAGGGCTGGTACCCGCTGGGCAAGATCACTGTGAAATAGTGCTCCGCAGACACACTTTGTACAGAAAGGCCGCTCCCTCTCGGGGGCGGCCTTTCCATTTGGCCGGTATCTGTCGCGGGCGTTGACACCCGGAGTCAGGTCGTGTAATCTTCTGTTGGTTTCTTTCCTTCCAGAATTAGTCGCTCGGCGCTTGAATACGCTTGCCCGGCTGTCCGCTCGAGATAGGTTCGTTCGTCAGGCTTGGCCCGAAGTCTATTGCGAATAAGAACTTATGCCACTTCCGAAACAGCGGTCCCGCAACCCCCGCAACGAGGAACCCGCCATGTCGAACCAGAAACCTTCCTGCCAGACTGACAAGTGCTCCCGACGTTCATTTTTCGGCGCCTGTGGCGCTGTCGCCGCCGGAGTGGGGGCGCTGTCGATGTTTCCCTCCACCCGGGGCGGCGTTCTGGCGGCCACAGTCACCGGCGCCAACCCGGCCGCCAAGTCGCGTATCCGGCTCGTCTTCGCCTGGCCCGACCCCTCCAAGCCCATCTGGCCCAACATCGGCTACGATTTCGAGGGCCACACGCGCGAGGTGCTGGCCAAGCTCACCACCGGCTGTCCGGCGGTGGAGTTCCTCCCGGTGACTGTGACCTCGGGCAGCCGTGAGGCGGCCGAGAAAGTGCTCGCCGGGGACGGGACCGATATCGACGGCTACCTGGTCTACATGGCTGGCTGTCTCTGGGGCGAAACACCGGAGACAATCGCCGCCTCGGGCAAGCCGGCTGTTTTCGCGGACAACCTGTTCGCCGGCTCTGGCAAATTCCTGGTCGGCTACTCCGCGGCCCGTCGTGCCGGACAGCGCGTGGCGGCGGTCTCCAGCTCCGATTTCCAGGACCTGCTCAATGCGGTGCAGTGCTTGCACACCGTGGGGGCGCTCAAGCGCGCCAAAGTGCTGGTCGTGGGCAGCGAGCCGAGCCGGGAGGCGATCGAGGCTTACGGTACGGACATCCGGGCGGTCGGCTACGATCAGGTCAACGCCGCCTATCGCAAGGTGGACCCGGCTAAGGCGCAGGAGGTGGCTGGTCGCTGGATCGCCGGTGCTGAAAAGGTGATAGAGCCGACCCGTCAGACCGTGAACGAATCGGCGGCGATGTACCTGGCCATGGAGGCCCTGCTGGCCGAACAGGGGGCGGAGGCGATCACGGTCAACTGCCTGACCGGCATCTACGGCGGCCAGCTCGTAAATGCCTACCCCTGCCTGGGATTCATGGCCCTGGACGACAGCGGCAAGGTGGGGGCCTGCGAGGCGGACCAGCGCGCCACTATCACCAAGCTCCTGATGAAGCATCTGGTCGGCCGGCCCGGGTTCATCTCCGACCCGGTGATCGACACGTCCCGAAACCGCATCATCTACGCCCATTGCGTGGCCCCGACCCGGGTGTTCGGCTCCGATGGCCCATCCAACCCGTACCACATCCGCGATCACTCAGAGGACCGCAAGGGCGCCTGCAACCGCTCGCTGATGCCCCTGGGCGAAACCGTGACCACGCTCATGTTCGACGCCGCCAAGAAAAAGGTGATTATGCACCAGGGGGTCACGGTGGAGAACGTGGATGAGGACAAAGCCTGCCGCACCAAGCTGGCGGTGGAGGTGAAGGGGGATGTCTACAAGCTGCTCCAGCAGTGGGACGAGTGGGGCTGGCACCGGGTGACTTTCTACGGCGACCACCGCAGGCAGGTGATAGACACCGCCTCCCTTCTGGGTTTCACGGTGGTGGAGGAGGCCTGACCACAGGACAGGGAAACACGAAGGGGCGCGGATCACTCCGCGCCCCTTTTCTTTGACCTGAACTGAAGACGCAGCCTTCAGTTCAGTCTTTCCCTTTCATGTATTCCCCGTAGTGCTCCTGGGCGCATTCCGGGCAGAGGCCGTGGCTGAACTCGGCCTCAGAGTGCTCCCCGATGTACTTTTCGAGCTGGACCCACTGGTCCTGGCCTACCCGTATTTTCTTGCAGAAACAGCATATCGGCAGAATGCCGGTCAGGACATGCACCTCGCGCGACAGTTCGCTCATCTGCTTCGAGTTTCTGTCCACGAGGTAGGCGAACAGCAACAGAACCGACACCTGGACGAAGAAGTTGACGCTCAGCACTCTCCAGGAGACCGGAGTCTGCCAGATGAACTCGAATAGCAGGCGGATCAGCGGCAGAGTAATCGAGTAAAGCGCACCCCACAGACGGCGGTTTATCCAGCATACCAAAGCCACCGGCGCCAGGAACAGGATCGGAAACTGAATGAACGGCCCGGTGAAATAATCGGCCACCAGGATCAGAACAGCCAGGGCGGCTGTACCAGAAAGGTATAGCCGGGAATTCCTGAACCGCAACAGTCGCAACATGGCCGCAACCCTCAGGATAAGAGTCTCAGACCTGCCCGGGAGACTTTATTTTATCTCAAGCCTGTGTTCACCCAGCCCGGCCGGGACTGTGACTTTTTGCACCCCGCTCTGCGCCACGCTGCCTGCTGTTTTCCCGTCCACCAGGATCGGCTTGCCAGCCAGGCTCTTGCGCTGCCAGTCGGCCAGGTCCAGGCTCCACTCGGCTGGGTTGTCCTTGAAATACTGGCAGTAGTGCGGATCGCAACTCCAGGCCAGCCCGCTGGGCAGGCTGCGGCTCTGACGGGCGGCGTGCATGTAGCCCACGTACTCGTTGAACCCGGTGTAGACCGCCTCCGGACCGGCATCCTTGAACGTGTTCAGGAATTTTTCGGGGTGCTCGGCAATGCCCTTGTCATGGGCATCCGGCTGGGCCTCGACCGTGGCCGGGGCATCCGGGGTGCCCTCGAACAGCCAGCCGCGCACGGCCAGGTCCGGACCGAGGTAGCCGCCGTGCCAGCAGAACCAGCCGAAACCCTCCCGGGCGGCCAGTTTCCAGGTGTGGGCATCCTGGCTCAGGGTGATACCCAGTCCACCCGAGACGAAAGAGAGCGGGTCGATTCCGAACAGCCTGTTCAGCCACTCGCGGCCTGTTTTCAGGTGGAAAGCCTGCACCGTGGCCGGAATGGGCTTGACCCCGCTTACCGGGTCGGTGCGCCGGGTGTCGCCGAACTCGCGGTACCAGCCCACCTCGGCTTTCTCGCCATCCAGGGGCGCGCCCCACCAGGGGCCGGGCGCGCTTTCAAGATCCGGCTGCATATGGGTCCAGCCGTGGCTCTGCAGCTCGAACACCCCGGCCGCCATCCCGTCGCGCAGCCCCTCGCCGGTGGACACGAAATTCTGCCGCGTGCCGAACCTGTCGGTGAAATCCTGCTGGAAACTCAGCTCCACCGTCCGTTTCTCGTCGTTCACAAACCCAGGCACCACGTTGATTACAAGCTTGGCCTTGTGCGCCTTGAGCGGCTTGATCAGTCTTTCGTTGATCTGATCGCGGGTCAGGGTGGGGTAGTGCCAGGAGTCGAGCCAGGCGCACTGCGCTCCGCCCGGGTCATCCATCACGATTATCTTGCGGTTCTCCCAGGTCTTGAACACGCTGTAGCCTATCGTCTCGGTCAGGGAGCGGCGCAGCAGAGAGCGCATGGTCTGGTGTTCGAGGTTCAGGTAGAGGTCGCCGCCGATCCAGATCGCCAGGGCGCCGTTGGAGGCCCGGCATTCGGTCAGACCCGGGTAGCTGCCGTGAAGGGCCAGCACCTGTACGTTGTCCCGCGTGGCTTTCACCCGCACCCGGTGCACGTAGCCCGACTCCGGTACGGGGATCAGCACCTGTCCCAGGCCGCGGGTCAGGTAGTGGTCTCCCTCGACCGTCATCTGATCGGCGGTCATGTTGTAGCCCTCGTAGCTCAGGCCGCAGAGCTGTCCGACCATGTCAGCCTTGACGCTTTTATTGAGCGCGACAATGCTAATCCCGTACTCGGCCGCGGCCTGCTGAAGGAACCGATCGCTCTGCGCCGACCAGCACTTTGCATCGTCCAGCGCGAGCAGCAGACAACCGTAGCGCGGTTTCCCGTGACCGTCCAGGAGCAACTCGAGGCTGAGCTGCTCCTGGTCCAGGCGCAGGATGTCGAACGGGATGCCCCAGCTCTTGAGCAGCACCACGAGCTGGAAGAAATCGGTGCCGGACGGGCGGTAGCTCAGGTCATAATTGGGAATCTCGGTCTGTTGCACGTCCAGCACGAAACTTTCCGGATCCTGCCACTGGTTATCGATCACCAGCAACACGCGCTCGGGCTTCAGGTCATCCCCGGCAGCCTGGAGCGCGCCGAAAACGAACAGGCTCAACACTGCGAGCAGTAGAAGGGAAGTGGAACCGAAATGCGTCATTGTCTCTCCCGGGCAGATGTATGAAATTATGGTGTCAGATCAATCTACAAGTCAGGGCCCGCCGCCTGCAAGAAAATGCCGCCCCGCTCAATTGAATTGACTGTTCCGGGCCGCGGAATAAATTACAGAATAGGATAATCCTCACACTCAGAAACGGACCGTCGATGGAGAAACAGAGAATCTCGACCGGGCTGGATGGACTGGACCGCGTGCTGGACTGGCTGCGACTCGGCGACAATGTGGTCTGGAGCGTGGAAGACCTGGATCACTACCGTGGTTTCGTATTGCCTTTCGCCACTCGGGCGGTGGAACAGGGACGGCGTCTGGTTTATATGCGCTTCGCCCGTCACGAGCCACTAATTAAATCCGGGATGCAGGTCTGCGAGTTGGACGCCGGCCGGGGATTCGAGCCGTTCACTCGTAGCATTCATGAGATAATCGGCGCCCAAGGCCAGGGGGTATTCTATATTTTCGATTGTTTGTCAAACCTGCTTTCGGCCTGGGCCACAGACCTGATGATCGGTAATTTCTTCCGTGTAACCTGTCCCTATCTGTACGAGCTTGACACGGTGGCCTATTTCGGATTGCTTCGTGAAAGCCATTCGTTCAAGACCATCGACCGCATCCGCGAGACCACCCAATTGATGCTGGAAGTGCATTCCTTCGAGGAGCACCTGCATGTCCACCCGCTGAAAGTGGACGGACGTTATTCACCGACAATGTTCCTGCCGCACATCATGGAGCACGACAGTTTCGAGCCGGTATCCGACAGCAACCGCGCCACCCGCCTTCTTGCCGGAATGTTCCACCGCGGGGCGGGCCACGACAGCCGCCATCTGGACTACTGGGACCGCCTTTTCCTGCGGGCCGCTGACATTTCTTGCTCCAAGGACCGGCAGGAAAAGGCGGCCATGGTAGACCAGCTTTGCCGGGTGATGACGGCCCGCGAGGAGCGAATGCTCGATCTGGCGAGGCGCTGGCTGAGCCTTGAGGACCTGCTGGAGATCAAAAGCCGGATGGTGGGCACGGGATTTATCGGCGGCAAGGCCCTGGGAATGCTTCTGGCACGCTCAATTCTGCGCGCCGACCAGGAGACGGATTGGCAGGAGCGGCTCGAACCGCACGACTCGTTCTATGTGGGCTCGGACGTGTTCTATTCCTTCCTGGTGCATAACGGTCTGTGGCGGTTACTGATGCAGCAGAAAAGACCGGACGGCTATTTCACGGCAGCGCAGGAACTGCAGGCGGGCATGTTGAAGGGCGAGTTCCCACCCGAGGTGCGTGGTGAATTCAGCCGGATGCTCGATTATTTCGGCCAGTACCCGATAATCGTGCGCAGCTCCAGCCTGCTTGAGGATGCTTTCGGTAACGCTTTCGCCGGCAAGTACAAGAGCTTCTTCCTGGTCAACCAGGGCGACCCGGAAGAGCGCCTGGCCGCTTTCGAGACCGCGGTGCGCGAGGTGTTCGCCAGCACGATGAGCGAGGAGGCCTTGGAGTACCGCAAGCGGCGTGGCCTGGACCGGGCCGAGGAACAGATGGCCCTGCTGGTGCAACGGGTAAGCGGCCGCTACCGCGGAGATCACTATTACCCCGACTTAGCCGGCGTGGGAATATCGTTCAACACTTTCGTCTGGCACAAGAGCCTCGACCCTGATGCCGGCATGCTGCGGATCGTGATGGGTCTGGGCACACGGGCGGTCGACCGGGTTGAGGGCGACTATCCACGCATCGCCGCGCTGGACGCTCCGATGCTTCGGCCGCTCAAGAGCGAGGACGACCTTCGGCGCTATTCCCAGCGGGATGTCGATCTGCTGAACCTTCGTGAGAATTCCCTGGCCACGTTGCCGGCCTCCTGTCTGCTGGCCGGGGACAATGGCCTGCCGGCCGATCTGTTCTGCACGATCGACAGCTCGGTCGATGAATCTGTCCGCGTGCGGGGGAAACGCGGCGAACGGCGAAAAGTGCTCACGTTTGATCCACTGCTCAGCCGGACGGATTTCTGCCCGACCCTGCGGCGGATGCTTCAGACCGTGGAGCGAGCCTATGACTACCCGGTGGATGTCGAGTTCACGGTCAATTTCGGTCCACAGGGCGAGCAGCGGATCAACCTGCTGCAATGCCGCCCGCTCCAGACACGCGGTTTGGGCACAACCGTGCAGCTGCCTGATAACCCGGATGAGCAGCGGGTGTTTTTCCGCTCGGAGGGGAATTTCATGGGCGGGAACCTGATATTGCGTCCGATTTTGCTGGTTTGGGTGGATCCGCCCGCCTATTCCGCCCTGACTCTGTCCGGCAAGTATGAGCTGGCCCGGCTGGTGGGCAGGCTCGGACGGAACTGCGCCGATCCGGAGACTTGCCCGGCGATCCTGGTCGGCCCGGGGCGCTGGGGCACCACCACGCCCTCGCTGGGAGTGCCGGTCTCGTTCTCCGAGATCAGCAATTTCAGCGCCCTGGCCGAGGTGGCTTTCGATTGCGGTCAGGTCGCCCCGGAACTTTCTTTCGGGACGCATTTCTTCCAGGACCTGGTAGAGAGCGGTATCTTCTACGTGGCTTTGTTCCAGGGACGGGCCGGATGCAGCCTGGAAAACGCCTGGCCGCTGAGCCTCCCCAACCATCTTGAGAAATACCTGCCCGGCGCCGGAGCCAGCGCCGATGTCCTGCACGTCTGCGAGGTAGCCTCCAGCGGCCTGACCCTGGCCTCGGATATCCTCGAACAACGGGTCATCTGCTGGCGGGAGAGGGACTGAAAACCGCCCGCCGACCTATTCTGACACAAAGGCCACCTGGTGTTCCAGGCGGCCTTTGTGTCAGAAATCGTAACTCTGTCGCGACAGATCAGATCAGGCCCATCGCCACCATGGCCTTGGCAACCTTGATAAATCCGGCGATATTCGCGCCGTTGACATAGTTGCCCGGTGTGCCGAACTCCTCGGCCGTCTCGTGGCAGGTGCGATGGATACCGATCATGATTTCCTCGAGACGTTTTTCCGTGTACTCGAACGTCCAGGCGTCACGGCAGGCGTTCTGCTGCATTTCCAGGGCACTGGTGGCCACTCCGCCGGCGTTGGCCGCCTTGCCGGGACCGTAGGCGATCTTCGCCTCCAGAAACACCTTGATCCCCTCCGGAGTGGTGGGCATATTTGCGCCTTCGCCCACCGCGATACATCCGTTTTTCACCAGCGTGGCTGCATCCTTGCCGTTGATCTCGTTCTGCGTGGCCGAGGGCATGGCCACCTGGCAGGGTATCTCCCAGATGTTGCCGTTGGCCGTGTAGGTGGCATCCTTGTGGTAGAGAGCGTAATCCTTGATCCGACGGCGCTCCACCTCCTTGAGCTGCTTGACCAGTTCGAGGTCTATCCCCTTGTTATGGAAGATCACGCCGTTCGAATCGGAGCAGGCCACCACCTTGCCGCCAAGCTGAGCGACTTTCTCGATGGTGTAGATCGCCACGTTGCCAGATCCGGAGACCAGTACTGTTTTACCCTCGAACGATTCCTTCTTTACCTTGAGCATTTCGTTCACGAAATAGGTGTTTCCGTAACCCGTGGCCTCGGTGCGCACCAGAGAGCCGCCCCAGTCCAGGCCCTTGCCGGTGAGCACGCCGCTCTCGTAGCGTCTGGTGATCCTCTTGTACTGGCCGAACATATAGCCGATTTCGCGGCCGCCCACGCCGATATCCCCGGCCGGGACATCCGTGTACTCTCCGAGGTGACGGAACAGCTCGGTCATGAAGCTCTGGCAGAAACGCATTATCTCGTTGTCCGATTTGCCTTTGGGATCGAAATCCGAGCCGCCTTTGCCTCCGCCGATCGGCATTCCGGTGAGCGCGTTCTTGAAAATCTGCTCGAAGCCCAGGAACTTGATGATCCCCAGGTAGACCGACGGGTGGAAACGGATGCCGCCCTTGTAAGGGCCGAGCGCGCTGTTGAACTGCACCCGGAAGCCGCGGTTGATATACACCTCGCCCTTGTCATCCTGCCAGGGAACACGGAAAATAATCTGGCGCTCCGGTTCGCAGATACGCTCGATGACCTTGTGGTGTCCAAATTCCGGGTACTTGCTGAGCACCGGTCCAAGGGATTCGAGCACCTCGCGCACGGCCTGGTGGAACTCCACCTCGCCCGGATTGCGTTTAATAACGTCCTGATAAGCCAGTTCGATCTTTTCGTTTGCTGACATTTAGAACCTCTTGATAATACGGTAAGTGGATTAATGGAATATAAAAAAGCCGCAGTCACGGGCAATGCTCTTACACTTGCGGCTTGGGGGAACCGCATATCAGGACCCGAAATTATCAAACGCTTTTCAGATCAAAGAGTCCGGATGCCTATACCGTCTGGCCGCGCTCTCAGGCCTGGCCGCCGGCGCCGCCACCGGCCGGACGCAGTGAGACTGTCTTGCTGCGCTCGATAGACTGCAAGGCCAGGTAGCTCTCTCCGTAGCGGGCCAGGTTGTCCAGCTCGGTGTCGAACTGGTCGTAATGGCGTTCCTCATCCGTGACCAGGTCCTCGAACAGCTTCTTGGAGGCCGAGTCGGCATGGGCCGAGCACTCGTTGGCCCAGAGGTTGTAGTCGCGGACGCTGTTCTGCTCCATCTGGGCGCCCATCTCGAGCATCTTTCTCACGTCATGAATCTTCTGCACCGCGCCGGAGGCGAACATCTCCACCTCGCCCTTGAGGAACAGGATACGCTCGGCCAGACGCTCCACGTGCAGCATCTCCTCGATTGCGGTCTGCTTGAAAAGCAGCGACAGCGGGTCGAAGCCCATGTCATCGCAGCGGAAATGGCAATACATGTACTGGTGCACGGCGGTCATCTCATCTTGGATCGCCTTGTTCAGCAGTTCGATGCTCTTCTCGTGCATAAGTGCCTCCTGAATGGGTGTCGGTTTCGGGTTTAAGGTTGTTCCCGCAGAACGCTACAGTTGCTCTTATTTGATACGGTCTATTAACTGGGTGACTGCGGTTCACCAGCAGTCAAGATACTGCCTCAATTAAGCGGCTGTCAACGTTCACAGCGGCGCGCACATGCAATTGGTCAAGGTTCATTCAGGCAGGCAGACCACGGAGCGGGTCTGCCCGGGCGCTCCGGCCGGCCAGGTGAGCGGCTGCGGCTGTCCCTCCAGTGTGGCCTGAAAGTAATACTCGATATCCTTCCCCGGCGCGGGCAGGATTGTCCGCCATACCCCTTGTGCGGCATGCTCCATGGGTTGGGCGACATACTCGCCCTGGCCCAGGGGCCGCCAGAAAAGGCTAACCCCGGAGGCCGCGCCTCCAGCCACGACAGCGTTCAAGCGCAACGGCTCATCCGGGGCCAGGCTGGTGCGCTCCACCGGCGAGAAAAGGCGCGGCGGGCCTGGATACTCGCGCGGCTGTTCCAGGCTGCGCGGCAGGGGACCCAGAAGTGCGGTCAGCTCGCGGTCCGGGTCGCCCAGATAGAGCGGGATCACATGCTGCTGCCAGTTGGTCACGGTGCCCATGGCGCCAGTGGTGGTCACCGTGGGCAGGAGCTGCGCGAACACCCCGGCCAGGCGCTCGGCCAGCTCGATCCGCAGGGGCAGGGCCTCCTCGCGGGCCAGGACTGTTTTCGTGTCCGGGTCCTTGCATTGGCGTACCTTGTCCATGGCCTGGCGGAACTGCCAGAGTGTGCAGTCGAAATGCGCCACCTCGCGCAGGTAGCTCAGGCTGTGCAGCCAGAACGAGAAACGCTCGCGCGCGCCGGGTCCGCTGACCAGCGAATCGAGCGCGGCCAGGGAGTCGACGAACGCATAGCGCGGGGCAACCTGGGTTTCCCAATCCAGGCTGTCCGGGACCAGCCCGCCGGGACCCTGGACCCAGTTGGAGGGGCGCGGCAGGGCGCCGTCGATGGAGGCGAAGAGCCGCGCTGCCTGTTCTGCAGCGTCCGGGCCGAACTCGGCGCGCGCCCAGTCCAGGTAGAAATCGAGGCAGGGAAGGTTGCGCGGGCGGTCGGAGGCGCTGTCCGGCTCGACCATCCGCTCAGCGGCCTCCGGATTCCAGCCGGTCTGGTCCCAGGCGGCTCGGGCCAGGGCGGCCACGTTCGGCCCCAGCTCGCGGGTGCGCCAGTGGATCCCCAGCAGGCCGTCGCAGCCGTAGGCCAGTGCGTCCGCGGCGTCCCGCCGCATCCGTCCGGCCCAGAGCTGCGGGATGATCAGTGCCGGGTCATCCTCAAGCCAGGGGATGGCCCACTTGCCGCGGCCCTCGATCCGGGCGAACCCCGGCTCCACCGGGTCATGCCCCACCTCCCGGTTGATGCAGGACATTGCCATGCCCGCGGGCAGCTCGCGGTCGAACAGCGCGCGGTCCCACTGCGGGCCCAGCACCCAGCCGCAGGTGGCCAGCTCGAACGGGGCCTGGACCTCATCCGCCGCCGCCGCGGCCGCTTTCAGGTCGGCCAGTGTGGCCGTCACCTGCTCGCGGCGGGCCCCATCCCAGGTCCAGCTTTCCGGGGTCCAGAACCAGTAATAGTCCAGCGGGTGGGTGGCCGCGATCCGGCTGAACATGGCGGAGTAGAGGCTGCGGGCCAGCTCGGACTGCGGCTGGGCTTTCTGTGCGGCGGTCAGACGCGCCCGGACAGCATCCGGCACGGTGAGCGGGGTCTCGGTGCCGATACAGGTGCGCACTCCCAGGCTGCGGGCGAAACTGAAAGCGCCGTTAAGGACATTGCCCATGCGTTCGAACAGCTCCACGCAGGCAGCCGAGTCCGGCGGCCAGGGGGCCATGCCGCGCATGTAACCGGCGCCGAAGATATCCTCATCGTACAACTGGTCTGCTCCGAAGCCGTAGCGCCCGGTGCTGTCCGCGCGGTAACCCCAGGTGCCGCTGACTGTGGTGAAATGCCGCGCCGGGTAGGCTGCTGTCACCTGGTCTGCGGAGCCAAGGCTTTCCTGTGGCCCGATCCAGACAACCGGCTCCGGGCCGACACCGCCCTGGGGGTACGTGTGCAGGCCGAAGAAGTTCATCCCCAGCTTGGGCAACTGGGCCAGCACGGCCTTGTAGCCGTCCTCGTCCCACCAGTCGGGGCCTTCCGGGAAGTCGTGAAAGGGTTGGATGCCGCGCAGGGCAAAAAGCGGATGGCCGCTCTCGCGGATATCCGGCGGCACGGGCGAAATTTTTCCGTCCGGGAGGACATCCCCGTGCAGGTAGAAACGCGCGCCCAGGCGCCAGGCCAGACGGTAGGCGCCGTATAGAGTGCCCAGGCTGTCTCCGCCCGCCACCACGAGCACCCGTCCGCCCCCGGCGTTGACACTGCCCAGAAGGTAGCTCTCATCATCCAGGCTGTCGACCGCGGCCTCGATCGGGGAGCCGTCCAGAAGGGCAGCCAGCTCGGCCCGGTCACAATCTCCCACCACGATCACGCAGCGGCCGCGCACGGCTTTCACCGGGCCGGTTTTGAGCGGAAGAAGCTCTCCGGTGCGATGGTAGAAATAGCGCCGGACTTCACTGGCGGCCAGCTTCTCGGCAAAGGAGGCTCTGGCCGGGACATAGACCGCCACTGCGCGGCCGGAGGGTTGACAGGCAAGGCTGAGCAATATGACAAGAGCATACGACAGGAGGATAAGCCGGCGCATGGGACGGCCCCCGGGTGAGGAGTGAGATGGGCTGGAATCGAGACGGAAAGGCGGGTGCGGATGAAAAGATAAATCTGCCAGGAGGAGAGGACAAGGGACAGAAAGGGGAGCAAATGAGAGGGGTCTAAATAGATGGTAAAAAGGTTCGGCAAAATGCGCAAGGGCGACCGGACGGTCGCCCCTGCAGTTGATAAACTTCCAGATTTCAGTCCCGCTCAGGCGTTGCGCTCGGGGTCGGGCTTGGTGCAGAGGAACCAGTCGTGGCACTTGTAGCCCGACTTGCCCGCCTCGTCCACCCGGTCCTTGGCCGCGCCGCAGGAGCCCGGAGGCGGGATGATCACATCCTCGCCCGGCAGCCAGTCGGCCGGGGTGGCTACGCCGTGCTTATCCGTGGTCTGGAGCCCGGCCAGCAGACGCTTGATCTCGGGCACGTTGCGTCCGTTGGACAACGGATAGTACAGCACCGCGCGCACGATGCCCTTGGGGTCGATGATGAATACGGCGCGCACGGCCTGGGTGGTGCTGGCCTGGGGCTGGAGCATCCCGTAGCGCATCGAGACTTCCATGCTCAGGTCGCTGATCACCGGGAACTTGACTTCCACGTCCTTCATCCCGCGGTACTCGATTTTCTCCTTGATCGTCCTGAGCCAGGCGATGTGGCTGTAGGTGCTGTCGATGGACAGGCCCAGCAACTCGGCGTTCATCTTCTTGAACTGTTTCTGCATCGAGGCGAAAGTCATGAACTCGGTGGTGCAGACCGGGGTGAAATCGGCCGGGTGCGAGAAGAAAATCACCCACTTGCCCTCAAAGTCCTGCGGGAACTTGATCGGGCCCATGGTGGTCTCGGCCTCGAACGCGGGGGCCTTGTCACCGATCAGGGGCATGGCGTAGTACTGCCCGTCGTCTTCCTCGTCACAACCGCAATCGCAATCACACTCATCCTCATAGTGCTCGTGCTCGCATTCTTCCTCATGATTCTTCTTGCCCATTAAAAAATCCTCCAAAGCTGAATAGTTTAGCCGGCGACTGCGGGGTCGCCCGCTTGTCTGAAATCATCCACGGCGGATGCCCTTTCCGCGTCGCTGCCCGGCAGCGGTGGGGAAAAAGCGGGGGCCGTCCTTAACTATAACGTTTCAGCGGCCGCCGTTCAAGCCGGCCACATGCTCACCCAGGGCGAGCACCTGGTTGAAATCGCCGTTGGGCGGCAGGATATCGCCCACGTTTATTATGGCCCGGCCGGCAAAAACACGGTGTATCCGGTCGGCGTAGGCCAGGATATCCTCGGTGGGCTCGCCGGTGCAGAACAACGTTGAGGGTACGCCGACCCAGGTGCGCATCCGCGCGGGGAGCGCCTCGGCCAGTTCCTCGACCTCATAGTTGTTCATCGGCTTGGGAGTGCAGCCGTCCAGAATGTCGAACGGCAAGCGGGGCAGGAACTGGAACAGGCTCTTGTGGTTGCCGTCCCAGTGCGTGCTGACCAGCTTGCCGGAATCGTGCAGAATTCTGCAGGCTTTCTCATAATAAGGCATGCAGTATTGCTCGAACCAGGGCGGAGCGAGCAGGTTCTCATCCGCGTGGTCGCTCAGGATCACCACCCGTCCCGGGCAGAGCGCGGCCAGGCGCACCTGCTCCAGGTCTTTCTGCTCCTGGAATGCAAGAAAGGATTCGATCACCCCGGGCTGGTCGAACAGGGCGAACGCCACTCGCTCCAGGCCCATGTACTCGTGGACCAGCTTGCCGAACGGCGAGCGCATCACCGGCAGGTCGATCACTCCCTGGCCGCCCAGGGCATCCAGCACGGCCTGGGCCCGGTCGTAGCGCGGGACGAAACGGGTATGCTCCACCACCTCGCGCATGATCTCCAGGTCGGCGACCTCTTTGACGAAATGCTCGGCCGGGGCCCAGGAACCGTCATCGCACAGCCGCTCCACCTTGACCAGCTCGCCGCGCGAGGTGACAAGACGGGTGGTGCGGGTATGGCCCCGGGTCAGGCACTCACGGCGCACCGGGCTGCTATATTCCGGCTCGAACCACTCGTAGCAATGGATCGGGCAGCCCCAGCCGAATTTCTTGAAAAGGTCGAGGAATGTGAGTCTGGCCAGTTCCCCGGGCATGTCATGGTTACGCGCATGGATCGGGCTGTCGTCCGGGATGAACTGGCCCGGGGCGTAGGGGAACGCCTCGCCCGGGTTGATACGGCGGGCCATGTACCAGTCGGTCAGGTCGGGGAAGAACGGCAGGTCGCGGCTGCCGCTGTTTTCCACCAGGTTGAAAAAGCGCTCGCGTGGGGTCATTTTAGCCTTTGTCTTTGACCTTGGGGAATTAATGTTGAGAACGCCGATTGTGTAATTAAGCCTCGCTCTGTTCCTGACGGGCCAGGTAGTCCTGCACGTAGCGCCGCACTCCCTCCTCGACCGGGACAAAGGGGGTGGTGTACCCGGCGCGGTGAAGTTTGCCCACCTCGGCGCAGGTATGGTACTGGTACTTGTCGCGAAGGTGCAGGGGCATGTCGATGAACTCGATTTTCGGCTCGCGGCCCAGGGCGGCGAACAGAGCCCGGGCCAGGTCGAGCCAGGTGCGCGCCCGGCCGCTGCCGCAGTTGAACAGGCCCGAGACCTCGGGGTGCTCGTAGAAAAACAGGCTTACCGCCACGGCATCCGCTACGAACACGAAATCGCGGTCCTGCTCGCCATCGCGGTAATCCGGACGGTGCGAGCGGAACAGTGTAATCCGTCCCTCGCGCTGCACCTGGGCGTAGGCTTTGTGCACCACTGAGCGCATCTCGCCCTTGTGGTCCTCGCCCGGGCCGTAGACGTTGAAATATTTTAGGCCGGCGATTTTCTTTATCGCCCCGTTGCCCATGGCCCAGAGGTCGAAAAGCTGCTTGGAGCGGCCGTAGAGGTTGAGCGGCTCAAGCGAGGGGGTCACGGCGTCGTCATCGCTGTAGCCCCGCGCGCCATCCCCGTAAGTCGCGGCGCTGGAGGCGTAGACAAAGCGCGCCCCGGTGCGAAGGCACCATTCGCAGAGGTCGCAGGTGTATTGGAAATTGTTGTCCTGAAGGTAGGCCTCATCGGTCTCGGTGGTGGAACTGCACGCCCCCAGGTGGAACACGCCGCGCACACGGGGAACGCGGTCCTGGCCGAGCAGTTTGCGGAACTCGTTCTTGTCCAGGTAGTCGCGGTAGCGCAGACTGTCCAGGTTGCGCTGCTTGGCCGGGTGATTCAGGTGGTCCACCACCAGGATATCCGTGCAGCCGCGCGCGTTCAGGCCGCGCACGACATTGCTGCCGATCAGCCCGGCCCCGCCGGTTACAATGAAGCTTTCCTGCATGCTTGTATTCCCTTTCTCAGACGCGACAATTCCCTGCTGAATGGATATTTCTATGCAAATGCAGGGGCGACCGGCCGGTCGCCCCTGCGGTGTAAACCTTTGCGATCAAACAGATCCGGCCTTACGCCTCGACCTTGCGGGTCTGCTTGTTCCACTTGACCATCTTGCCGGCCTTGAACGAGATATTGCACATGTGGCCGACCAGGGCGGCGTGGTGCCCGAAACGCACGTCCTCGATGGGCTTGCCGCCGGTGCGGATCGCCTCGACCCAGTTGCGGATATGGGCGCGGGTGTCTTCCTCGTCGTTAGGCGAGGTGTACTCGACCGGCGCGGCCGCCGGGGGCCCGTCCACCGGGCTCAGCTTGTCGTCCAGGTTCATGATCTGGCTGAACTGCTTGACCGTGGCCTTGGGCCAGGAGTGGGTCGGGTACTCGAAATTCTCGGTGCGCGGCTCGTAGAAGAACTTGAACGAGTCTCCGTTGTACTCCAGCGTGCCCTCGGTGCCGTAGAAAGTGAGCGCCGGCCCGGGGTGCCCGTTGTTGGCCGTGCTGGTCAGCTTGAGCACGAACCCCTCGGAGTACTTCACCAGGGCGGTCATCTGGTCCGGGACCTCGCGGTAGTTTTTCCAGCGGTAGATGTCGCCGAAACTGACCACGCTCTCCGGCTCCTGCACCCCCATCAACTGATGCGTGGCGGTGATCAGGTGGACAAACAGGTCGGTGGGAAGGCCGCCCGAATAGTCCCAGTACAGACGCCACTGGAAGAAACGTCTCAAGTCGAAATCATGCTGCGGGGCGGCGCCCAGGAAACTCTTCCAGTCGATCGTGGCCGGCGAGGCATCCGGCGGGATCGGATAGTACCAGGCGCCGGTGGAGCTGTTGCGGTGTATCTTGCCCTCGACCATGGTCACCTGCCCCAGCTTGCCGCTCTTGATGAAATCGGCGGCCATCTGGGCGCAGCCCATGCTCATGTACTGGCTGCCCACCTGGAGCACCTTGCCGCTCTTGTCCACGGCCTTGATGAACTCCTCGCCCTCCTCCCAGGAGTGGGTCATGGGCTTCTCGATGTAGACATGCTTGCCCGCGGCCAGGGCCTCCTTGACCATCGGAAGGTGCCAGTGGTCCGGGGCGGCGATTATCACGGCGTCCACATCGCTGCGGGCCAGGACCTGCTTGTAGTCGCCGGTGATCTGGATCGAGGGGAAATTCTCGACCGCGCGGTCCAGATGCCCCTTGTAGCAGTCGGCGGCGGTGACCACCTCCACCCCGCTGATCCCGGCCGCGGCTTCCATCAGCAGCGTGCCGCGGATACCCACGCCGATGAACCCGAGCCCGACCCGCTTGGCCGGCCCGAGCGTGGAGTTGTTTATCTGCGCCTGGCCTTTTGTGGCCCCGGCGGCGACTGCGGCCGCGGCTGCGGCCAGGGTGGTCTTCTCGATGAACTGCCTGCGGTTGAGCGAATCCTGTCCTGACATCTTACGCTCCCGGGAAAAGTATGTGTGACAAGCGGAACGGGTTGTGCTGACTCGCCGTGGGGATTTGTGCCTGCCTGCGAACCATAATAAAAGCGAATGCGCGGGAAGGCAATGCTGATTGACCCGAGGTATTCCGCATCCGAAAGATAAAGGGCGCCCCTGAAGGCGCCCCTTACGATAGTCTCTTTGTGAACATAAAGCACACAATCAGAAAAGCCTTCTTTCGCTTCGGCGAAAGAAGCAAAGCCAGCGGGGGCCGCGAACTCGTCCCAGACACGGCTCTTTTTTGCCACCGGTGTTCCCGGTTCTTCTATTACGCCGCCCTGTTCCAGCGGCGGCGCTGCCGCGAATCGCCGCCACACCACGGAGCATCTGCAGGCTGGGGCGTTTCAGTCACAATTGCACGCTGCCAGTGTTGCAGGCTCAGACACGCGCTGCCCACAACGACAACTGCAACAGCCAGGCAGACAAAGAAAGTTGAAAAAACACTACATCAGAACTTTAACCTCGTGCACGGCACCGTCGGCCAGGAGCGGCAGGAGCTGGCCCTGCACTTCTTGCCCGTCCAGCGTGATCCGGCGCACTCCGGTCTGCTTGCCGTCCGGGTTCTCTATCTCCACCCGGTAGCGCACCCCGCGGAACGAGCGCTCCAGCGAGGCCCGTTTCCAGCCCGAGGGCAGGCAGGGGTCTATCAGGAGGCCCTTATAGTCGGCGCGCACCCCCAGCATGTGAGAGGTCAGGGCCTTGAAAAGCCAGTCGGCCGTGCCGGTGACCCAGGAGTAGAGAATCTGCCCGGCACGCGGGTGCTCTGGCCCGTAGTACATGTTGGTCACCTGATAGGGCGGGCAACCCGAGTGCGTGCAGGGGTTTTTAGGGTTGTCCGGCAGCACCTTGAGCATCGACTCCAGTGCCTTGTCGCCCCGGCCGATGAACGTGTCGGCCATGATCTTGAAACTGGTGCCGTGGCAATAGGGCGAGGCGTTCTCCCACATCCCGGGCACGAACCAGGTGATCCGGCCAATCCCCGGGTCAGGCTTGCGGTAGGCCGGGGTGAGAACGAGCGAGCCGTAGTCGCACTCCAGATCATTGTCGATTACCTTGAGGATATCCTTGAGGCGACCGTCGCTGGCGATTCCGCCCAGGATGGCCCAGGACTGCGGGTTGAGGAACACCCGTCCCGTAGTCTCCACGTGGCTGCCCACCGCCCGGCCCTCGTCGTTGTAGCCCTCCAGGTACCAGGCCCCGTCCCAGGCGTGCTCTCGGATGGCTTTTTCCAGGCGCTCGGAGCGCTGACGCAGTTCCTCGTCCAGGGCCGGGTCGTGCAGCGCGTTGTTCACGATCTCGCGCGCCCGGGCGATGGTGAAAATCATGGCGATGGAGGTCCAGGCGCTCTCGCCGCGGCCGGCCAGGCCGATACCGTTGAGCGAGTCGTTCCAGTCGCCATAGTGCATGCGCACCAGGCCGTGTTCGCCGGTGTCATCCGTGGCGTGGCGGATCGAGGTCAGGGTGTGTTCCCAGACCGTGCCCTCGCCTCCGTCGAAATAGGGAGCTTTTTCCTGGAGGAACCCGTAATCCCCGGTCTCCTTGAGGTAGCTGTCCACGGCCGGGGCGATCCACACCGGACCGTCGCTGTAGTGATGGTCATCCACCGGGTTCCAGCCGCGCAGGGTGTGGCCCTCGCGGTACTGGTGGGCCAGGGACTCCAGTATCTTCTGACGGGCGTTGGCCGGGTCGTAGGAACTGACCGCCCAGGCCGCCTGGAGCACATCGCGCAGCCCGCGTCCAGTGTCGGTGCCGACTTCCGTGTGTAATTGGATGGCCCGCTTGATCCAGCCGTTAAACAGGTAGTTAAGGCGCTGGTCCGGGGTTTCCACATGCACGCTGCGGTACTTGGCGGCCAGGTTGTCTCGCATGGCAGTGAACAGGCTATCGGCCGCACCGGGGGCGAACACCGCCCGGCAGATCGCGCGCGTGGTCTCGAAAGAGTCCGTGCTGCCCAGGGCCAGGTTGAATGTCACGCTCTGGCCCGGCTCCAGGCTGAAACTGTGTTCCAGCGCGCCGCACAGGCGCTCGCAGACACCCTCGCTGCCGCGCATGCGGCCCTCGACCACGGCCTGGGGAATTGCCGCCGAGCCGAGGCGGCCGAGAAACGCCGCGCGCGAGCTGTCGAAGCCCGAGGGGGCGAGATCCGAGGCGATAAACGCGCTGAAACGCTCGTGCGGACGCTCCGGGGCCTCGTTGAACCCGTTGAGCGCGTTCACAGTCTGGTCAAAGTGCGCATGCAGGGAACCGTGGTAGTCGCAGTATTCCTGATAGCCCTTGAGCAGCCAGTCCACGAACCCGTAAAAACGTATCCGGCGGCGGCGTTCGCTGCGGTTGGTGAGCCGCACGGTCCAGAGTTCGGTCTCGTGGGTCTCGGGCACGAACACGCGCAGCCTGGTTTCGATACCGGCGGTCTCGGCGGTCAGGATCGAGTATCCCAGGCCGTGGCGGCACTCAAAGCGTCTCGGCTTGGGTGCGGCCGGGTAGGCGCCCGGGCTCCAGAACTCACCGCTGTCGTCATCCCGAAGGTAAAAGTGGCGGTTCTCCTCACGCACGATCAGGCAGCGGGTCACCGGGTGCATGTACTGCATCGGGCGTTCGGTGAAACAACCGATCCCGGCCATGTGCTGACTGACCCCGGAGATGAACCTTTCATTCCAGAAATAGTTGACCAGCGGCAGCGGAGTGTCGTACTCGGTGACAACGAATTCGGCGCCCTCACGGTCGAAATACCCGAAACTGGCCTTCAGCATGGGGGTCCCCTCTGGCGGATACTCGATGGTATTTGAAGATAGGTTTGGTCGTTCTGGATGGTGCGACTATGTTCCTTAAGGTGGGGAAATATATTCAGGTGATAGCAAAAGAGCAAGCTTTGGTTTAACAAAAAAAACAAATTCACTATAATGGGGCATTCAACCAATCCTGAGGCTCTTATCCCTCCGGGACCAGAACCGGGTATTTCGGGTATTGGGCCAGGAATTGCGGGTTGCCCGCGCTGTCCAGGTAGAGGCTGTCCTCGATGCGCACTCCCATGCCGTAGCCCGGATAGTAAAGCCCCGGCTCGATAGTGAAAACGCTGCCCGGCAGAAGGCTGTTGCGTGATATCGGGGTGTCGTTGAGCCGCAGGTAGGGGTACTCGTGCACCTCCAGGCCCACGCCGTGGCCCAGTGAGTGTACATAGCCCTCTGACGTGCGCGGGTTGGAGCGCACGGTCGGATGGCCGGCGGCCTCGAAATGCTCGCAGACCAGCTCCTGAAGGCGCGAGCCATCCAGCCCCGGACGTATCGCGGCGATGGCTTTCTCCTGGGCCTGGAGCACGCAGTCCCAGAGTTTACGCTCCGCCTCGGGCAGGAACCCGATCCCGAAACTGCGCGTGATGTCGAAATAGTAGCCCCCGCCGCGGGTGCAGGGGAAAAGGTCGAAGACAACAGTTTTTCCTGCGCTGAACACGGTCTCCGGCTCGCTGCTGGCGTGCGGGATTCCGGCCTCGCGCCCGATCGAGAGGATCGTCTCGTGGGTCTCCTGGAGCCCCTGTGCGGCCAGACTGGCCGAGATCGCCGCCTTGACCCGGCCCACCGTGATCCCGTGGCCGTGCTCATCCAGAAGGAGACTATCCTCCAGGTGCCCGGAGCGCAACAGCTCCAGCGCGGCATCGAACGCCACAAGCGAGCGCGCGGCCACGTCCTTCATCCGCTCGATCTCGGGCCCATCTTTTGTGATCCGGGCCTCCTGAATCAGCGAGGGCGTGTCGCGAACCACCTCCAGCCCGCTTATCCGGCGCGGCAGCTCGGCCAGAAGGGCATGCGCCTCGCCCGGGTCCATCACTCCGTGCACGGTCAGGCGGCCGCTCAGGTTCTCGCGCTCGGCCAGGCGCACGAACAGCTCCTGGCGCAGGGCCAGCGGGTCGCTGAAACTGCGCGAGAGTTCCTCGATCCCGAGCGAGGAGAAATCGATTGTGCGGCAGCCCGAGCGCGCGGCGGACTCGCGCTCCATCGCCCCGTGGACCAGAAGCGGCTCGTGGCCGCGTCTCAGAATGATCCAGGCCAGGGTGAGCGGCTGGCCATTGGTAAGATAATAAACATCCGGGCAGTCGTGGGTGGCGCCCACGGCCCAGAGGAGGTCGATGTTGCGCTCGGCCAGCAGACGCAGCAGGTCGGATTTCATAGCTTCTCTATAATGGAGTCATCCACGCGGAAACTGTGCGAGTCATCCGGGAACGAACCGCCCCGGACCTGGTCGCAGTAGGCCTGGACCCCGTTCATGACCGCGGTGGAAAGATCGGCGAAAACCTTGGCGAACTTGGGCGCGCGCGGGCTGAGGCCCAGGATGTCGTGCAGCACAAGTATCTGGCCGTCGCAATCGGGCCCGGCACCGATACCGATCGTGGGTATACCCAGACGTGAGGTGATGATGGCGGCCAGACGGCGCGGCACGGCCTCCAACACAACGGCGAACGCTCCGGCCTCCTCCACGGCCTGGGCATCGGCCAGGATTCTGCGGGCGCTTTCCTCATCCTTGCCCTGCACCTTGAGCCCGCCCAGCATGGAGCGGAACTGCGGGGTGAGGCCCACATGTCCCATCACCGGGATACCGGCCCCCACCACGGCCCGGATCACCTCGGCCGAGCGCAGGCCGCCCTCGATCTTCACTGCATCCACCCCGCACTCCTTGAACACGCGCACGCAGTTGGCCAGGGCGGCGTTCACCCCGGTCTGGACCGAACCGAACGGCATGTCGGCCACGCAGAACGCTCTTTGCACCCCGCGAGCCACCGCCGTGGCATGGTGCACCATCTGGTCCAGGGTCACGGGAACCGTGCTTTCCAGGCCCAGCATGGTGTTGGCCAGCGAGTCGCCGCAGAGCACGATATCCACCCCTGCCTGGTCAACCAGACGGGCAAACGTGCAGTCATAGGCGGTCACCGCGCACAGACGGCCCTCGGGGGCCTTGCGCGAACGGACCGCGAGCAGGCTTATTTTCTCGGGTGAGGTCATGGCTTATCTGTCTTGGGTTGAGTTGTATTAGTTCGCTAAGACGGATGATTCAATATAGTCCCGGGCGCCCAAGTCAACAAGAAATTGGTTCACCCTTGCAGAGGTCCGCAGTTGACAGCCGAGCCGCAGGGTTGAATATTATTTTCAGTCAACCCCGGCCGTTACCAATCCCTCGACTCGCCCGGAGGCATGCTTGGACCGCCCGCCTGTGCCTGCTGATTATCCGCTTCTTTCCCGGAACAACGAAAAGCTCCTGGGCAAGCTGAGCCAGCGCAAATGGCGCGAGGAGTCCGGCCTGTTCGTGGCCGAGGGCGTGCGTCTGGTGGAGGAGGCCCTGGCCTGCGGTGTGAGTATCGCCTGGGCGGTGCGTGGCCCGGAGGGCTCAGACACGGCCGCCGGAGCGCGCGGCTCGGCCCTGGCCGCGTCCCTGGCCGCCAGGGGCGTGACGGTCTACCGGGCGGAGGAGGACGCGCTGCGCCGTGCCCTGGACACGGTCACCCCGCAGGGTGTGGCCGCAGTCTGCCGTATTCCGCGCCTGAGCCTCGAGGAATGGACCCCGCCGCAGACAGCCGTGCTGGCGA
>CAYLSM010000017.1:0-36931 GCA_964386505.1 uncultured Gemmatimonadales bacterium
AGTCGCGGCCGGTCAGACCCACGTCGAACACCCCATCCTGGACGTAGCGCGCCATTTCCTGGGCCCGGATTAGCATGGCCTCCAGCTCGTCATCATCGATAGACGGGAAATAGCTGCGCTCGCTGACCCCGAAATTGTAGCCCGCGCGGCGGAACAGCTCGATGGTTGCGTCCTGAAGGCTGCCCTTGGGCAGTCCGAGCTTGATTTTCATACAGCATCGTCCTTTCGTCAATGTATTGAGAGATAGAATGTTATTCTATATTGTCCGCTTCTCTGACCGCTGCGACGAATGCGGCCAGCCGGGCGTGGTCTTTGACTCCGGGGGGGCTTTCCACGCCGCTCGAAACATCCACCCCGAACGGACGCACGGTGCGGATCGCCGCGCCCACGTTCTCCGGGTTCAGCCCGCCGGCCAGGATCAGCGGTCCAGCCGAGCAGGCCCGGCAGGCCAGTGACCAGTCGAAAGTCCGGCCCGTGCCGCCGGGAGCGCCTGCGACAAAGCTGTCCAGCAGGAAACCGTTGCGCAGGTTCCAGTTCCGGATGCTGTCCAGGTCCTCGGGCTTGGCGACCCGGAAAGCCTTGATCCAGGGTACGCCCATCGTGGCGCAGAGAAGAGGCGACTCCTGCCCGTGGAGCTGGGCCAGGCGGAGACCGCAGCGCTCGAAAGTGTCTCGCACCGCGGTCGGGGCCATGTCCACGAACACTCCCACCGGGGTGACCCAGGCCGGCAGGCGCTCGATTATGCGCATCGCGTTCTCTGGGATCACGTAGCGCGGGCTTGGACGGTGGAACACGAAACCCAGGGCATCCACCCCCAATTCCACGGCCGCGGCGGCGTCCTCCCAACGGGTGATGCCGCAAATCTTGATCCTTGTCCTCATGACACGGCTCCCAACAGTTCTCGGGTGGCGGCGGTTATGTCCGGCCGGCGCATCAGGTGCTCTCCGACCAGGACCGCACGGTAGCCGCAGGCGGCCAGACGGTCAAGGTCGGCGCGGGAGGAAATTCCGCTTTCGGAGACCCGCACCGCGGCCCCGGACAGCAGTGGGGCCAGGCGCTCGGAAGTCACCAGGCTTACCTGGAATGTGCCCAGGTCGCGGTTGTTGACTCCCACGATCCGCGCCCCGATCCGGGCGGCCCGCTCGGCCTCGGCCTCAACGTGAACCTCGACCAGAACATCCAGTCCCAGGCTGCCGGCCAACTGGTGCAGGCCGGACAGTAACGGATCATCCAGCGCTGCTACGATCAGAAGGATACAGTCCGCGCCCAGGAGGGCCGACTCGAACACCTGGTACTCGGAGAGGATGAAATCCTTGCGCAGCACCGGGATATCCACGGCTTCGCGCGCCTGGACCAGATAGTCCGGGTCGCCCTGGAAATATTTCCTGTCCGTGAGCACGCTCAGCGCGGCCGCTCCGCCGTCAGCATACTGACGGGCCAGCGACGCGGGTTGGAAATCCTCGCGGATCAGGCCCTTGGACGGGCTGGCTTTTTTTATCTCCGCGATCAGCGCCATCGGCGGGGCCGCGTTCAGCAGCGCCCGCTCGAACCGTCCCGGCGCATCCGGCGGGCTGTCGGCCAGGGCGGCCTTGATCTCGCCCAGCGGGCGGCGGCTGAGGCTCAGGCTCAGTTCCTCCCGCTTGTGGGCGATTATTTCGTCAAGAATACTCATCAGTTGCTTCCCTGTTCTTCACGGCTGAGACGCACGAGAATGTCCAGCTTGCCGCGCGCCGCGCCGCTTTCAATCGAGCGGGCGGCCAACTCCAGGCCCCCGCGCAGGTCCATACCATCGTGAAAGGCGCTGATCGCGGCGGCGGCGTTAAGCAGCACCACATCCCGCCGTGGACCGGGCTTGCCCTCCAGCACCTCCAGCACGATCCGGGCGTTTTCCTCGGCCTCGCCGCCCCGCACCGCCTCGGACGGGCAGAGTGCGAGACCCAGCTCGGCAGGGTCGAGGCTGAACTGGCGCACAGTCCCGTTCTCCAGGCAGGCCAGGCGGCTGGGGCCGCTCAGGGCGAGTTCGTCCAGGCCGCCGTGGCCGTGGACCACATAGGCCTTGCGGCTGCCCAGCTTGGCCAGAACCTCGGCCAGGCGCACGGTCAAATCCGGATCGTAGACCCCCAGGAGCTGGCAGGCCGCGCCGGCCGGATTGGTCAGAGGTCCCAGCACGTTGAACACCGTGCGGATTCCGATCTCGCGACGCGGGCCGATGGCGTGTTTCATGGCCGGGTGGAACAGGGGGGCGAAGATGAAACAGATACCGGCCTGGTCCAGGCAGCGTGTGACAGTCTCAGGCGCGGCCTCGATATTGACCCCGAGCTGGCGCAGTACATCCGCGCTGCCGCAGCGGCTGGAGACAGAACGGTTGCCGTGCTTGGCCACCGGCACCCCCGCACCCGCGGCCACAAAGGCCACTGCGGTGGAGATGTTGAACGTCCCGCTCCCATCGCCGCCAGTGCCGCAGGTGTCGAGAACCGCGGAATGGACTTTCGACACCACCGGCTGCACCTTGGCCCGCATCACCTTGACAAAGGCCGCGATCTCATCCGTGGTCTCGCCTTTCATGCGCAGGGCGGTGATAAAGGCCGCCACCTGGGCGGCAGTGGCCTGCCCCTCCATGATCTCGGTCATCACGGCCTCGGCGGAGGCGGAGTCGAGGTTACGCTTGTCCACCACCAGCCTGAGGGCATCCAGGATCATTGTTCCGTTCCTCCCTCCGTGTTCCGGCCGAGACGGATGTAAAAATCCCGGATCAGCCGGACAGTCTCGTTTTCATCGGCTGCGGTGAGTATCGAGTCCCCGGCCCGTCCCAGGCTTACCCCAGGGTGCGCACCGGCGTCTTTCATGAGAGCCGGCAGGGCATCCCAGAACCCGCCGCAGAGCACCAGCGGACGGGGCGAGATGAGGCGCTTGTTGACAAACTCCCAGGCCAGGGCGATCTCGGCCAGGGTGCCGGTTCCGCCTTTTCCCGCCACGTAAGCATCTCCCAGGCCGATGAGCGTGGTCATGCGCTCGATCAGGTCGTTCGTGGGGACGATCTCATCCAGGAACGGGTTGGGGTCACGGGTGAACATGCGGCAGGTGACGCCAACGCTCAGGCCGCCGGCCTCGTGTGCGCCGCGGTTGGCAGCTTCCATGGCCGCACCGTATCCGCCTGTGACGACCACACAGCCCGCGCGGGCGAGGGCTACGCCCAGCCGCCTGGCGGCGGCCACGCTGGGCGTGTCGCCCGCGTCCGAGGTCCCGAACACGCAGACCCAGGGCGCTCCGGCCGGACCGCACTTGCGTTTGAATTCACTGAAATCCTTTATCATTTTACCCTTTTCAGGAAATTGGCCAACATTTTCTTACCCTCAAAAGTCAGAATCGACTCAGGGTGGAACTGGATGCCCTCCACCGGATACACCTTGTGACGCAGGCCCATGATGATACCGTCTGCAGTCCAGGAGGTGATTCTCAGGCAGTCGGGGAGGGTCTCGCGCTCGACCACCAGACTGTGGTAGCGCGTGGCCTCGAACGGGTTGGAGAGTCCCTCATACAACGGGGAGCCGTCGTGGCTCACCAGGCTGGTCTTGCCGTGCATAAGGGTGGGAGCTCCGATCACCCGCCCGCCGAACGCCTGGCCGATCGCCTGGTGGCCCAGACAGACTCCCAGCACGGGGATGTGCGGCCCCAGGCGGGTCAGCAGCTCCAGCGAAATGCCGGCGTCATCCGGCGTACCCGGCCCCGGAGAAATGACAATACCCCCCGGAGCCAGCGTCTCGACCTGATCGACCGTGATCCTGTCGTTGCGGTGGACGGTGAGTTCGGCGCCAAGTTCGCCCAAGTACTGGACGAGATTATAGGTAAACGAATCGTAGTTGTCAATGACGAGGATCATAGCGGCTCCTGGGTCTGCTCGATGGCCCGCAGAAGGGCGCGGGACTTGTTGATCGTCTCACGGTACTCGCTTTTCGGGTCGGAGTCGGCCACTATCCCGGCCCCGGCCTGAAGGTAAGCGGTCTGGCCCTTGATCACGATGGTCCGGATGGCGATGCAGAAATCGAGGTTGCCCGAGAAATCGATATAACCCACCGCTCCGGCGTAAATACCGCGGGTCTCTTTCTCCAGCTCGTCGATTATCTCCATGGCACGCACCTTGGGAGCCCCGCTCACAGTGCCGGCCGGGAAACACGCCCCCAGCACGTCCAGAGCCGCGGTGCCGGGGGCCAGTTCGCCCTCGACATTGCTCACGATGTGCATGACATGCGAGTAGCGCTCCACTGCCATCTGCTCGGTCACGTGCACGCTGCCGTAGCGGCAGATCCGTCCCAGGTCGTTGCGCCCCAGGTCGACCAGCATCACGTGCTCGGCGCGCTCCTTCGGGTCGGCCAGGAGTTCGGTCTCCAGGGCGCGGTCCTCCTCGGCAGTGGCGCCGCGGGGACGGGTGCCGGCCAGGGGGCGGGTTACCGCCACGCCGTTCTGCGCCCGCACCAGCACCTCGGGCGAGGAGCCGGCCACTTTCAGGTCGCCCAGTTTCAGATAGAACATGTAGGGCGAGGGATTGACCCGGCGCAGGGCCCGGAACACGTTGAAAGGGTCGCCCTGGATGCCGGTGGAGAAACGCTGGCTCAGCACCACCTGGAAAATGTCGCCCTTGTGGATGTACTCCTTGGCCTTGAGCACCATCTGCTCGAACTCGTCGGAACTGGTGTTGCTGTCCGGCTGGATGCCGGGCGTGCCGGGGGCCTGCTTGAGCTGCTGCGGCACGAGCACGATCTCGCCCATGCGGCGCATGATCCAGTCGATACGTTCCCGGGCTGTCTCGTACAGCGCCTCCGGGTCATCGCCCTCCTCCACGAACATGCTCACCACCACGCTCACCGTATGCTTCACGTGGTCGAACACGATCAGGCGGTCGGCCACCATCAGGAAACAGTCGGGCAGCTCCAGCGGGTTGGGCTTTGTGCTGGGGATATCCTCGAACCAGCGGATCGTGTCGTAGCCGAAATAACCGACCAGCCCGCACTGAAACGGCGGCAGACCGGCCACCGGCTCGGGCTTGTAACGGCTGACCCAGTCGTTCAGAAGGCGGATCGGATCGCCCTCCAGCTTCTCCACAGCACCGTCGGTGGTGATCTCCACCTCGCGGCCGGTCACTCGGAAAGTGGTGCGCGGGCTGAGGCCCAGGAACGAGTAGCGCCCGATCTTCTCCTCCATCTCCACGCTTTCGAGCAGGAACGCATACTCGCTGGGCTCGCAGATTTTCTTGAAAACGCTGATCGGGGTCTCGGTGTCGGTGTAGAGTTCGGCCGCCACCGAAACCACGCGGCCCGGCTTGGCGCGCCGGATGAACTCTTCCTTCGAGGGCAGGCAATTTTCCATCTGTTTTCTCCGGTTCCGGTTGAATTTGAAAGCCGCCTGAAACGAGCAAGGCCGCGGATGCTTTGCTGAAGCGCCCGCGGCCTTGGCCGGTGAATCCGATATGCTTTTAGTTCGCATTACGGGCGCAATTTGACATGGGCGTGAATATGCCACGCCTGGCCGCACCAGTTGCGCCAGCTGCAAACCGCGCTGTTGTTCTGGAGAGCTGTCATGTCGGCACCCGCAAAAGAAGTCAAAGGAAACAGTTCGGAAAATCCGCTTCATTTTAGTGCTCTATCCGCCGCGTGTCAATGTTTTTCGACTGGAAAAGCACAGTCTGTCTTCCACCGGGCGGTTGCAGGGCCCGCTCGCTGGCGGGCCCCGTGGTTGGCGGATAAATCATCTTTGAGGGAAGATTGAGTAATCGGGACAAATGCGGTATACTTGTTTTTAGTGTTCCCTGCCAGGAAACGGGTCTTTGAACAAGGGTATTACTGTCATATGGATTTCGGTTTGAGGGTAAATCCGGGGGTCGAGGCGCGCAAGTTCCTCGAAAGCCGGGTCGAGGCGTTACGCGCCAGTGATGTTCAGCAGGGGCTGCCCAGGCTTAACGAGGACGCCGCCCTGATTTTTCTGGGCCGCTACGACAAGCTCAAGCAGGATTCCCGCTTCTCCCAGACATTCCTGAGCAAGCGGGTGAACCTGCGCATGGAGGAGACCACCCTGGGCGAGTCGCTGATGGGGGCTTTCGCGGTCCTCGACAGCGTGTTCCGGGAAAAAATCTCCGAAAACTCCGACCCGGCGGTACGCAGCCAGGTCCTGGAGGACTATTTCCGCACCAAGCTCAACGCGCTGGAGAAAATATTCGGCGGTGACATTTCGGAATTCTACCACTATTTCATCACGATTTTCCTGCGCTATACCTACCAGTACGACCTGATCCAGAGCGACAAGCTGGAGGAGGTCAAGAAGCGTTTCGAGGATTTCCTGGCCGAGGAGGACACCCTCCTGCGCTTCTTTTTCTACCTTGATGAGTTCAACCGCCTGAATATCCAGCGGGTCACAATAGATCAGACCAAAAAATCCTCTCTCTCAACGCGGCTGGATGATGAAATCCACCACTTCGAGCCGTCACGCAGCCTGGCCACGCAGATATTGATCTGTAACAAGCTTGAGCGCCTGGCCCGTCAGCTTGTCGAGATCACCGCTGACCACGACCCTCTGACCGGCGTGCGCCGCGTGCTGGATGAGGTGTACGCGGCCAGCGGGTCGCAGAACCTGATAAAGGGCCTGCTGGAGAAATTCCGCAAGTTTTACGAATTCGAGCTGGGGGCCCTGCGCCAGGCCCTGGTGTTCAAGCGCGTGCTCTACATGAATGCCGGGGCCAAGGAGGGCCGCCAGAACCGCAAGCTCTGGCAGCAGGAACTGGACTTGCCGACGGTGGAAAAACTGGTCTCCCTGCTGGAAATAAAGGAAATCCCCGGCCAGAGGCTCAGCCAGGAGCAGAAAGCCCAGTCCGACCTGTTCGCCACGCTGCGCGACAAGCTGGCCGCCCTGAAAGCCGATGAAAGCACGCCGCCACCGCCAGGCTGCCTGCCCGAGGGCGACCTGAATATCCTGGTGCTGCGCCTGAGCAACCCTGGGATGCTGGAGGAGCAGATCAACCTCGTGCAGAAAAGCATCGAGGACTACCGGCAGAAAAACAGCGTCGATTACCAGAACTCGGTCGTCCAGACCTACAGCGATAACATCAAGCGCCTGGTGCAGGTGCTCTATTTCTTCATCGAGCTGTCGTTTATCCGCAAACCCCATCTGGAGCGGCGGGCGCGGGAGATATTCAAGGAGGTCCGCACGCACCTGGAGGGCCTGGACAAGGAGTTCAGCGTCAGCGGGGAGGAAAGTCCGGCCAAGCCTGAGAACGGCGGGCCACCGGACGTGGCGAAGGAGGGGTCTCCTGAAGAGCCTGGCCAGCCGTCCGAGGAGACGGCCGACCCGAATTTAGAGACTGACCCGGAAAAGAGGGTCCAGCTCCAGGCCGCGCAACTGAAAAAGCTGCCCGACTCGGCCAAAATTAAAATTCTCAAGGACCTGGCTTTCCTGGGCAACCTCGACAGCCTCAAATACATCCTTCCGCTGTCACAGTACAGCAGCGAGTTTATCCGCAAGCTGGCCCGCAACGCGGTGGTCAAGACAATCCTGCGCACCCTGCGCGAGGATGAGGAAAAGCCGCAGCTCGGCATCCAGCAGAAAAAGAAGCTGGTGGATTTCGTGGTGGCCGTTGACAACAGCTACGCCTACATCAAGGACATGGAGCTGGGCAACCCGAAGACCTCGCAGAAAGTGCTGGACATCCTGATACGCGAGGACAAGGAGTTCACGGCGCGTACCCTGGCCGATATCATCCAGGACTCGGATGACAGGGTGCGGGCCACGGCGGTCAAGCTGATCGCGGACATGCTCAAGCAGAACGAGACCAGCCTGCTGATGAAGCTGCTCAACGATCCCAACGCCCGGGTGCGGGCCAACGTGATCGAGTCGCTGGAATCGGCGGGTAACCGCAACGTGCTGGGGATCCTGATGAAATTCAAGTTCGACAAGGATAACCGGGTGCGGGGCAACGCTATCAAGGCCATCTGGAAATTCGGTCACCGCGAGGTGGATGACCCCCTGCGCGACCTTCTGCTGGACACCGACCCGGAAACCCGCAGCACCGGGGTCTGGGTGATCGGCGAGATCGGGCACAACGAACCGCAGATCAAGGGCCTGCTCAAGATCGTGGAAAAGGACAAGGACGAGCGGGTGCTGGAGCATATTAAACTGGCGCGCGGTAAGATTCAGCGCCGTGAGGAGGGGGTGCATATCCTGGTGGCGGATGATGACCTGCGGTTCTGCCAGGACCTCTGCCGTCGTCTGAAGGGGGATGGGTTCCGCGCCAGCGCCGCGCTCAACGGGCGGGCGGCTCTGGCCTACGCCGAAAAGCAGACTCCCGATCTGGTGCTGCTGGACTTGCGCATGCCGGTGATGAACGGCCTGGATGCGCTCAAAGTCATGCGCGAGACCGAAAATACTATGCAGACACCGGTGATCGTCATGAGTGATGTCAATTCGAGCGTGTTGCTCAAGCAGGCCACCCGCCTGGGAGCCAACGACTATATCCTCAAGCCGTTCGCCTACGAGAATTTCAGGGAAAAGATCAAGAACTACGTTTAAGGCGTCCAAGCTCAAAGCACGGCGCTCTCCAGCAGGGTCAGGCTCGTGCCGGCCGGGTCCAGGCAGGCGTTCACCCCCAGCGGAAGGGTGATCTTGTCAGGCTCGTGCCCGATTGGCGCGCCGTAGACCACCGGCACTCCCAGTCCGGCCAGACGGCCCTGGAGCACCTGCCGCAGGCTGAAAGTGCGTTTCATCCGGCCCGTGCCCTCGCAGCCCACGCAGCGCCCGACCACGACCCCGGCAGCCTGCCTCAGTTTCCCTGACATTTCGAGTTGGCCAAGCAGACGGTCCATGCGGTAGGGTTCCTCGTCCACGTCCTCGATGAACAGCAGCCGTCCCGCGCTCTCAACCTCCCAGGGCGTGCCGGTCAGGCTGGCCAGAAGGCTCAGGTTGCCGCCGCTGAGCGGAGCCGAGACCGGGGCTTCCCCGGCCAGACAGCTCCAGCGTCGGCTGTGTCCATTGTCCAGGCCGCGGGGAAGCCGCAGCTCGGGCGAGGTCTCGCACAGCACCCGCACCAGCCAGCGCGCCTTGAAAGGTGAGGCGTGACGGCCCAGGTCGTAACCGGCCAGCGGCCCCCAGAACGTGACCAGCCCGGTGCGCTGATGCACGGCGGTCAAGAGGGCGGTCAGGTCGCTGTGGCCCACCAGTACCTTGGGGTTGGCGGCGATCGTGTCCCAGTCCAGAAGGGGCAGCACCCGGGCGCTGCCGTAACCGCCCCGCGTAGCGAAAATGCCCCGCACCTCCGGGTAGGCGAACATGGCGTTGAGGTCCGCGGCGCGCTCGGCGTCCGTTCCGGCCAGGAACCCGTGGCGCCGACGGAGGTATTTGCCCAGCTTCACCTTGAACCCAAGCGTTTCGAGCGCCCGGCGGGCGTAGTCGATGTCGCGAAGGTCCAGCAGCGGGCTGGCCGGGGTGACCAGGCCCACAGTGTCTCCGGGACGCAGTCTTTCGGGCTTGACAGTCAAGGGATGTCCTTGTGGGGTTAAACGGTTGAGATTTGTCCGGATCGGACCTGAAGCGGTAGGGTGCGAGCGGGACTCAGCCTGCCGGGGGCGGTGCGGGCGTGTCTGTCTGTTGCCCGCGGGCAGCGTCGAGTTCGGCTTTCAGGCGCTCGATCTCGCGCAGGCTATCTAAATACCGCAGGGTGCTGCGCTGCATTTTCTGGCTCAGGCACTCCAGCACCAGGAACAGCTCCAGCGGGGCCTTGCGCAGCATGTCGTCCATGTCGTTGCGGCTGAACACCACCACCTCGCCCTCCTCATCCGCGGTCACGGTGGCGAATCGGCGGCCCTCGCCGAACATCGCGGTCTCACCGAACACCTCGTTGGCGCAGAGGCGGTCCAGCTCCACCTCCCGCTCCTCCAGCTTCTTCGTGACTGTCACGGTTCCGCTCTTGATCAAGAACACGCTCAGCGCCTCGGCGCCCTCGCGCACGAGCACCTGGCCGGCCTTGAACTTTTTCGGGATCAGGTTGAGGTCGACCGCCGCCTCCACCGATTCCTTGAGCTGGTCCAGGGTGATGTTTTTCGGGCTGCCCGCATCCACCGGCATGGCCTGGCGCGAGCGGGGAAGGTTGTGCACGTCGATCCCAGCCCGGGCGATAATGTCGTTGGTTTCGCGCAGCCGCATGGCCAGGTTCTTGATCAGGTTGAAAATCCCGGTGGAGGACTGGCGCAGGTAATGCTCGAAGCCCTGCTTATCCAGGACAATTATCTCGCAGTCATCGACTGCCCGCACAGTGGCCGTGCGCTTGGAGAAACGGTCGTCCACCATGCTCATCTCGCCGAACACCTCGCCCGGTCCAAGGGTGGCCAGGCGGACCGCACCGGAGGGAGTCTGCTTCGACACCTCCACCTGGCCGGCCCGGATGATGAACACGGCCTTGCCCTCCGTACCCTCGGCGATGATGACCTCACCCTTGAGGTGCTTTTTCAGTACTCCGGCCATAGTGGTGACTCTCCGTCAGGCTTGGGGCGGGAATTCCTGGTGCACGACTCAGCGGTTTTCCACCACGTTGAAAGCGATCACCCAGCCGCGCAGGCCCAGTTTCTGGCTGAACACCTGGTACCAGGTGCCCTCCTGTTTCAACACGGTGAGCTGCTCGCCGGCGTCCAGATAGGTCAACACCTCGGAGGAGGGGCTTTTTTCGGTGTAAAGCGGGGTCTTGGCGTCCGATACAGTCACTGAGGACTGCGAGCCGCCGGTGATGGCCAGGACCCAGCCCTGGAGCTTCTTGTCCGGGACGAAAATCTCTTTCCACAACCCGCGGCTGGAGATCAGGAAAAGCTTGTCCTCGGGGTGCAGGGTGTCCAGGGCGGCGAAGCGCTCGTCCCGGTCGGGGTAGAGCGGCGTGGCCGCCTCGACCTTGTAGAGTGTCATCGACTCGGTGACATCCCGCATGCGGATCATGCTGGTGTCGTTCTTGGCCTCTTCCAGGGCCAGGCTGCGGCGGTTGCTCTGGATCGTCCGGTTGGCGTCCTTGAGGAACTTGACAAACTCCTGCACGTCCTTGCTGTCGAAATAGCGTCCGTTGCCCGCCTGGGCCATGCAGTTCAGGTTGTCCAGGCCGGTCTGGTCGGTTTCCACTCCGATCGTGTTGACCGAGACCCCGCGGCTGTCTGAAACCAGTTGCTTTACCGCGTCACAAGGGCTGCCGCCGCACGACTCGTCACCGTCGGACACCACCACGATGAAATTCGCCTTGTCGTCCTCCTCCGGGAAATCTCCCTTCAGGGCGTCGATGGTCAGCGACAGCGAACTCTGGCCTTTGGCGACTATGGTGGAGATTTTTTCGTTGATCGGCGGACGGGTCTTCTCTATGTCGTCAAGCGCCACCTCGAGCGAGGTGTCGTCGCAGTTCTGCTTCCACTTGAAGAACTTGGCGCCGAACACCCGCAGCCCCGATTTCATCGAGCCGGCATCGTGGCTGTCCTGGTGCATGCCATCGAGGATCGTCTCGACCACCTTGCGCGCGATGTCGGTCTTGCGCACCGGGCCGATGATCTTGTTCATGCTGGCCGAGCAGTCGAGGATGATGATTATGTTCATTACCCGCTTGTCGCGGAGCTGCTCCTTGGGGAAAGCGGCTTGCAGCCCCCCGAACAGCAGGAGAGAGGCGGCGGCGAGCAGTCCGGCCACGGCTCTGTTCATAGGTGTGAGGTCCATTCAGGCGGTTATCCGGCTGACCGCTTCCTTTTCATCGCCGCACAGCTCGGCGTACTGGGTCAGTCCCATGATCTTGAAAGTCTTGGCGATCACGGGGGTGCAGTTGCAGAATATCACCCTGTCCCCGTCCTCCCGCACGCGCTCGATCATCTCGATCAGCACGGCGATCCCGACACTGTTGACTATCGGGCTGTGGGCCAGGTTCAGGATGAACCGCTTGACACCGTCATCCAGCAGGCGGTAGACCTGTTCGGCCACTTTCTCGCCACCGGTGTTGTTTACATACCCGTCCGTGCGCAGGATCGCATAGTCGGGGCCACGCTGGACTGTCACCTGAAAAATGTCGGCCATGGATAGTTTCTCCGCATGCTGATTTTCGCCGGGGTGCTATAAGCGCTGCCATCGGCTTCATTAGGAATTTAGAGCAGGCTGGCTGGAATGTCAAACCACTTGTCAGCCCTTTTTCACGAGCACCACGCGCGAGCCCTGCTCCGAGGTCTGGATGCTGACCTCGTCCATCAGGCTGCGCATAAGGCTCAGGCCCCAGCCGCGCTTGCGGCTGCCCTTGAGCATCTTCTTGTGGATATCCGGTTTTTCCACGCGCGATGGGTCGAACCCAGCACCGCGGTCGGAGATGCAGATTTCGAGCCGTTTCGGCCGGCGCTCCAGGCGGAACGTGACATGGACCAGCTTCTCGGGGTTGTTCCCGTGCTCGATGGCGTTTATCACCGCCTCGACCACCGCGATCCGTATCTCGTCCACGCTGTCGGTGTCGAACCCGACCCCGCGGGCCAGCTCGGCCGCGCGCTCGGCCACGACCAGCTCCTGGTCCGGCAGCATCGGGACACTCATCCGGTCCTCTATGTCGAACGACCTCAAACGGTTCATCGCACTCTCCCGCTCACTTTCGCGGCCCGTCGGTAAGGCTCCAGGCCTCGACCGGCTCGCGCCGGCCCTTGAGATGAAGCCGTCCCAGTTCCTGCAGGCTGAACTGCGCGTCCAGCCGCTCGGCCACGCTGTCGCTGGCCACGATCTGGCCCGGGCGGGCCACTGCCACCAGGCGGCTGGCCAGGTTGACCGTGTCGCCGATCACCGTGTAGTCCATCCGACGGCTTGAGCCGACATTGCCGAATATCACCGGCCCACGTCCCAGGCCGATCCCGGCCTCCAGGCGCGGCTGTCCGTGCCCGCTGCGCTCGCGGTTGAACCGTTCCAGTTCCCGCAGCATGGTCAGGGCGCAGAGCGCCGCCCGGCGGTTATCGTCCGGGAAAGCCACCGGCGCGCCGAACAGCACCATGATCTCATCGCCCACGATCTTGTCCACCGTGCCCTTGAAACGGAACGCCACCTCGATCATCAGATTATAATACCGGTTGAGCAGTTCCACCACCTCCTCCGGGGCCCTGGCCTCGGCCAGGGCGGTAAAGCCGCGGATGTCGGCGAACAGGACCGTCACCTCGCGCAGCTCGCCTCCCAGCCCGGGCACCCGTCCCCCGGCCAGTGCCGCCTCGGCCACCTCAGGGCTGACATAGCGCTTGAGCATCTCCCGCACCCGGGCCGGCTCGGAGATGTTCTCAACCGAGACCACCATGCCGCGCACTCCGCCTCCGGTTTCATCCAGAAGCGCCGCGGCGCTCACGTTGAGCACAAGCTCCACTCCATCCGGCCGCACCCCGCGCAGGTTGGTCTCCTGGAAAGCCGCGCCCTGCCCGATGGCCTCGTTTAGGCGCGCGGGAAGGCCGGGGCAGCCGATGGAGGCGAAAAGCTGCTCCAGACCCAGGCCCGCTGCGGCAGAGGGCTTAAGGCCGAAAATCGCCGCGGCCGAGGAGTTGAAACTCACGACCCGTCCGCCTGTGCCGGTGGTGATAACGCCGCTGGCTATGCTGGCCAGGATGCTCTCGTTGTAGCGGCGGATCTCGTTGACGCTGCGGTAGAGGTTGGCGTTGGAGACCGCGGCCCCGGCGAAATTGGCGATTGCGGTCAGCAGACCCTCGTCCTCCGGGTCGAAATCCGGCCGGGCATCGTGACGGTCCTCCTTGTCCGCGGCCAGGATAACCCCCAGAAGCTGGCCCTTGTGGCGCACCGGGGCCGCAAGCAGCTTGCCGCAGCCGGCCGCCGCAGGTAAATCCTCCGGGGTGTTGAGCCGCAGGGTCTGGCCTTCGGTAAGGTCGGCGAGCAGCCGCGCGCGCACAAAACGCTCCAATGCCACGGCCTGCGACGGCTCCAGGCTGAACGACTCTTTCACGCACAGGTGGCCTCTTATCCCGGCGGAGTCCGCCGGCGTGGCCAACAGCACCGCGGCGCGGTTGGCGTTGAGCAGCGAGGCGGCCCGTGAGAGCAGTTCGTGGCAGAGGCAATCCAGATCGAGCAGACCGCCCAGGGCCACGCCAACATCGCGCAGGGTCTCGATCTCCAGCAGCTTGAGCCGGTACTCGAACGAGGCCCGGCGAACCTGCTCGCGCGCGGCCAGACGCTCCAATCCCAGGACCGCCGCGCGCAGGGCCAGCTCGGCAGCGCTGCGGGCGCTGCGCCGCTGCAGCCGTGTCCCGGCGCAGAGGAACACCAGTCCGGCCAGACGACCCCCGGCGGGAAGAGCCCAGGCCAGACGCCAGCCGGAACTTTCCAGCCCAGCCCGGTTGGCAGCGATGAATTCTCCCCAGGCCGTATCGTCCTGAGCCGCGGAGAGGTCCAGGCGCAACGGACCGGAAGCCTCCGGAAACTCCAACGCCTCAGTTGGTGGACTGCACAGCACAGGCGCGTGCAACTCGCTCGCGGCCGAAAGCTCGCCGCTGTCCGGGTCCAGGCTGTAGGCCACGGACGCGCAGCCGGTCAGGGACGAGAGCGCCTCGGCCAGGCCGGAAAGGAGAGCGGCAGGCTCGGCGGCCGAAAGCAGACGGCGCCAGAATGCCTCCAGCACGCCCTGACGGGTCTGGGTCTGACGGCTGGTCTCTATGGAGAATTCAAGGCTCATTGTTCATCCAGTCCGGATAACAACCAAAGTGAGATCATCCGCCTGGGCCGCGCCGCGGGCAAAGCCATGGAAATCCAGAAGCAGGGCGGCGCTCACCGCCTCCACGCTGGCGCGTCCCGCCTGGCGGCGGATTGACTCCTCGAACCGCTCGAACCCGTACTGATCGCCCTCTGGGTTCAACCCCTCCACGATCCCGTCCGAGTAGAACACGAACAGATCGCCGGGACCGTAGGCAAGGCTCTGCTGCTTGAAATCGTTCCTGGCCCGTGCGCCCAGCGGGTAGGCCGGCAGCTCCAGCTCGCTCAGTTCGCCCGCGGCGCTCAGGTGGTAGGGGAACGGGTGCCCGGCGACTGAATAGTCGATCCGGCGAGTGTCGGTGTCGAACACCGCGTAGCAGAAAGTCATCAGAAGGCGCTCGCTCAGCGCCCCGCGCAGCATGTCGTTCATCGCGGTCAGCACTGCTCCCACGCTGTTGTCCACCCGGAACTGGTTGAACAGGCAGCTCTTGGTCATTGAGACCAGGGTTCCGGCGCTCAGGCCGTGGCCGCTGACATCCCCGATCACGAAAGCCAGACGGTTGTCATCCAGCTTCCGGTAGTCGAAATAGTCGCCGCCCACCTCGCTGGCCGGGTTGAGGTAGGCACAGATCTCCACTCCAGGCACGCGGAATGAGCGCTCGGGAAGGATCGCCAGTTGCATGCGCCGGGCGGTTTCCAGTTCCTGGCGCATCCGCTCGCGCTCGGTTTCCTGCTCGTAGAGACGCACGTTTTCCAGAGCCACGGCGGCCTGTTCGGCGATTGTCTCCAGCAGACCGCGGTCGCGGCTGGAATAGCGCTGAGCGCCCTCGCGCGGCCCGAACGCGAACGCCCCGTCCAGCTCGCCGCGCAGGAATTCCGGGACCAGCAGGGTCCCTGGCGGGACCTGAAGGGTGCAATCCTGCATGGCGCTCTCCTCCGCCAGGAACGCCCCGGCCCGGTTGCCGATGCATTCCGAGGCCTCTGCCGGCAGAATCTGGGGCAGGCCCTCCACCGGCAGGCCGACACCGCAGGCCGCACCACGCTCCGGACCCAGCGGGAGCCAGGCGGCCCAGCCGAAACGCAGGGCCGGGCGCAGGACCTCGAACAGGTGCTCCAGAAGCTCGCCCGCCCGGAACGACTGGCTCATCGCCCCGGCCGCGCGGTGCAGAAGCTCGGAGGGCTCATAGTCCTGGTCGGCCACGACTTTTTCCGGCGGGCAGTTCACCCGCACCCAGCGGGAGAGCAGGGTATCACCCGGGTCGAGCCTCCCGGCCGCCGGGTCGTAGGAAATCAGCCCGCGCCCGGCCAGGACCGCGGCAGCCTTGCCCAGTTCCTCATCCAGCAGGGCCAGCCCGTGCGAGCGCAGCAACCCGGCGCTGTCGGCCAGTCCGGTCTGTCCGCCGCGCCCGGAGCGTGAGCGCAGTGCCACCGCTGCGCTGAGCAGGAGCTTCTCGGTCCGGGAAAGCTCGTCCCAGCGGTCCAGGAGCAGACCGGGCGGCGAGGTAATGAGGTTTTCCACCGCGCGCTCGGCCGGCTCGGGTTCCAGATAGTTGACCCCCTCGGCGTTGAGCAGCTCCACCACGGTGAAACCCAGGTGCTGGAGCAGGCAGGGCTGGCCCGAGCCAAGGCGGGCGAGGAGTCTCAGGGCTTCGCGCTGCAGAACCGCGTTTCCGTGCAGGGTGCGCTCCAGGGCCTGGGCCGAAGCCGACTCGCTCAAGGGAGCCAGATTGATGGACCGGCTCACGCTGTAAAGCTGCGGCAATCCGGCGCGGAACTGCTCCAGGGAGTGGACCCCGAACACCAGGGTCACTTTGTCGCCGGACTGCAGGAGTTCACGCAGGGAATCGTTGAACCGGGCGGCCAGGCCGCTGTCGCGGGCGGCCATGCGGCCGAGGGCCTCGGCATTGTCGAACAGAAGGCGCACCGGGCGTCCGTACTCCCGGATCAGTGGAATCAAGGTTTCTGGCCGCACCGTCTCGCCCTCGGCCGGGAGCTGGCCGCCGAGGTTCCCCAGCAAACGCCGCAGCAGCCTGTTCAGATCGCCCAGGTCGGGAGAGGACAGATCAATCAGCACTGCCCCGGCCCCGGAGGACTGCATCCGGGCGGCGGCATGACGCAGGAGGCTGCTAAGGCCGCTGCGCGCAGCAGCCTGCAGGATCACGGAGGGTGAGCCGTCCTCGCGCAGAAGGGCGGCCAGCTCGCTTTCCCGTCCCGGCAGCGGCTCATCGGCCGCCTGGGGACGGTGGGGATGGAACGGGTTGGGCTGGATCGGACGGAAATTGCGCCGCCGGGCGCGGACCAGCCACCAGACAATTCGCCGCCGGCCCAGCAGTCCGGCCAGGAGAAGGAGGAAGGCGGCCGCGCCTGCATAGAACCGCCAGTCACGCCAGGGCCCGGGCAGGTCCACGTAGAAACTGTAATGTGCCGGCGTCGGATCGGTCCTGAGGTTCGGGCCGCTGGCACGCACCGAAAGCACGTGCGCGCCCGGGGAAAGACCCTTGAGGTCCAGCTCGGAGCGCGGGCTGAAAGCGCTCCAGCGGCCGTTGTCCAAGCGCCAGGAATAACGGAACGCCCCGCCTGCGCCCGGCCACCAGGGCGTGAGCGCGGAAAGCGCTACAGTCAGGCTGTCCGAGTGCAGGCTGTCCACAGGGCTGCCGCTCAGCGGCTCGGACCAGCCGCCGTGCAGGTAGAACTGTCCGCGCAGGCTGTCTGCGGCTGGTCTGAAACTGCGGGCGCGGCTGTCCTGGCCGGTAGTGAAAGCCTCACCGCCTGGGACCAGTATCCAGGTCTCGGGCGGAGCGAAACGGTCCGGGTTGAACCGCAGTACACCCTGACCCTCCACGCACAGCCAGAGGGCGCTGTCCGCGGCGCAGAAAACAGAGCGCACCGCTCCCGGCTCAACGCCTTGCTGCGGGCCGTAGTTGCGCCACAGGCTGCCGTCATACAGGCCCAGCCCCAGCGCCGTGCCGGCCGCTATCCGTCCAGAGGAGGCCCGGGTCACTGAGAAAACCTCCTCCGAGGCCAGGGCGCGGTCGGTGCCGTGGCGGACCCAGTCTCCGCCGGGAGGAAGCTGCCAGAGGCCCATGCCGTCCGTGGCGGCCCAGAGAGAGCCATCCGCGCCCAGGCAGAGCGAGGTGAAATGGAAAGCCCCCGGCGAAACCGGCCGTCCGTCCGCGGTGCGGGCAAGCAACTGCCCCTCGCGGATCAGGGCCAGCCCCTTGCGGGTGGCGACCCAGACCGAACCGTCCGGCTGGCTCAGGCTGGCCTGGACCTGGGAGGAGGGCAGACCCTCGGCCTCGCCGTACGAATTGATCTCGGAGGCATGGTACTCGACCAGACCGCCTCCCTCGGTGGAAATCCACAGCCCGCCGGTCGGGTCGGTCTGAAGGTGGTTGATCATGTTGCTGTACAGGCCGTTTTCGCGGTCGAGGACAGTCCTTGTGCCGTCCTGTTCCAGCAGCAGCACGCCGGCATAGGTGCCGAAGCATTTGCGGTCCAGCGGACCGAACGACAGGCAGGTGACCAGGCGGTCGGGCAGGAACCCGGCCAAGCGCGGCTCGCTCCAGCGGCCGTTTTCCAGGCGCACCACTGCCTCACGGGTGGCGCACCACATGGCGCCGTCCCCGGATTGCCCCAGGCTGAACGGCTGACGGTCGGGAAGGCCCTGCTCCGGGCCGTAGCGATGCACAAGCTCCAGGTCGAACACGTGCAGGCCCTGGCCGCTTATCCCGAGCCAGAGGCTGCCGTGGCTTTCGATGGCCGAGATTACAGGGTAGGGGGCCAGCTCCTCGGGCAGGGGTAGACGGGTGAACGCGGCCGCGGCTGCCTCGTACAGCCAGGCCCCGTCCGTGGTGCCGAACAGCAGGCTGCCGTCGCCAAGCTCGCACAGGCATGTGACAGAAGTGTTTTCGGCCCCCGGTATATCCAGCCGCTTCCATTGAGAGCCAGCCATGAACCCGGCCCCGGCCCCGGCGCTGCCCAGCCAAAGAAGCCCGTCCCGCCCGGCGAGCAGGCAGTAGATTTCCTCGCTTCCCGGGCCGAGGGGCGCCGGATACCGCTGCACCCCGCGGCTGTCCACCCGCAGGAGACCAGCACCCACTGTGGCGGCCCAGATCGCCCGCCCTGCCGGGTCCAGCGCCAGGTCGTTGATCCCCTGGCCCGGTTCGCTCAGGCTGTCGGACGCGCCGTAGACACAGTTCCAGCCGCCTCCGTCAAGACGCCACAGACCGGCGCTTTGAGTGCCGACCCAGAGCCCGCCCGCCGGGTCGCTCAACAGGCAGCTCACCAGGGCGCCGCGCAGGGCGGCGGGCAGATTGTCCGGGGGGAGCACTCGCCCGCCCTCGGCGCGCGCCAGTCCCCCGGCCGTGCCTATCCAGGCGGACTGGCTGTCCTGGGAGACAAAAGAGGTGACAAAGTCATCTGGCAGGCCGGCGCGATGGTCCAGCACCTGCAGGCTGACCCCGTCGTACAGCACCAGCCCGCTGTTGTCCGTGGCAAAGGCCAAGCGGCCATCCGGACAGGCCACTGTTTTGAGCACGCTTCCGGTGCGAAGAAGAGGGCCCTGCTCGAAAGAGCTCCAGCGGAACATCTCGCCGCGCGCCTGAAGGGATTCCAGCCGCTGGCGAAGGGTGGCGTTCTCGCGGGCAAGGCTCTGCGGGTCGGCCTCAGCCGCAATTGAAACTGTGGATTGAAGGATAAGACAGTACAGGACAAAGGCCAGGAAACAACGAGCGCGGCCAGGGGGCGAGGGTATGGTGGGTGTCCAGGACAAGGCGGGGGATCCTTTCAACACGGGGCCCCTTCAGGCAAGGAGTTCAGCGAGACTGCCGGCTCACTGGAATTGTACCAGAAACCGCGCTGCCCAGTCAAGCCAAAATCACGCCACTGCTTGACAGGCCGGAGACCGCGGGGTACAATCCGGCATGGAAAGACATCCCACGCGGGGAAAGGACCGGGCATGCCGCTGAATTATCTCGTAATCGCCTTGCTGGCTGCGGCGCTTCTGTACTTTCTGTTCTCTCTGTTCCGCAGGCACGAGCCTCCATCCGAGGCTGAAACGCCTGTGGCAGACCCGTCAGCGCAGGCAGCGCACGCAGCGCCGCCTGCGGTCAAGGCAGAGGCAAAGGAATCCCTCCTGTCAGAGGGCTTGCAAGTGGAGGGCCGGGAGCCGTTGGACCGCGCCGGGCTGGAGGTGGAGGTCCTCTGGCGTCTGGAGCATGTCCTGCGCGGGATGCAGACCCCGGTGAGTCAGGTGGTGCAGGTGGATTTCAGCCGTGACCCGCGCGAGGTGGCCCTGGCCCTGGCCTCCAATCCGCTATACGCCGCCCGCATCCTCAAGACAGTCAACTCCGCGGCTTTCGGCCTCAGCCGGCGGATAGACTCCCTGCCGCGGGCGATCACCTACCTGGGCTACAACCAGGTGAAAAACATCGTGTTCCAGAGCATGGCCCGCGACAACCTGGGTGCGGCCGAGGCGGCGGCCGGATTCGACCCGAAGGCGTTCTGGCGGCACTCGCACTGCGTCTCCGTGGCGGCGGAGCATATTCTGCGCGAACTGGACATCCCCTCGACGGCAGCGGGCGCGATCACCACCGCGGCCCTTCTGCACGACATTGGCTGGGTGGTGTTCGAGAAATTCGACCCGCGGGCCGCGGCGGAGCTTTTCTCACGGTTGGGTCGCGCGGGGGAGGGCGACGACACGCTGACCCTGGAGCGGGAGGCTTTCGGTTTCGATCACCCGCTGGCCGGAAGTCTTCTGGCCGAGCAGTGGAATATCCCGGAGGCAGTCTGCCGCCTGATAGGGCTGCACCATGCCGACAGTTGCGGCCTGCCCGGGGGCCTGGACCGCGGGAGCGCGTTCGGTGCGGCGGTGATTGCCCTGTCCGAGCGCCTGGCAGCGCTCTACGGTCAGCCGCACCCACTGGCCGAACCGGTTCTGGAGCGGGTGGACCTGAGTCTGGTCCTGGGGCCGCGGGCCCGGAGTATCGGGGTTTCCTCCAGGCTGCGGACCGAGTTGGAGCGCACGCTCAAGTTCATCGAGGAATTCAGTCGAATATCCTGAAATCAGCGCGAGTGAGTCACTCCGGCGCGGGCGCAGAACTCGAACAGGGTGCAGCGCGAGCAGAAAGGCGACACCGGCTTGCAGAGGTTCTGGCCGAACGCCACCAGAAGGTCGTTCCAGTCGGTCCAGTAGGGCTGCGGAAGCTTGCCGCGCAGGGCGAACTCGGTCTTTTCCGGGGTGCGGGCGCTCACGTAGCCCAGACGGTTCGAGATACGGTGAACGTGGGTGTCCACGCAGAGGCCCGGAAGGCCGTGACCCAGGCTGAGTACCAGATTCGCGGTCTTGCGCCCCACTCCGGGCAGTTCCAGCAGGGCCTCCATTCCATCCGGCACTTTCCCCTCGTATTTCTCCAGCAGGATACGGCACAGTTCCAGGATACTCTCGGCCTTGGTGCGGTAGAACCCCACCGGGTAGATCACCTCGGCGATCCGTTCGCGGCTGAGCGTGAGCATGGCCGCGGGCGTGTCGGCCAGGGCGAACAGACGCGCGCTGGCTGAGGCCGTGGTCTCATCTTTGGTGCGAAGGCTGAGCACTGTGGCCACAAGCACCCGGAACGGGTCGCGGCGGGTCTGCACCATCTCGGTCACTATCGGGACTTTCCACTGGACGGCCATGGCCTTGAGCCGGGCCACCACTTCATCGATATCGCTGTCCCGCACGCTGTCTCTCCTTAAGTGTGAACAGAGTAGCTTCAATATTTTAACGGATTGGTTTCTCTAAAAGTCTATAAGTTTAGGGTTACAGCACTTTCTTCATGCAGCTGTCAGGCTGCCGCAGTTGCCGTTGAGGGCCGCGCGTGTCTGAGCCTGCAACATGGGCAGCGTGTAACCGAGTGCAAAACGGCCCGGCCTGAAACAGCTCCAGTGTTTGGCGGCGATTCGCGTCAGCGCCGCCGATGAAACATGGGAGCGGAGTGAAAGCTCAGTAAACACCGAAGGCCGAGACCGGACCGCGGTGCGGGCGAGTTCGCGGCCCCCGCTGGCTTTGCTTCTTTCGCCGAAACGAAAGAAGATAGAAGGCCTTCAAATTTTCTCTATACCGGCATGAGGCGGATGGCTTCGTTTGATTCTCCCTGAGGGCCTGCTACAACATAGGCCCGGAAACCGTGCCGTGGCAAGCCGCAACGCCCCCTGACTTGACAGTCTTGGGCTTCCACGGCAATATTTCAGCACTTATAATCGCATGCAAAATAAATCGTGAGGAACGACGGAGATTGAATTTTGTGGGTAAAATTGCCCAGGCGCCGATGGCCGGGGTGTCGGATTCGGCGTTCCGGCGTATCTGCCGCCGTCTGGGGGCGGAAATCACCTGGAGCGAGATGGTCAGTGCCGAGGGCCTGGTGCGCGGGGGGTGGAAAACCGCGCGCCTGATGCAGTTCAGCCCCCAGGAGCGCCCTGTCGGCATCCAGCTTTTCGGAGCGGAGCCGGAGGTGATGGAGCGCGCCGCAGGCCAGACCGCAGCCCTGGAGCCGGATTTCATCGACCTCAATTTCGGCTGCCCGGTGCCCAAGGTGATCCGGCACAACGGCGGCTCCTCGCTGCTCAAGGACCCGCCGCTCTTGGAGCGGGTTGCCAGGGCTGCTGTGCGCGGGGCGGGCGGCGTGCCTGTGAGCGCCAAGATACGGAGCGGCTGGAGTGACAGTTCACTCAATTATCTCGAGGTGGGGCAGCGCCTGTTCGACTCCGGGGTCGCGGCCGTGGCGTTTCACGCCCGCACCCGTGAGCAGGGCTACTCTGGCCGGGCCGACTGGGAGCAAATCCGCCGCCTGAAAGAGGTCGCTCCGGTGCCGGTGATCGGCAGCGGGGACATCGAGGAGCCGCAGGACGCCCGCCGGATGCTTGAGTGTACCGGCTGTGACAGCGTGATGCTGGGACGGGCCCTGTTGGGCAATCCCTGGCTGGCCGGTCGGGTCCGGCGTATGCTGGACAGCGGCGAGGACCCCGGCGCTCCAGGCCTGGAGGAGCGTTTCCAGGTCGCCCAGGAGCACCTTCAGCTCAGCGTGGAGGACTGCGGCGAAACGAGCGGAGTGATCCAGATGCGCAAGCACCTTGGCTGGTACACCCGCGGACTGAGCGGCGGGGCCGACCTGAGACGAAAGCTGTTCGCCGCGCTCAGCGTGGAACAGGTGCGGGATATTCTGCTCGAATACCGGGAATCGCAGGACCTGAACCTGCAGGGTAAGGCAGGGGTTTGAGCGCAGGGCGGACAGTGCCGGTCGTATCTTATTGGATAGAGACAGTGTCAGCCCGGACGGCAGGCCAAGCGGAGGGTGAGAGGGTTTCTTGAGTCAGATATTAGATGCTGCGCGGGAAGGCCGGGTTAGGGCGCGGGGAATGGAGCCGGTATGCAAAACTATCCAAACGGATGGAATGATTGTTGATTGCGGCGTGAAAATTGCTATAGTTTTTCTCCAGAGACATGAGTGCGGGAATCTGTCTGCCGCTCCCGGCCGCCGCTGACCGCACTGTCACTCTGGAGGCGAATCCATGACATTGTTGCCGGCTGAAAGAGGCGTTGAAATCAACCATGAGGCAACCCCCTATTCTGCAGGCAGTTATGTCTACGGTGGTCGGCGCATTATGAACAAAATGGGTATCCTGAACCAGATCAAGCTGAACCGGACCGCCTCACTCTTGGCCGAGGCCCAGGAACTCGATTTCTTCCGACGGATAATCGAGGAGGTCAACGCGCGTAACTACCCGCGCCTGGCCGCTTTGGGCACCGAGCATAGCCTCTCGCTGGGACCGCTCTACCGCGTTCTGGAAAACAAGGCCGCCGAGGTAATGCGTCACGACGTGATGCCCAAAAGCTGCGAGATCGCCCTGCTCGAACTGATCCTCTCCAGCCGGGCCGAGGAGCGCCGTCTGACCAACCTCGCCCCTCCGGCCGAACTGGATGAGAATGAGGTGGTGGGCCTGTATTTCCTGCTGTTCACCCCCCAGTTCGGCGAAACCGAGATGGAGCGGCTGAACACCCTGCTGGAGGAACTCAATCTCCGCAAGATGCGGGACTATATCTTCGATCGCGGTCTGCAGCGCTGGTTCAATATCCGCTACCGCATGATCAAGGCCGCCCCGGAGAAAAACCTCCCGATCAATCAGATAATCGAGGAGATCGGGTTGCCGGTGCTGTTCGATGAGAGCCTGGTCCTTCGTCACTACGTGGCCAAACGGATGGAGAACGATACCCAGGCGCGCGACATGAAGGAGGACCTCTATCTCGAAAACTCCATGCGCGCCGAGGCGACCGAGAAGCTGCACCAGATGTACCTTTTATTCGAAAACTATCCTTGCGATTTCCTGCATTTCAAGGAACTGCTCCTCGAACTGAGCATGGAGGAGGAACTGGCGCGGATCGAGCTGGAGGGGATAAGCCAGCTCAAGGATTATATCCGCGCCAAGAGTGTGATCGGGGCGCAGGAGGTGGCTCTGCGCTACGATTTCGTGGCCCCTGCCACGGCCGGGGATGACCTGGTCGCCGCGCGCAAGACCATCGCGGGCAGTTTCCTCAGCCAGGCGCTCAAGAGCAAGAAGGGCAAGATATTCCTGCGCGCCGAGGCCCTCTACAACCTGAACTCCAACCTGCGGTCGGGCCAGTGTTTCCAGCTTCCGTACGGTTACCTGCTGGCCCTTCTGCGCACAGCCGATCAGGCCGATCACTACCTGTTCGGCCGTTACAACTCCCGTCTCGAACAGGTGACTTTCGCCCTGGGCGCCCTGGGGGCATTCGTTTGCCAGGATTCGGGCCAGAAAGCCGCCCGCGGTTTCATCCGCAGCTATATGGAGACCCTGGCCGGTGAGATACGGGTCGGCAACGCGGTCAAGAAAACGCTCTACGCCCTGCCGATCATCCTCGGACTGGCGGCCATGGTGGGAATGGTCTACTATTTCACGGCCGGAGGGATTGCCGGGGCGATCGCCCTGGCCGCGGCGATCAGCGCCATCGGCGTGGCGATCGCGGCCAAGAACGGCTATGACGAGGAGGTGACCGCCGCCAGCCACGAGCGCATCCCCGAATATCTATGCCGTCAGCAGGGAAAAGTCATTCACACTGCACTGAATGTCGAGCCTCTGCCGCAGGCCGAGACCAGAATCGAATGAACAATCTGTATACATCTTCCGTCATTGTTGTTAATATTCACAAATCTATCCTCTCCCTGGAACATTCATGAACGGTATCGAGAAGTATCTTGAGTATGTGGGCCGCTGCCTGCAAGAGGTCACGACCGGGGAGGCCGGTTCGCTTGACCAGGCCGCCCGGGCCATGGTGGAGCGGTTCCGCGCCGGACGGGTGGTGCATATCTACGGCCCCGGCGTGCACAGCCAGATCGCGGCGGAGGACGCTTTCTGCCGCAAGGGCGGGCTGATTCCGATCAACGCCCTGCTCGATTTTGGGCTGAGCGCGGCCAACGGGATCCGTTTCACACACCACCTGGAGGGGCAGGCCGCCCATGCGGATGCCTGTCTGGCCCAGTATGGCCTGGGTGCGGGCGATGTATTGATAGTGGCCAACGCCTATGGTTTCAACGCGGTCTGCGTGCAGGCCGTTCTGCGCGCCCGCGAGTTGGGAGTAAAAGTGATCGCGATCACCTGCCCGGCCTACTCGCGCGCCGTGCCCGCTGGCGCCACGAACGCCCATCCCTCCGGCAAACGCCTGTTCGAGGTGGCGGATATCGTGATCGACAACCACATGGACCCGTCCGAGACAACCGTCCCGGTGACTGGCCACCCGAACCTCAAGGTCGGGGCTGTGGCCACTATCCTGCACTCGTTCATAATCAACTGCCTGGTGATCCGCGTGGCCGAGATCATGGCCGCGGCGGGCGAGGTCCCGCCTGTGGTGGCGGTGGCTGACCAGGCCCACACCGACCGCATCCGGGCCGCTTTCGCCCCGCAGATGCGGCATTTCTGAGCCTCTGCTCCCTGCGATCCAGACCCTGAGCCCGCGCCGTGGCCTTGTCCAGGTGCGGGCCTTTACTTGCGCGGTCCGCGCGAATGTGGTACGATAATAATTAGTTAATACGCGGTTCCGCTGAAAACCGGATTATAATTACACGTGTGGGAGGTGTCGATGCCAATGCGAAACTCTATTCTCATCACAATCCTTGCTGCTTTGCTGCTTGTTCCGGCCGGGTCGCAGCTTTTGGCCGAGCACGGGTCGGGGACGGTATATCTCAATCCGGTGCTGGGCCACTGGATCGATTATCAGAACCCCAACAACCTGGATGACGGGGCCCTTTACGGCGCTCGTTTCGGCGTGGACCTCTGCCCGGTGTTCGGTCTGGAGGGGTTCGGCCTGGTCGGGCCGAGCGAGATCAGCCCGAATGACCAGGCCGGGGCGACCAAGGTGGGCGCGCGCTACAGCGCCTGGGGCGGCGGGTTCCGCTTTATGATCCCGGCCGGGCCGGTCAGCCCATACCTGAGTGCAGGCTGGGGCCGCGCCTCGATGAAACCGGATTACGCCCTGAGCAAAATCAACGGCCATGCGGTGAAAGTGGATGCCAGCGAGAAACGCAGCCTGGCTGTGTACGGAGCCGGCCTGGAGGTGTTTGTCCACCGCAACGTCTCGCTGCGTTTCGACGCCGTCGACCACTACCTCAAGCGTGATTTCATCGACGGTGACTGGCGCGGCGATCGCAAGACCCACAACTGGGAGGTCGGGGCCGGGATCAACCTTCTGTTTGGAAGGGTGCGCTCGCGGCAGATAGATTCCGACCGCGACGGTATTCCGGACGTGAACGACCGCTGCCCGGACACCCCACGCGGGGTGGCGGTGTATGCGGATGGCTGCCCGCTGGACACGGACCGCGACGGGGTGCCGGATTACCTGGACAAGTGCCCGGACACGCCGGCCGGGACCAAGGTTGACGCCCAGGGCTGCGCGGCTCCCGAGCCGCCGGCCCCGTCCGATGCCGACGGCGACGGGGTGCCGGACTACGATGACCGCTGCCCGGATACGCCCAGGGGCGTGGCGGTGAAGCCGGACGGCTGCCCGCTGGATACGGATGAAGATGGGGTGCCGGATTACCTGGACAAGTGCCCTGAGACCGTAAAGGGCGTAAAAGTGGACGCCCAGGGCTGCCCGGTGGTCGAGGTCGCCTCGAACGTGGTTGATATCTATTTCGACCTGGGGCGCGCCCTGGTCAAGCGCGAGTATTTCAGCCGTCTTGACAGCCTGGCCCGCGACCTGGCCGCCAGCGGCGAGAGCGTGAACGTGGTTGGTTTTACGGACCAGAAAGGCACGGAAAGCTACAACCAGGAGCTGTCGGACCGTCGCGCCCAGGCCGTGCGGGATTACCTGGTCAGCCGCGGGGTCAAGGCCGACCGGGTCCGGATAGTGGGCAAGGGCAAGTTCCCGCTGGAGAAAACAGCCGGTGCTCCCAGCAGCGCCGAGCAGCGCACGGCCACGATCCGCATGCGCGAGGAGTAGGGCGTATCTGAAGATTCCGGCGGTTATAAAGCAAAGGGGCACGGCCTGCCGTGCCCCTGCTTTTTTCTGCTGTTTATACCAGATTCAGATTTACGTATTGACGATGTTCCCAAATGAGTAATGGTGTGCCTGAAAGGCAAATCCCCCTCGATCCCCCTTTACGAAAGGGGGAAGGTAACTTCCTGCTGGATCAACAATTGACAAAAATCAGGGCAGGCGGGAATCACCCCCCTTTTTCAAAGGAGGGCAGGGTGGATTACCCTTTTCAGCTGGCACGAATTTATCAATTATAAAATATGTATACGGTATTAATCCCCTCACAGAGCGTGAGTGGATACGCCCCTCACGCTCAGAACAACCCGAACACCTTCCCGCTGTTGTCCACCCGCATGCGGGCGGCGGCCGGGGTCTTGGGCAGCCCTGGCATGGTCATCACCTCGCCGGTCAGGGCCACCAGGAACCCGGCCCCGGCACTGGGCGTGACCGTGCGCACTGTGATCCGGAAGTCCCGCGGACGGCCCAGCAGCAGCGGGTTGTCCGACAGCGAATACTGTGTCTTGGCCACGCAGACCGGCAGGCCGCCCAGGCCGATCTCCTCGATGGCTTGGATCTGCTTTTTCGCCTCGATGGTGAAGTCAACACCCTCGGCTCCGTAAATCTCGGCGGCGATGATCTCGATCTTGTTACGGATCGTGTCCTCCAGCCCGTAAAGAACCCTGAAATCCGCCCGCCCGGACTCCACCTCGGCCACCACTTTGTCGGCCAGGTCCAGCCCGCCCGCGGCGCCTTTTTCCCAGACCTCGGTCAGGGCGCAGCTTGCGCCACGGCTGTCGCAGAACCGCACGATCCGGTCCAGCTCGGCCGGGCTGTCCTGGACAAAACGGTTGAGCGCCACCACCACCGGCACTCCGAACTTTGCCAGGTTCTCAAGATGCTTTTCCAGGTTGGGTAGCCCGCGCTCCAGGGCCTCCAGGTTTTCCTCTTTCAGGGCCTCCAGCTTGGCCCCGCCGTGGTACTTGAGCGCCCGGGCGCTGGCTACCAGCACCGCGCACTCCGGGCGCAGAGCACCGGCGCGGCATTTGATGTCGAAGAATTTCTCGGCCCCTAGTTCGGCGCCGAACCCGGCCTCGGTCACCACCCAGTCGGCCAGTGCCAGGGCGGTGCGGGTGGCGGCCAGGCTGTTGCAGCCGTGGGCGATGTTGGCGAACGGCCCGCCGTGCACGAACGCCGGCCCGTTTTCCAGGGTCTGGACCAGGTTGGGTTTGAGGGCGTCCTTGAGCAGCATGGCCATGGCGCCGTGGGCCTCCAGGTCGCCTGCTGTGACCGGCTTACGCCCGAACGTGTAGCCCACGATTATCCGTCCCAGGCGCGCGCTCAGGTCATCCAGGTCGCAGGCCAGGCAGAGTATCGCCATTACCTCGCTGGCCACGCTGATAATGAAATGCTCCTCGCGGGGGACGCCGTTCAGGGGGCCGCCCAGGCCCACGGTGACGTTGCGCAGGGAGCGGTCGTTCATGTCCATGGCCCGCGGCCAGGTGACCCGGCGCGGGTCGAGCCATAGCGAATTGCCCTGCTGAAGGTGGTTGTCGATCAGGGCGCTCAGAAGGTTGTGGGCCGCGGTTACCGCGTGGATGTCGCCCGTGAAATGCAGGTTGATGTCCTCCATCGGGATCACCTGGGCGTAGCCGCCGCCGGCCGCTCCGCCTTTTATCCCCATCACCGGCCCCAGGGAGGGCTCGCGCAGGCAGAGCGCCACCTTTCGCCCCTGGCGCTTGAGCGCCTGGGCCAGGCCGCAGGAGACAGTGGTCTTGCCCTCGCCGGCCGGGGTGGGGTTGAGTGCGGTGACCAGCACAAGGTGGCCCTGACGGCCGCTGGCGGCGGCATGCTCCAGGCCGACTTTGGCCTTGTAGTGCCCGTACAGCTCCAGGCTTTCCGGCTCAAGGCCGAGCTGGGAGGCTACCTCCTGGATGGGCCGGATAGTTGCTGCCTGGGCGATGTCTATGTCCGGCGGGACGTTGGACACTGTCTCCTCCTGGTTTGTTTTCTCACGGTCTGTCAGCTTCCGGGGGAGTGATTAATCTAACACATCCGGGCAGTCCGCTCCAGTCTGCACTTTCCCCGGAGAGCCGGGACTGCGGAGCAAAAGAATTGACCCGCAGTTCAAAGTAGTTTAACTTTCTGGCTTATTTCAAGTCAAGCGAATGATTTGTCAGGCCAGGGAGGGGACTGTTGTCCAGTGAGATGCAGAAGCAGTACGACCCGAAAGAGGTCGAGGGCAAGTGGTACCAGTTCTGGGAGGATAGCGGGTATTTCAAGGCCGACCCGGAGTCGGAGAAACCCTCTTTCACCATAGTCATCCCGCCGCCCAACGTGACCGGCGTGTTGCACATGGGCCACGCCCTGAACGAGACGATCCAGGATATCCTGATCCGCAGCCGGAAAATGCGCGGCTGCGAGACCCTCTGGGTGCCGGGAGTGGACCATGCCGGTATCGCCACCCAGAACGTGGTGGAAAAGCGCCTGGCCGCCCAGGGCAGGAACCGTCACCAGATGGGCCGCGAGGCGCTGCTGGATGAGGTCTGGAGCTGGAAAAACGACCGCGAGCGGATCATCATCGACCAGCTCAAGGCCATGGGCTGCGCCTGCGACTGGAGCCGCTACCGTTTCACCATGGATGAGCGCCTCTCGCGCGCCGTGCGCCGGGTGTTCGTGCGCCTGTACGAGAAGGGTCTGGTCTACCGCGGCAAGTACATTATCAACTGGTGCCCGCGTTGCCAGACCGCCCTGGCGGATGAGGAGGTGGATCACACCCCCTCGGCCGGCAAGCTTTACCATATCCAGTATCCGCTCGCGGATGGCAGCGGCGGCCGGATCACCGTGGCCACCACCCGTCCGGAAACCATGCTGGGCGACACCGCCGTGGCGGTTAACCCGGAGGATGAGCGCTACAAAGCCCTGGTCGGGCGCGAGCTGGAGCTGCCGCTCACCGGACGGAGGATTCCGATAATCGCCGACAGCCACGTGGACCCGGCATTCGGCACCGGGCTGGTCAAAGTGACCCCGGCCCACGACCCCAACGATTTCGAGATCGGCCTGCGCCACAACCTGCCGCAGATCGCGGTGATGAACCCGGACGGCACGATGAACGCCGCGGCCGGGGAGCAGTTCACCGGCCTGGACCGTTTCGCCTGCCGCAAGAAAGTGCTGGAGCTGCTTTCCGCCCAGGGCCTGCTGGAAAAGGTCGAGGAACACCAGCACGCGGTGGGGCACTGCTACCGCTGCGACACGGTGATCGAGCCCTATGTGAGCACCCAGTGGTTCGTCAAGATGAAACCCCTGGCCGAGCCGGCCCTGGAGGTGGTCCGTCAGGGCAAGGTGAAATTCCATCCCGAGCGCTGGACGAAGATTTATTTCGATTGGCTGGAAAACATCCGCGACTGGTGCATTAGCCGTCAGATCTGGTGGGGCCACCAGATTCCGGTCTGGTACTGCGAGGCCTGCGGCAAGGTGATCGTGGCCGAGCAGGACCCCGACAACTGCCCGGACTGCGGCTCCGAGCGCCTGCGCCAGGACCCGGATGTCCTGGACACCTGGTTTTCCAGCCAGCTCTGGCCGTTTTCCACCCTGGGCTGGCCCGAACGCACTCGCGATCTGGAGCGTTTTTACCCGACCAGCGTGCTTTCGACCGCGCCGGAGATCATTTTCTTCTGGGTGGCGCGCATGATCATGGCTGGCCTGGAGTTCATGGGCGAGGTGCCGTTTAGCGATGTCTACCTGCACGGCACGGTGCGGGATGAGACCGGCCGCAAGATGAGCAAGTCGCTGGGCAATGCGGTGGACCCGCTGGAGCTGATCGGCGAGTTCGGGGCGGACGCCATGCGGTTCACCCTGATCTCTATCGCCGCCACGGGGACGGACCTGTATCTTTCCACCGAGAAATTCCACCTGGGGCGCAATTTCGCCAACAAGCTCTGGAACGCCAGCCGTTTCGTGCTGATGAATTTCCCGGAGTATTTCGACCCCACGGGCAGCGGCCCGTTCCAGCCGCGCGCTGAGGAACTGGCCGAGCGCTGGATTCTGAGCCGTCTGGACCGCACCGCACGCGACATCACCGCGGCTCTGGACAGTTTCCGCCTTAATGATGCCGCCTCGGCGGTCTACTCGTTCCTCTGGGGCGACTATTGTGACTGGTACATCGAGCTGAGCAAGGCCAGTATCGCCGCTGGCGGCGAGCAGGCCGAGCGTGCTCGCACCGTGCTCTGGACCGTTCTGGAGAGCGCCCTGCGCCTGTTGCACCCGTTCATGCCGTTCATCACCGAGGACATCTGGCAGCGCCTGCCGCACTCCGGCGAGTCGATCTGCCAGCGGCCCTGGGTACAGATATCCGACTCGCGGCAGGATGAGGCGGCCGAGGCCGAGATGAAGCTGGTCCAGGATATAGTGGTGGCAGTGCGCAACATTCGCGGCGAGATGGGCGTGCCCCCGGGCCGTCCGGCCGAGCTGCGGATCGCCACCGCGGACAGCCGTCTGCGCGAGAGCGTCGAACGGCACGCCGGAATCATCCGTCGCATGGCCACGGTCGAGGGGATCGAGTTCATCCCGGCCGGCACCCATCCCGCGGCCAGCGCCGTGGCGGTGATCGGCTCCAGCGAGCTGTTCGTGCCCCTGGAGGGCCTGATCGATCTGGACAAAGAGCGCGAGAAACTGCGCCGCGAGGCCGAGCGTGTTTCGAGCCTTCTGACCGCGGTGGAGGCCAAGCTTGCCAACACCAATTTCACCGGCCGCGCCCCGGCCGAGGTGATCGCCAAGGAGCGCGACAAGGCCCAGAGCTACCGCGACTCCCTGGAGCGTCTGCGTCTGAACCTGGGCCGCCTGGGCGGCTGAGGGCGAATATATTTTGAATTCGGCGGGACATGTGCTAAGATTCAACCAGGCACAGCGTTCCCGTTATTTCCCGGCGGTGTGAGGCCGGGGCCATGGCTCGATGCGGGTGGTGACTGATGAAGGAAATGTTCCTGGACCTGGCCAAATACCGTATCCAGAGAGCGTTCGAGAACAAGGGCGATGCCGAGATATTGCTCAAGAGCGAGAAAGTCTGCGACTCGGTGAACCGTATCTACCAGGCCAATTATTATGCGGTCAAGTCGCTGCTGGCGATCAAGATGAAAGACTCGGCCAAGCACCAGATCGTGCTGCAGATGTTCAACGAGAATTTTCTGACCAGCGGCACGATCCCCCGCGAGTACGGCGAGATTGTCGATCGCAGCTACCGCATGCGCGGCGAGGGCGACCACCGCACCGAGGTGCGGCTGGAACGGCGCGATGCCGAGGGCTTGCTCAAAGACTGCGAGCGTTTCCTCTGCTATGTGCGCGAGCACCTCAAGCAGATAATCCTGGCCAACCCGCGCAAGGCAGGTGAAAGCCTGGATGATATGGAGGAATGTGGCGGCGGCGGTGGGGGCGGTCACAAAAGAAGGCGTTAGAGCGTTGCTGCCGCAGCCGCGGTGAGGCGGCGTCTTGAGTCTGGATATTTTCTCGTAGGGGCACGGCGCGCTGTGCCCCTACATTTTTTCTTTCCACTCCTGGGTGGTTTTATGAGCGGGCAGGTTTACCCGGACATCCCCGGTCTGCTGGAACGTGTGCGTGACGCGATCCGGGAGCATGCGCTGATCAGGCCGGGTGATAAAGTCCTGTGCGCTGTCTCGGGCGGACTGGACTCGATGAGCCTGCTCGACATCCTGGCCGTTCTGTCCCCGGAGTTGAATTTCGGCCTGGCCGCGGCCAGCCTGGACCATGGCCTGCGCGGGGCGCAGTCCCGCGCCGAGTGTGAGCTGGTGGCCGCGCGCTGCCGAGAGCTGGGGATCGGATGCCGCACCGCAAGCGTGGACACGGCCGCGCGTTGCGCTGAAACCGGTCTCACTGTCCAGGAGGCGGCTCGCGGGCTGCGCTACGCTTTCCTGCGCTCGGCCTGCCGCGAACTGGGCGCAAACCGTCTGGCCCTGGCCCATCACCGGGATGACCAGGCCGAGACCGTGCTGATGCGGCTTCTCTCCGGCAGCGGCCTTCCCGGCCTGGCCGGGATGCGATTCAGCGCTGAGGAGGGGTTTCTCATCCGTCCGCTGCTGGATATTCCACGGGTTGATTTGGAACACTATGCCCGCTCCCGGGGCCTGGTCTGGGCCGAGGACCCCTCAAACACCAGTACGAAGTATTTCCGCAACCGTCTGCGCCTGGAGCTGATCCCATCGGTGGAGCGCGGCGCGGACCGCGCGTTCCGCGAGCACCTGGCCGAGCTTGGCGCCGCATGCGCCGAACTGGATTTTACTCTGGACAGTCTGGCCGAAACCCAGGCTGGCTCCACGCTGTTGCCCTGCGCCGGGGATGAGGCGGCTTTCAGTTGCACGGCCCTGGCCGGACTGCCCACCCTGCTCAGACGGCATATAATCCGGACCGCGGTGCGCCGCAGCGCCGGGACGGAGGCGATCCTTTCGGGCCGTCCCCTGGCCGCCCTGGAGCATCTGGTGATCTGCGGACCCAGCGGCCGCCGGCTCGACCTTCCCTATGGCCTGGCCGCTGTTCGCGAGTTCGACTGCCTGCGCGTGGTCCCGGCACAAAGGCTGTCCGACAGGGTACGGTTGGCTATGGAAGGCGATACAGGTCTGTGCCTGGACAGCTCCACCAAACTCTGGATGCCCGGGGCGGACTGGGAACTGGAACTTCGTCAGTCAGCCTGGGATGGGTCACGGGCAGGGTCGCTGCGGAGGGATAGCCGGGTGTTGAGCGCGGTGTTCGACCTGGATGCGTTGAGTTTGCCTCTGAGCGCGGGCCCCTGGCGCGAGGGCGAGCGGATCGTGCCTTTCGGCATGGCCGGCGGGCGCAAGCTGAAAAAATCTTTCCTCGAAGCACGGGTGCCGGCCGGGCGGCGCGGGAGTGTACCGGTGATCCGGGATGCAGACAGGCGTGTGCTCTGGGTGCCGGGAGTTGCGCGCTCAGCCCTGGCCCCGGTGGGCCCGGACACGCGCCGGACCCTGGAAATCAGGGTTCGCGAACTGCATGCGGCTGTATCAGATACGTCTGACCAGCATTGACACTGTTTTGGGGGCCTCTTATATTAGACATTATTTTACCCCGATTGCGTCCGACAGGTCGACGCGGCTGCCAGAGCCGGGGCCGGAGCCGATTCACGCTGACTGCTGACAACGAGATACTTGAGGATTCGATATGGCTGGTGCTGGTAACAACCGCAAGAAGGATACGCGCCCCGAGGGGCCGCGTAAATCCGCCCCCGGGGGTGGCAAAAGCTCCAAGTACGGGAACATGTCCAAGAACATCGCTTTCTGGATTCTGATCATCCTCCTGCCGATCACGATTTTAAGTCTCATCTCTCCGCAGAAAGAGACGGTCCGGAAAGTCAACTACTCGCAGTTCATGAAATATGTCACAGAGGGCAAGGTCAAAAGTGTCACCATTACCGAGAAAAAAATCCTCGGTGAGATGAAACCTGACGGAGCCACGGCCAATGCCAAGGATGCCGACTCGTCCCAGGCTTTCGAGACTTTCCTGCCGTTCGAGGACCCCTCGCTGGTGGAGAAGCTGGACGGCCTGGGGGTGGAGGTTTCGGCCCGGCCGCCCTCGGTTAACTGGATGACCAGCCTGATGGGCTGGCTGCCCTGGGTCTTCATCATCGCCCTCTGGTTGTTCCTGATCCGACAGATACAGTCGGGCGGGGGGAAGGCGTTCTCATTCGGTAAGAGCAAGGCCAAACTCCTGAGCGGCGACCGTCCCAAGGTCACCTTTGCCGATGTGGCCGGCTGCGACGAGGCCAAGATCGAGCTGGAGGAGGTGATCGAGTTCCTCAAGGCACCGCGCAAGTTCCAGAAACTGGGCGGCCGTCTGCCCAAGGGCGCGCTCCTGCTGGGCCCTCCGGGCACAGGGAAAACGCTGCTGGCGCGGGCTGTGGCGGGTGAGGCCGGGGTGCCTTTTTTCAGCATGAGCGGCTCGGACTTTGTCGAGATGTTCGTGGGTGTGGGCGCCTCGCGCGTGCGCGACTTGTTCGAGCAGGGCAAGAGCCATGCCCCCTGCATCATCTTCATTGATGAGATCGACGCTGTGGGCCGTCACCGCGGCGCGGGCCTGGGCGGCGGGCATGACGAGCGCGAGCAGACCCTCAACCAGCTCCTGGTCGAGATGGACGGGTTCGAGTCCAACGAGGGCGTGATCCTGATCGCGGCCACCAACCGTCCGGATGTGCTGGACCCGGCGCTGCTGCGCCCGGGACGTTTCGACCGTCAGATCGTGGTCGACCGTCCGGACGTGCGCGGCCGCGAGGGCATCCTCAAGGTGCACATGAAGAATATCCCCATCGATGAGGACGTGGACGTGTCTGTGCTGGCCAAGGGCACGCCTGGTCTGAGCGGCGCGGAGCTGGAGAGCATCGTGAACGAGGCCGCGTTGCTGGCCGCGCGACGCAACCGCGAAAAAGTCACCATGAAGGATATGGAAGACGCTAAGGACAAGGTGATGATGGGCGCCGAGCGCAAGAGCATGGTGATAAGCGACGAGGAAAAGCGCCAGATCGCGATCCACGAGTCCGGCCACACGTTGGTCCAGAAACTCATCCCTGGCGCCGACCCGGTGCACAAGGTGACTATAGTGGCCCGCGGCATGGCCCTGGGCGTGACCCATTACCTGCCCGAGAAGGACCGCCACCTCTACAGCCGCCAGTGGTGCATTAACAACCTCGTCGCCCTTCTGGGCGGGCGCTGCGCCGAGCAGCTTGTGATGGGCGAGATGACCACCGGCGCAGGCAACGACCTGGAGCGCGCCACGGCTCTGGCCCGCCGCATGGTCTGCAACTGGGGTATGAGTGAGGTGCTGGGGCCGCTCACTTTCGGCAAGAAAGAGGAACAGATTTTCCTGGGCCGCGAGATCGCACAGCACCAGGACTACAGCGAGGCCACCGCCCGCCTGATCGACCGCGAGGTGCGCCGTTTCATCGACGAGGCCTACCAGCGGGCGATGAAGCTCCTTGAGGAGAACCGGGACATCCTGGACAAAATGGCCGACACGCTGCTCGAGCGCGAGGTGCTGGGTTCGGAGGAGATAGATGCCCTTATCGAGCGGCGCGAGCTTCCTCCGCGCCAGCCCGAGAAAAAGCCCGAACCGCCGGCAGCGGCGGAGGCGCAATCTCCAGCCGAGAGTCCGGATAGCACAGCCGCCACCCCGAAACGCCGTCGCCGCACCACCCACGCCGCCGGCTCGACTGTGGCTGCCTCCGAGGCTGAGAGCAAGGCCGCCGGGAAGGAAGTGGAGGAAGGTGACTCTCCGGACGGGAAAGCCGACTGACAGCCGGGCGGACAGACTCAGGGGATGATGATGAGCGAGAGCAAACCGGCGGCTGTAGTGCCGGATAAAGGCTGGGAACTGCCGGGATTAAGTCTGAACCTGGGCGGCGTGCCGCTGGTGATGGGCATTCTCAACGTGACCCCGGATTCATTCTACGATGGCGGACGTCACTTTTCGCCAGAGACGGCTGTAAACCACGCCACTGCTATGCTGGAGTCCGGGGCGGACATTATCGACGTGGGCGGCGAGAGCACCCGTCCAGGCGCTGCGCCGGTGAATGAGGAGCAGGAGGCCGCGCGGGTCGTACCGGTGATACGGGCGATCCTGGAGCGTCACCCGGCAGCCGTGCTCTCGGTGGACACCTACAAAGCCTCCGTGGCGCGCCGGGCG
>CAYLSM010000018.1:0-36526 GCA_964386505.1 uncultured Gemmatimonadales bacterium
GCAGTGCGTTCGTGCGTGAATATTTCAACTGGGACCGTATCCTGGACCGCACGGTGGAACTGTACCGCGAGGCCGTGCAGACAGCCTGAATTCCCTTAGGCCGCAACCCAACCCTATGCGCCGCGAGGCCCCTTTATCATGACACAAAGAAAAAGCAAAGCCGCCCCGGCGCAGTCCGCTCAGACAGGCCCCGGCGCAGGCGAGGGGCCGCTGTCGCGGCCCTGGCAGTTCGTGCTGGCCCTGGCCGGGTTCCTGCTGGTCACCCTGATTATCTATTTCCGCGATTTTATTTTCCACCCCGGCTGGATGCTCTACGGCTCGGACATGATCACCCAGGGTTTCCAGACCCGCAAGCTGGGTGTGGATGCCGTAGCCGCGGGCCAGGGCATCCCGCTCTGGAACCCGTTCTCCTACTGCGGCCTGCCCTACGTGGGCGGCCTGCCCGGCCCGATGTTCTTCCCGACCAGTATTCTCTACTACATCATGCCCCTGGAGCGGGCGATCGGCTGGAGCATTCTGCTGATGATGCTCTCCGGCGGGCTGTTTGCCTACCTGTGGGTGCGTGAGCTGGGCCTGTCGCGCTGGAGCGGCGCGTTCGCCGCGGTGGCCTGGGCTTTCACTGGCTGGGTGGCCAGTACGTTGGCTGGCGGGCATGACGGCCGTCAGTTCACGATCCTGCTGCTGCCGCTCGCCATGTTCGGACTGGAGCGCGGCCTCAGGCGGCGCAAGCTGGTCTGGTTCCTTGTGATGGGTGTGGCCGTGGCGCTGCAGATACTCTCGCCCCACGTGCAGATGATGTACTACAGTTCCCTGGCGGTGGCGGCCTGGTTCGTGTTCCGGCTGGTCAACCTCTGGCGGGAGAAAACGCCGCTCGGCGCTTTGGCGAAGTTGTCCGTATTCTTCACCGCCGGTTTCATCTTCGCGGTCAGCCTGTCGGCCTTGCAGTTTTTCCCAGAGGTGGCCGACCAGAGCTACTCCCACCGTCAGGCCGGCACCGGCCTGGGCTACGAGGGCTACCAGCACGCGACCTCGTTCTCGATGCACCCGCTGGAGACAGTGGGCCTGGTGATCCCGGGGTTCACCGGCGAGCCCGCCTCCTACTGGGCCGGGGCCGATTTCAAGGGCCACAGCGAATACATGGGCCTGGCCGTGATCCTTTTCGCCCTGGTGGCCCTGGTCTACCGTCGCAACCGGGTGACCTGGTTCTTTGTGGGGCTGGGATTGTTCGCCCTGCTGTTCAATTTCGGCAAGTTCACTCCGTTCTTCAAGCTGCCCTATTACCTTCTGCCCAAGGTCAAGGATTTCCGCGCGCCCAACATGATGTTCTTTGTATGCGGGTTCAGCCTGCTCACCCTGGCCGCCTACGGCCTGGAGAGCCTGATCGCCGGGGTGCGGGACAAGGCCGGTGGGGAGGAAGGTGCGGGCGCGGTGCGGCTGCTGGGGCTTTCCACAATCGTCCTGGCCCTGGTGAGCGTGCTCCTGGCCGCGGGCAGGAGCGCTTTCATCCCGGTGCTGGCAGGGATGCTTCCCGCCGGCCTGGGTCCGATGCGCCAGCCCGCCCTGGCCCAGTACTACCCACAGATTGTCAAGGCCGCCTTTATCAGCACCCTGGTGGCCGTGGTGCTCTGGGGCGCGGCCTGGGCCTACCTCCGGGGTCGGATCAACGCCCTGGTCCTGACCGCGATCCTTCTGCCGCTCACCTGGGGCGACCTGATGCGCATGGATGTCAACTGGCTGCAGGCGCTCGATCCGGGACGGGTCTACGTCAGGGACAAGATAGTCCAGGCCCTGCAGCAGGAGAAAGAGCCCTACCGGGTGTTTTTCTTCCCCACGCCGAACACCGGCGATTACTGGGACAACAGCCTGCTCTACTTCGACATCCCGACCATCAACGCCAGCATGCCGATCCGTCTGGCCTGGTACGAGGAACTGATGGGCTCGTTCCAGATGACCAATTTCACGAAACTGCCGCAGCTCTGGCACATGCTCAACACACGGTTTATCATGATGCGCCAGGGTGATTTCGCCGGGAAGCTCCAGCAGTACCTCCAGGGGGATAAAGTCGCCGAGGACCCATCCACCGGCCGGGTGCTGATCTCCAACCCCTCGGCCTGGCCGCGGTTCCGCCTGTTCAGCCGTTTCGAGACCCTGGACGCGGATGAGAAGTTCATCCCGCGCTTTGCGGATCAGAATTTTGACTGGCAGAACACGCTGCTGCTGATGGACAAGCCGGATTTCGACCCGTCCACCTTGGATGGCGCCGCGCCCGAGGGCGACATCAAGCTGTTGAGCTACGGGAACGACGGCCTCGAACTGAGCGTGAGCACCACCCGTCCGGCCCTGCTCTACCTGGCCGAGACCTGGCACCCGAGCTGGAAAGCGACTCTGGATGGCGCCCCGGTAAAGGTCTGCCGGGCGAACCTGGCCATGCGCGCGGTGTATGTCGGGGCAGGGGAGCACAAACTGGTCATGCGCTACGAAAGCGTCCCCTGGACCTGGGGCCTGCGTCTGAGCCTCGTCTCGATTGTCGTCCTGGCCGCAGTGCTGGGCTGGACCGCCTACAGGAAGGACTGGTAGCTTGAGCCTGAAAAAATGGACCCTACGCCTGGTCCAGGTTGCGATCTTGGGTCTTATCGGCTACTACCTGATCTGGCGAAACCTGGTCCTCAACTGGCACAGCCTTTCGGGATACGACTGGGACATCCACTGGTGGCCGTTCTGGCTCTCGCTGCTGGTCAACTCGATGGCGTTCACGTTCAACGCGCAGATCTGGCGCATGATGGTGGGTGTGCTGGGGTCTGTGTCGGTGCGGCCTTTTCGCGCGGCTTACATCTGGTTCGTCTCCAGCCTGGGACGCTACCTTCCGGGCAAGGTCTGGCAGATCGCCGGCCTGGCCATGCTGGCCCGTCAGGATGGGGTGAGCGCGGTGGACAGCACGGCCTGCGCGGTGCTGAACCAGGTTCTTCATCTGTTGGCCGGGACCGCGGTGGGCTTGGTTTTCCTGCCCTCCGAATTGACCGGGCTGATGGGAAAAGTGGGGCATTGGGCCTGGCTGGCTGTGCCGCTTATCCTTGTCTGCCTCTGGCCGCCCCTGCTCAACCGTCTGCTGGCCCTGGCCGCGCGCCTTAGCGGCAAGCCCGCGGTGCAGTGCCGGATGGGGGTGCGTCACCTGGCGCTCTGGTTCGGCCTGAACGTGATTGTCTGGATGGTTTACGGCCTTACTTTCTATTATTTTACCCTGGCCGTGCTGCCTGATTGCGGCCTTGGCCCGGGTGCGGCGGCCGGGGTCTATGCGGTGAGCTACGTGGCCGGGTTCCTGGTGCTGATCGCTCCGGGCGGCCTGGGGGTGCGCGAGTCGCTTATTACCGTGTTCCTGGCGGGCCAGCTCGGCCAGGCCCGGGCGACCGTGATCGCGCTGGTCTCGCGGGTCTGGCTGACCGCGGCCGAACTGGTGCCGCTGGCCATAGTGCTGGCCCTGGGCGGCCTGCCGGGAAAGAGTGTAGTGGCGGGGAAGAAAGATAAAAGTTAGGTGACAAATCCCCACCCCCTTTCCAAGGGGGCCAGGGGGGATTAAAGAGGAAACAAGGCAAATCCCCCTCGATCCCCCTTTGCAAAAGGGGGAGGTTAAAACGTAAATGCCGGGCGGACACGATGTTCGTCCCTGCGAATGGCGAATGATTTCTGTGGCCGGTCGTGAGGGCCGCGGATTAAACCTGGCTGGAGACCGCGTATGCCGCGCGCCCTGGTGGTGACACCGACCTACAACGAGAAAGAAAACCTCGAACGCCTGGTGGCCCAGGTTCTGGCGGTCGATCCCTGCCTGGAGATGCTGGTGGTGGACGACAACTCGCCGGACGGCACGGGGCGGATCGCCGACAGCCTGTCCGAGTCCAGCGGGGGAAGAGTCCACACCCTGCACCGCGCGGGCAAGCTGGGCCTGGGTTCGGCCTACCGCGAGGGGTTCCGCTGGGCCCTGGAGCGCGATTACGATCTGGTGTTCGAGATGGACGCCGATTTCTCGCACGACCCGCGCTACCTGGCCGATTTCCTGCGCGCCTCGGAAGAGGCCGACCTGGTGATCGGCTCGCGCTACGTGAGCGGGATCAACGTGGTCAACTGGCCGCTCAGCCGTCTGATGCTCTCCTACGGGGCGAGTTTCTACACCCGGATGATCACCGGCCTTCCGGTGCGCGACCCCACCGGCGGGTTCAAATGTTTCCGGCGCGAGGTGCTGGCGGCCCTGGACCTGGACCGCATCCAGTCGGAGGGTTACTCGTTCCAGATAGAGGTGAATTTCAAGGTCTGGCGCAAGAAGTTCCGCATCAAGGAGATTCCGATCATCTTCATTGACCGGCATTCCGGCAGCTCCAAGATGAACCGCCGGATCATCCTGGAGGCGGTCTGGATGGTCTGGTGGCTCAAGCTCCAGGCTATTTTGGGGCGTATCTGAACGCCGGGGAAGGCGGCTTAACGGTGGCGGGCGGACACAGAAAGACCGGCCGGCTTTTTATCCTGCTCGACCTGATCGCGGCCCAGGCGGCTTTCTACAGCGCCGTGCTGCTGCGTTTCGGCCGCCTGCACCCGATCCCGCCGTTTTTCGACGGGTCCTCCTACCTGTTCTATTCCCTGCTGATCCTGGTCCTGTACAGCCTGATCCTAAGCGCCTGGGGGATAGGCCGTGGACGGCTTCCGGCTCTGGGCGGTCTGCTCAAGGCGGTGCTGACCCTGGGGGTGCTGGCCAATGTCCTGCCGTTCTATTTCCAGGGTTTCGCTTTCAGCCGTTTCGTGTTTATGGGTTTCAGCCTGCTGAGCCTGTTTTACGGGCTCGGCTGGCGTTTCGTGTATTTTATCCTGATTGAGTCCCCAGGTCTGGCCCATCTGGCGAGCGAACGGGTGGTGTTGGCTGCGGTCAGGGAGCGTCTGGACGCCCTGGAGCGCGCTGCCGGAACATTTGCGGTCGGACGGTTCGAGGTGGTGGGCCGTGCGGTGGACTGCCCGGCTGACGGCGAGACGAAGGACAAAGCTGCGGCGGTCTGTCTGGAGGAGCTGCCGGAGCTGGCCCGCCGCTGCAGGGCCGACCTGGTGCTGCTTGACCCGGAGGGCCTGCGCCCGGCGCGCTGGCTCAGCCTGGCCGACAAACTGGCCGCGGCGCGGGTGCCGCTGCGCCTGTTCACCGGCGCCGAGCCGGGGCCGCCCCTGGCCCTGGAGCAAAGCCCGGAGGGAGGCGCCCTGGCGCTTCTGGCCGAGCCGCTGGGTCCGTTCAGCGCGTCGCTCAAGCGCGGCCTGGATATAGCCGTGGCCGCGTGTGTCCTTCTGCTGGCACTGCCGCTGGGCATGCTGGTGGCCCTGGCCGTGCGTCTTTCCAGCCCCGGTCCGGTGTTCTACGTGCAGGAGCGCGTGGGCCGCAACGGCCGTCCTTTCCGGTTGCGCAAGTTCCGCTCGATGTTCCACGGGGCGGAAAGTGTCAGCGGGCCGGTCTGGTCGGAGCCGGGGGACAGCCGCGTGGTGCCGGGCGTGGGCGCGTTCATCCGCCGCACCGGGTTGGATGAGCTGCCGCAGTTCTGGAATGTCTTGAGCGGCGACATGTCCCTGGTGGGGCCGCGCCCGGAGCGGGCGTTCTTCTTCGACTCCTACCCGGAACTCTACCGCGGACGGCTGGCCGTGCGGCCGGGTCTGACCGGTCTGGCCCAGGTGAGTTGCCGCGAGTTGACCAGCGTGGAGCTGAAAGTGCGCTACGACCTCTACTATATCCGTAACTATTCTCTGGCCCTTGACCTGGCGATCCTCTGGCGCACCTCGGTGATGCTGGTCCGTCAGGAGTGGGAGGTGCTGCGCGGCAGGAACGGCGCGGGTGGCGGGAAGTGAGCGGGGAATCAGTCTGGACGTTTTGGGTGTGGGTTTACCCATTGGGCACGGTGCACCGTGCCCCTACATTAAAAAACGTGGAAGTCCAAGCTGAGGAGTGCCCTTCAGGCGGTTTATTGATCCCAAGAACACCCAGCAGCGTCCCGCAGGCCGCCGCCCATTGGTCCTTTCGGGCCAGACCGAAAGGACAAAGAAGCTTTTAGGGCACGGCATGCCGTGCCCCTACATTTCGACCCATGCAATATCTTGTTAGGTGGACATGCGGGTTAGCCCCGGCGGAGGGCAACCGGCTCCTGTCGATAAAGAAAGGTTTCGCAGCATGCCCCACATACCCGGATCACTGAGCGCAGAGCTGGCTCTGGAGCTTCTTGCCGATGGCCCCTTGAGTGCGGCCGAGGTCTGCCGCCGCGCCCTGGCCGCGCAGAGCGGCCTGCCCGAGGCCCTGGCCGCGCGCCTGTGCGATACCCTTCTGGGAGCGGACCCGCGTTTCGTTTGTCTTGAGGGCAGCCTCTGGGCCTTGGCCGAGGCCCCCCTGGTTTTCCGTCCCCTGGCGGCGCAGTCTTTCGTGGTGGTGGATGTGGAGACCACCGGGTTCAGCCCGCCCGCCGACCGGGTGATCGAGCTGGGCTGCGTGCGGGTGGAGGCGGGCCGGGTGGTGGAGCGTTTCGAGAGCCTCATCAACCCGCGGCGCCCGGTGCCCGGGCCGATCACCAGCCTGACCGGGATATCCTGGTCCATGCTGGAGGGCCAGCCCGTGTTCGGCGATATCTGCGACAGCTTCCTCGAATTCCTGGGCGACAGCGTGTTCGTGGCCCACAACGCGCCGTTCGACTGGCGTTTCATCCAGAGCGAAGTGCACCTGTCCGCCGGGCGCAAGCTGCTCAATCCCTGCCTGTGCACGCGGGCCCTGGCGCGGCGTTTTCTGCCCGAACTGAGCCGGCGCAGTCTGGATGAGCTGGCCCATTTCTACAACCTCGAATTCCAGGGACGCCACCGCGCCCTGGGCGATGCCCTGGTCACGGCCGAGGTGCTGCTGCGGCTTCTGGAGCGGGCCACGGAGCAGGGTTTCGCCGACCTCGACCGTCTGCTGGAGCACCTCAAACCCGTGGGGCGAAAGCGCGCGGCCAGGAAAATTTAAAGCGCACGCCCGTTTCTACCGACTTAGAGACTTAGCGGAAAGCCTCTTTTTGCGCCATCGGCAGAGTCACGTTCAACGGACAGGAATATGAACATAAAGCGTTGCGCAGGTATGCTGTTACTTCTTCTCGGGCTGGCCCTGGCCGCCCCGCTTCCCCCACTGTCGGCCCAGCAGTTGCCCTGCATGATGGTGGTGCCGGGACGGTTTATCAACGTGCGCAAAGGCCCCGGCACTGGCTACGACCAGATCGCCACCCTCTACAAGGGCGACCGGGTGGAGGCCGAGCGCAAGTACCGCAACTGGCTGCGCGTGGTGCTGGATGACGGGCGGATCGGCTGGGTGCGCGAGGATCTGGTCCAGCCTTTCGATTCGGCCAAGCTCCCCCTGACCGATGAGCAGGCCGACAGCCTCAAGGCCGCGGTGGACTCCGGCTCCGGCAAGATCACCCTGCTCCAGGACAGCTCCACGGTGCTGCTTGGACGTATCCGCAACCGCGAGGCCGAACGCGACAGCATGCTCAGTATGCTGGGCCTTAGCGCCATGCCCCCCCTGGACACCCTGGAGAAGAAAGAAGCCGTGGTGGCCGGTCCGGTCATGCCGCCGCCGTTGCCCGGCAGCCAGGCCAGCGTGCTGACTCTGTCGCGCGAGGAATACCCCGAGCGCTTTGCTGTCACCCCGCTGCTGGGGGTGCTGATCTCGGACGGCAACTCGCTGACCGCGGGCGGAATGTCGCTGGAGCGCAATTTCAGCCGCGAGTTCGCCTGGAAAGCCCAGGTCGCGTTCGCCCGGATGGACCCGGAGCTGAAAGGCAGCCTGAACGGGGATTTCGAGCACGTTTTTGTCACCGGCGGGCTGGTCTATAACTGGATGCCCGGCAACATGCTGGTGCCCTACCTCGAGATCGGCAGCGGGGTGGTCTACACCCAGGCCACGGACAGCTCGTTCACCGCGCTCGACCTCACTTTCGGCGCGGGGTTCCGTCTGTTCCTCACTCCGGACCTGGCCCTTCGGGCCGGCTACCAGGGCCACGGCATGCTGGCCGAGGGCAATCGTATCCAGCATCTTGTGCAGGTCGGGGCCTCGCTGCACGTGCCGCCTTACCATGGACGGCGCCCCGGGTGGCCCAAGGGCGAGATTTACCTTCTGCCTTCGGCGGGCTGGCAGATGTTCAGCCGGCGCTTTGCGGCCAACGGCGCACCCACGGTGGGTCTCTCCGCCGGGTACCGCAGGTGGGAGCGCCTGGCGCTCGAAGCCGGGGCGCTCTGGCAGAAAATCGACCTCAATGACGGCCTGGACGGCCTGGGGCTGAACGGCTTGGAACTGACCGGCCGGTTGCTCTATTATCCCTGGGGCGGTTACAGCGGCCCGTATATCGTCGTGGGAGGCGGAGCGCTAAGCCTGGGCGGCAGCGGCCGTCCTCCCGAGGGCACCACCCGCTACGGCCTGTTCCAGTACGGAGCCGGGGCCGACCTCTATCTGGGGACCTCGGTGGCCTTGCGCGGCGAGATGCTGCACCTGGTCTACACGGATGTGGTGCCGCTGTCGCCGCCGGACGGGTCGGTGGGTGCGGCAAGCGCCCTGCGCGCGGGTATGGGTCTACGGGTGATGTTCTGAGCACTGTTCGGGATTTACGGGCGAACACGGTGAACGGAAGGTACGTTGTGAGGATAAAAATCGACAGACTGCTTATGACTTTGTCCGCTGCGGCGCTGACTGCCTGCCTCGTCCTGGCCGGCTGCGGCGGCGACAAGGGGCTGCGGGTCGTTCCGGCGGCAGAGAGTGTCCAGGGGGTCTGGGAGGGCAGCCTGAGCCTCGCCACCTCCGGCGACACCACCCAGCAGCGGAGCAGCCTGCGCCTGGAGTTCGTGCAGCGCGATTTCATGTTCGACGGACTGGTGCTGCGCACCGACCCGTTGGCCGGCTCGTTTGGGGCCGCGCGCGTGGACACGTTCCTTGTGAGCAGCGGCTTGGTCTCCACTACCTATGTCTCGTTCAGCACCCAGGCACTGGACGGAAGCGGCACGCCGGCCGTGTTCGAGGGGCAGCTGAACGGCGATGCGCTGGGTGGTACGGTGGTGGGCGGCTCGTTCAGCGGGAGCTGGCAGGTGCGGTTTTTGTACTGATTTGTCAGTAAATTCTTGACTTTACCGCCGTTGCCGCTAAATTAGCTTTAGCTTGATATTGAAGTGCGAGGCGAGTTGACGGTTTTTTTGCAGGATCGTGGGGACGAGCCGGGAGATCGGCTCATTTTTTTTGGCTGCGGGTGAGGATGAATAACCTGTTTGAAACGCTGGAGCGTAAAGTCCTGCCGTTTGTGTCGCGCCCTGGGCGCTACACCGGCGGCGAGGCCGGCCCTCCGGCGGCTGAGTGCGGCCCGGTGCGGCTGCGTCTGGCCCTGGTCTATCCCGACCTGTACGAGGTGGGGATGAGCAACCTGGGCCTGAAGATCCTGCACGCCGTGGCCACGAGAGTGCCAGGGGTGAGGGTGGAGCGGGCTTTCACCCCCTGGCCGGACATGCAGGAGCGCATGCGCGCCGCAGGCGTGCCGTTGTATGGGCTGGAGAGTTTCACCCCGCTGAAGGATTTCCACCTTGTCGGTATCACCCTGCAGAGCGAACTCACCTACACCAATGTCCTGAGTGTCCTCGACCTGGCCGGTATTCCGCTCCTGGCCGCAGAGCGTGGAGAGAACGACCCCCTGATCTGCGCCGGCGGTCCCTGCGCGGTGAACCCCGAGGTGCTGGCCCCGTTCTTCGATTTCTTTGCCCTGGGCGATGGCGAGGAGACCCTGCGCCGGGTGCTGGAGACCCTGGCCGCTCTTCAGGACAAAGGCGTCGGCCGCAGCGAACGTCTGGCCGCCCTGCGCGGGATGCCCGGCGTGTATGTCCCGTCTGCCGAGGTTCCCTCCGGGGAGGCCTCGGTGGAGGTGCGGCGGGTGACGGAGCTGGGGCCACAGTCCGCGCCGGGGCCGTTCCCGGTGCCGCTGATCGAGCTGAGCCAGCACCACCTGGCCGTGGAGATCATGCGCGGCTGCACCTGCGGTTGCCGGTTCTGCCAGGCCGGGATGTTCTACCGTCCGGTGCGCGTGCGCGGTGTGCAGGAAATCGTCGAGGCGGTGCGCCGCGGTATCCGTGAGGCTGGCTGGGACTCGGTCACCCTGCTCTCGCTATCCTCGGCCGACCATCCGGCGATTACCGAGCTGGTGACCCGGCTGCTGCCCGAGACCCGGGCTGCGGGCGTGCGCCTCTCGTTCCCCTCGCTGCGGGTGGATAACCGTATCCTGCCGCTGCTGGAGGAACTGGAGCAGGGCAAGAAAAGCGGGCTCACTTTTGCCGTGGAGGCAGGCAGTGAGCGGCTGCGCCGGGTGATCGGCAAGAAGGTGGAGGAGGAGGACCTGGTCCATCTGGTTGAGGAGGCCTACCGCCGCGGCTGGAACATGGTCAAGCTGTATTTCATGGTTGGTCTGCCCACCGAGACCGCGGCGGATGTCGATGAGATTGCGCGCCTGATCAACCGGATCGCCTCGCTGGGAAGGGGGCTGCCCGGACGGCGCAGCGTGAACATCACGGTTTCGCCGTTCGTGCCCAAGCCGGGGACGCCTTTTCAGTGGGAGGCCCAGGACAAGCCCGAGACGACCCGGGAGAAAATCGAGCGCATCCGTCGCCAGGTGCGCTCCAGGAACGTGCAGGTCAAGTACCACGAGCCGGAGTCCAGCGCTCTGGAGGGCATCCTGGCCCGCGGCGACCGCCGCCTGGCCGGGGTCATCCTCAACGCCTGGCGCAGCGGGGCGCAGTTCGACGGCTGGTGGGAGTATTTCAGTTGGAAACGCTGGCTGTCGGCTTTCGAGGCCTGCGGCCTCGACCCGGCCGAGTTCATGGCCGCCCGCGAGCCTGGCGCACCGCTGCCCTGGGCGTTCGTGCGCCAGCCGGTGAGCGGCGGGTTCCTCGCCGACCAGCGTGAGGCGGCTTTCCGGGCCGAGAACGTGACCGACTGCCGGGACGGCCGCTGCCATCTTTGCGGAGCCGAGGAGGCCGCCCGCTGCCGCAGCCTTCGCAGCGTGGAAAATGCCCCGGAGACGGTGGCTGAGGATTCCGCAGCCGCGCCGCGGATCAACCTTTTCACGCCCGAGACCGACCGCCGTCTCTGGCGGGTGCGCTACACCAAGCTGGGCCGTCTGCGCTACACCGGCCACCTGGACATGGTGCGCAACATCGAGTTCCTGCTGCGGCGCTCCGCTGCGCCGGTGCTCTACAGCGGTGGGTTCACCCCGCGCATGCGGCTTTCGTTCTCGCCGCCGCTGCCTCTGGGTCTGGAGAGCCGGGCCGAATATTTCGACCTGGAAAGCCTGCCCCTGGCCGAAAGCGAGCTGCGTGCCGCCCTGGAGCGCGCCGCCGCGCCGCTGGGCGGGTTCGAGCTGCTGGAACTCAAAGCTCTGCCCGCCGGGGTCCTGCCGCCCCTGGCCCAGGACATTGTGGCCGCACTCTGGAGCGCGAACCTGCCAGTGGCCGAGCCGCCCGCGGAGAGTGAAAGCTGGGAGTCGTTCATCGACGCCCGAAGGCAGGCGCTCCTGGCGCAGGGCGGCGTGCTGGAGTACACCGACCGCAAGGGCAAGGCCCACCGGGTGGAGCTTTCCACCGCACTGGGGACAGTGAGCGTGGCGCCGGACAGCGGGGAGGGTGTGCGACTTTCTTTCCGCCTCGACATTCAGGGCGGGGCCGCCTGCCGCGCGGACCGGTTCTTGCAGTACGTTCTGGGCGGCGAGGAGGAAGACGCCGCTGCCTGGCGCATCGTCAAGGAGGCGGCATTCTGTATGGACCCGCGACGCAGCCAGCCTCTTGATTTCTGATTCGGGAATGTCAAGGTTGAGTTTGACGGCGCGGTGAAACCTGTGTTAAATTGATCCGGGAATGTTTTTTTGCGAACATTCGTCCCGGACGCGGCAAGTGACGCCCGGCCAAGGGCTGTGGCGGCGGCCGCCGGAAGTTCTTAAGGAAGGATTCAGGAATATATTTATGGGAAACCAGCAAGGACCCAAAAGCATCAAGCGTGACATCATCATTTCCGTGGGCCTCAAGCAGACCCGCGCCGGGATCCTGGAGGACGGCCGTCTGGCCGAACTTCTGATCGACAGCGACAGCGACAAGCGCATGGTGGGCGACATCTACAACGCCATCGTGCGCAAGGTGCTGCCCGGCATGCAGGCCGCGTTCGTGGACATCGGCCTGCCCAAGCAGGCGTTCCTGCACGTGAGCGACATCGGCGATGACCTGTTCGAGTACGAACTGGACGAGGATGAGCCGGAGGAGGACCGCGGCGGTCGACGCCGCAAGAAAATCCAGGCCATCCAGGACCAGCTTAAAGAGGGCCAGCAGATCCTGGTCCAGGTGACCAAGGAGCCGATCGGCACCAAGGGCCCCCGGGTGACCACCGAGGTCTCGATCCCGGGACGGCTCCTGGTTTACGCGCCGTTCGAGAGCCGACTGGGCATCTCGCGCAAGATCGACAACCAGGCCGAGCGCAACCGGATCAAGGAACTGGTGCGCAAGATTATCACCAAGCGCGAGGGCGTCATTGTGCGCACTGCGGCCGAGGACACTCGTGAGGAGGATTTCCGCAACGAGTACGAGCAGCTCAAGAGCCTCTGGCGCAAGGTGCGCCGTCAGGCCAGCCAGAGCGAGGCCCCGGCCCTGGTTTACCGCGAGACCAAGCTGATCTCGGGCCTTCTGCGCGACATTTTCAACGAGCGCGTGGATTCGCTGGTGATCGACGACAAGGAGGAGTTCAAGCAGGTAAAGAACTACCTCAAGATCATCGCCCCGGGACTGACCGACCGTATCCAGCTCTACACCGGCGCGGTGCCGCTGTTTTCGCACTCGAACCTGGATGACGAGGTGCGTAAGATTTTCAACCGGCGCGTCTGGCTGAAAAAGGGCGGCTATATCGTGATCGAGCAGACCGAGGCTCTGGTCTCAATCGATGTCAACACCGGGCGCTACACCGGGGAGAAGGACCAGGAGGAAACGATCCTGCGCACCAACCTGGAGGCGGCCCGCGAGATCGCGCGCCAGGTTCGCCTGCGCGACCTGGGCGGGATCATAGTCTGCGACTTCATCGACATGGAGAGCAAGACCAACCGTCAGGCCGTGCTGGATGAGCTGCGGCGCTGGCTCAAGTACGACCGGGCCAAGACCAAGGCCTTCGATGTAAGCCAGCTTGGACTGATCGAGATGAGCCGCCAGCGGGTGCGCTCAAGTCTCTACCACAGCCTGAGCGAGCCCTGCCCGACCTGCGAGGGACGCGGGCGGATATTCACCCCGGAGGTGATCGCCACCGAGATCGAGCGCGTGGTGCGCAAGGTGAGCGCCGAGGGAGGCGAAAAGCAGCTCCTGGTGCGGATCCACCCGGTGGTGGCCCTGCACCTGATGGAGAAGGAGCAGGAGGTGCTGCACCTTCTGGAGCAGCAGACCGGCATTGAACTCAAGCTGCGGGACGACCCGATGATGCAGATGGACGCAATATCGGTCTACTCGCTGCCTTCACAGAAACAGATCAATGTCAACTGAGAAAATTATGTTGACAGGTTTCAGAAGGGCCTTTATTTTTAATTTTTATGAAAATAACAGGTCCCCGGAATACTGAAACGCGGGTAAAAGGAGCCCTTTTCTCGATGTACGCGATAGCCAAGAGTGGTGGAAAACAGTTCAAAATCGAGCAGAACTCGAAGGTCCGGGTGCCGACCCTGAAAGCCGCGGTCGGCGACTCCGTGCGCCTTGATTCGATCCTGCTGCTCAGCCACGGTGAGTCTGTCACCGTGGGCGCGCCGCTTGTCGAGGGTGCTTACGCCGAGGCGCACGTTGTCCGTCACGGCCGCGCGGCGAAAATCCGCATCATCAAGTACAAGCGCCGCAAGAATTACCGTCGCACCATCGGTCACCGTCAGGGTTACACCGAGCTGCTGATCGATGCAATCGTGGAGCAGGGCGCTGCCGCTACTGCCGTGGCCGGGGAGCCGAAAGAGGCCCCGGTGGCGGAAGCTGCTGCCGATGAGGCCAAGCCCCGCCGCACCCGTCGCAAGAGCACCGAGGCGTCCGAGGGTGGTGAGACCCCCGCTCCGGCCGAGTGAATCACAGGCCCTTCCGACTGAAACCGAATTGACGTAAGGAGTTACAGATGGCGCATAAAAAGGGCGTGGGAAGCTCCCGGAACGGGCGCGACAGCCAGAGCAAACGCTTGGGTGTGAAAGCCTACGGCGGCCAGAAAGTCAGCGCCGGCACGATCATTATCCGTCAGCGCGGAACCAAGATCCATCCCGGCCTGAACGTGGGCCTGGGACGCGATCACACGATTTTCGCCACGGTGGACGGGGTGGTGACATTCGAGCACAAGACCCGGGACAAGAAAAAGGTCTCGGTCTATCCGCCGGCCGAAAACTGAGCGGAGCCCGAACAGTGAGAGTACGAGAGGGGCGGTCCGGAAGGACGGCCCCTTTTTTATTTCCGGTCGTTGAATTCCAGCGGCTGAATTAAAAAGGGCACGTGGCCTGACGTGCCCTTTTTAGAGGTTAAGCCTGGATACCGTCTATTTGCCGCTGAGATGCAGCAGAACGGCGCTGTCCGCCGCAAGTGGTATCGAAGCTCCGTCACCGCACAGGGAGGCGGCGTCCAGGCGGGTCGTTTTACCGTCTGCAATCAGCTCGGCCGTGATGTTTTGACCGAGGGGAGACGGCAGGCGCGAGGGCTCCAGGCGAACCTGTATTTCACGATCCCGGCCGGTGGCCTCGGCAAGCAGGACCCAGGCCTCGCCTGGACGGCTGTAGAGCGAACGCAGGCAGTCGCCGCGCTCCAGGCTCAGGGCCGCGCTGCGGTAGTCCTCACGGCGGTAGTCCTCGATGCGCCCGAGCGGTTTCAGGACGCTGAAAACCTCGAGGTCGGAAAGAGTGGCCGGCCAGGGCGCCACCCCGGTGGCCAGGCAGGTCAGAGCGAAACGCCGCTTGAGCTTTTCCGAGGCCCCCCCGGTGAGAAGTCCGTAGGTGATTACCGCCCTGGATCGCGCCCCGGCGAAATTCCATTCCAGGGGCAGTTCCTCCTCCGGGGGCACCGATTCCGAAAGCATTCCGTAGGAAAACTCCATCCCCACGACATAATCCGCAAAATTCTCGGTGGCGAACATCGGCACCAGTGTGTTGTGCAGCATCACCACGCCTCCCGGGCCGACCCGTCTGCGCGACCATTCGACGAATTCGATCAGTTCATCGATATCCCAGTGCGCCAGCGGGCTGAGCGCCGCAGATCCGACCCCAGGGGCGACATCGCTCTCCGAATGCCCCACGTGCAGCGGGTTGGCGCAGAACATGGCGATGTTCCAGTCGTAGTACACCCCGTCGAAATCATGGTTGGACAGCACGCGGTCGATCGAGGCCTCGAGGCCTCCGAGCCAGCCGGACTTGAGGCACATGTGGGCGCCGAACGTGGTGTTCGGGCGCAGGTTGGCGCGGTCATCCACTGTGCGGCCCCACTCTTTCCCGTGCTGCTCGAACTCCGGGGTGCTCTGGTACAGCTCATGGCACGAGAAATAGGGCGCGGTTTTCATGCCGGCCTTGTGGATCGCGCTGATCAGTCGGTCCATCTTTTTCATCTCGGCGGACGGGTACGGCGGGTAGCTCCCGTCGCGCCAGAAAAGCCCGTCGCGCAGATGGTCGCCGTCGTTGTGGAGGTGCATGGTCGCCAGGCCCTTTTCGGCCAGAAGGGCGACCGTGTCCGCGCTGATCCAGGCCCCGCCGTTCGCCTTGTACGCCGCGTTCAGCCAGGGCGCCTCGGCGTGGCCCGACAGGACCGGCACCGCCAGGTAGTAATCGAAGGACCAGTTGCCCTTGATTGCGGTTTTGCCACCCTCGGGCAGGACATAATAGTCCGAGAGCATCAAGGGATATATATGAAGAGCTATTCCGCGCGGAGCGAGGCTCGCCTCGGCCTGGCAGAAGCCGTTGCCGGGAGTGCCGGTGGTCTGGTAGTCCCACTGGGCCAGGTCATCCGAGACAAACCACTCCAGTCCCTCCACGCCGGGGTTGGCGAATACGAGGTAGCGCGGAACGTGGCGCATCTGCAGGGGCAGGTCGAGATGGGTGCCGGGACGGATTTTCCCCCACTGGCGGATTTGTCCGTTGACCCAGCCGAACAGGTCGGAGGACATCATTTCCCCGAGGGCCGGGCGGTAGCCGTAGTCGGTGAGCGAGGGATCGAGCACCGCGTCGAGGACCCAGAGGTTGCGCACCTCGACCGGAGAGTCGGCGATGAACTCCCGGTGGATTTTGACATGGCCCCAGCGGTAGAGCCATCTGGTCCGCACGCTGACACCGCAGGCTTTGCCTGCGGTGTCGAGCAGGGGGCATTCGACAGTGACCGAGACATCTTTGCCCAGCGTCTCCACTTTGATCTGCGGCGATTTGCAGTTCAGGTCCGTGTAGCGGTGGGATTCCCGCTCGACGGCGTTCTCCGATTCACCGGCGGGGGAGTCGGCGAGGGTCAGTCCGCAGCCTGCCGGGGCTGCGAGAAGGTTTTCCGCCCGGCCGTGGGTCAGCCGGATCGCGGAGAGCGCCCCGCCACGGTGCAGATCATGGGTGAACGAGTAGAAAGGGGTCGAGAGGGTCAGTACTCCGGCTGCGGCGTCATTTTTGACGCTGTAGCCCTGGGGCCACTGGGGGCGGGTCGTGTCTCCGGGCGCAGGAGTGACTGCGGCGGCAAGAACCTGGAAACAAGCTAAAAGCAACGTGGCGAGCAGTGAAAACAGTCCTGGAAATACGCGCGGGCGCAGCATGGACAGTTCTCCGGGAGCGGGTGGAGTGATGTGATGCGCTTTGGCATTACCCGACATGAATCATATCAAAACCGGGGCGGCTGAAAACGGCCTTCCTTCCTGATTGCAGGCAGAACAATAATCCTGCCCAGTCTGCTTGGCTGGATTTCCGGTGCTTCCGCAATAAATAATCCGTTCTCAGCGCTAATTCCAATGAATTTTTGTTGGCCGTCTTTTTTCCGAATTGTGCAAGGAATTCACCCTTTCCAGCGGACAACCAAGTATTCGTTGACAGGGGCGCGTTGCCAGTTTAAAATATACATAGGTATAAAGCATTCAGTATAATTAACTTCCCAGTCAGCCGGAGAGCGAGCCTTATGGACCGTCTGACCCTGCGCGGCATGCAGTTCTACTCCCATTCCGGCATCCACTCGTTCGAGCGGGATGTCGGCCAGTTGTTCGAAATCGACCTCGACTGCTGGCTTGATCTGACCCAGGCCTCCTGGTCCGACCGTCTGGCCGACACGGTCAACTACCCGCTGCTGTTCACCATGGTCAAGGACATCATGGAGAAAAGCAGTTTCAACCTGATGGAGCGCCTGGCCGGCGAGATCGCCCGCCGCACCCTGGAGCAGTTCCCGGTCAACCGGGTCACCGTGCGCTGCCGCAAGCCGCGCGTGCCGGTCAAGGGGTTCATCCAGTGCGCCGAGGTGGAGCTGACCCGCAGTTCGCGTCCGGTCGAGGGCTCTGCGGAGTAGGGGAGTGGTCTGTGCCCGAGGAGTATGTGTTTGTCAGCCTGGGATCGAACCTGGGTGACAGCTGGGAGTATGTCCGCCGTGCCAGCGCACTGGTGGCGGCCCTTCCCGGGGTGCGGGTCACCGACCGCTCTCCGTTTGTGCGGACCCGGCCGGTGGGGCACACCAGCCAGCCCGATTTTGTCAACCGGGTGCTGTGGCTGAGTTGCAGTATCGGCCCGGAGCGCCTTCTGCGCGGCCTTCTGTCCGTGGAGCTGCGTCTTGGCCGAAAGCGCCGTCTGCGCTGGGGCCCGCGTACGATCGACCTGGATATCCTGTTCTACGGCGACCGGGTGCAGAGCGGACCGCGCTTGACCCTGCCGCACCCGGAGGTCTGGAACCGTCCGTTTTTCCTGGAGCTTGTCTCCGCGCTCGACCCACAGTTTCTGCGCCGCTGGCCGCAGTACGACCCAGCGGCGAGGCAGGCCGTGAGAACATGATTACAGTCGAAACCAAACAGAAGGCGCGAGAGGCCTTGGCCACGGCCCGCGGGCGCGGGCTGAGCGTGGGCCTTGTCCCCACCATGGGTTATCTTCATGCGGGCCACCAGAGCCTTATCCGTGTCAGCCGCGAGCAGGCCGGGTTCACCGTGGTGAGCCTGTTTGTCAACCCGACCCAGTTCGGGCCGGGCGAGGATTTCGAGCGCTACCCGCGTGACCTGGAGCGCGACACCGCCCTGGCCGCGGGCGCCGGTGCGGATTTGCTTTTCGCTCCGCCGGTGAGCGAGATGTACGCCCCGGATGCCTCGACCTATGTGAACGAGGAGTCGGTCAGCGCGGGATTGTGCGGGGCCAGCCGTCCGGGCCATTTCCGGGGGGTCACCACGGTGGTGGCCAAGCTGTTCGGCATCGTGGATCCGGACATCGCCGTGTTCGGCCGCAAGGACCTGCAGCAGCTCACTGTCCTGCGCCGCATGGTGCGTGACCTGGACATGCGGGTGCGAATCGTGGGCGCGCCGATCGTGCGGGAGCCGGACGGCCTGGCGCTCAGCTCGCGCAATGACTACCTGAGCGCGGAGGAGCGCACCCGCGCGCCGCAGCTCCAGGGCAATCTGGCCGCTCTGGCTGAGCGGGTGATGCAGGCCCCGCCGGAAACGGACCTGGGGGCTTGGCTGAGCGAGACTGTCTGCGGGATCGAGGCCGCCACCGGGGGACGGATCGACTACCTGACCGCCGTGGACAGCGCGATGCAGAAAGTGAATCGCTCCGGCGAGTGCCGCTACATCGCCGCGGCCCTGTTCCTCGGTCGCACCCGCCTGATCGACAATGTCGCCGTAAGACCGGACTGGGAAACAGAATGACAACATTCCGGCCCTTGCCGGTGTAGCAAAAATAGAAGGCAATCCGGGGTGCACCGCCCCGGTCAAAGGAGAGCCCGGTGAGCGAAAAGGATAAACCTCAGTTCAGCCGTAACCTGGAGATCGACACCTCGCCCCTTGAACGCCGCGCCCAGCCACGTTCCGCCGATTCCTCCGCTTCCGGCCAGGTGCTGACCGCCGAGGAGAAAAGCCTCTATTTCAAGGTCGAGGGGGAGAAAGTTCTCCAGATGCTGGCCCTGGAGATGTCCCGTCCGGAGCCCGACCCGGCCGCGATAATCCTGCTGCGCGACCTCAACCGCACCTGGCGCACGCTCTGGCGCGGGGATGACAGTTTCCCGGTGGGGCCGTTCAGCGAGATGTTCGAGCTGGCCTTCTCCATCCTGTCTTCCCTGGCCCTGCTCGGCCGAAAAATTGCGCTCGAGGAGCGGATGCTGCTGGATGACCTGAGCCAGGAGATGTCGCGCCTGGTCTCTGGCACTGCCAGTATCGCCTGCCTGGAGGCCTGCCGCCGCCTGATCGAAAAAGTTGTCCCGCTGGCCGACAAGCTGAAGGAGGAATCGATGGGCTGGAGCGAAAAAGCTCCCCGCACTCAGGCGCTGGACAGGAACGAGTCGCATGGGCGAGGCACTCAGGCGAAACCGGATACCTCCGCAGCCAGGGCCGATATAACCAGCTCGGTGGATGAGTGGTTCGATCAGGTGACCCGCCTGATGGTCCAGCCGATCGGTGGAACAGCGGCCGATCCCTCAGGCAAGCCGCGTCCGGAAAGCGGACGGCGCACCGAAAGCCCGGTCCAGCGTCCGGCGGTGCGTAAGCCGGATGACGCTCAGGCCAGGAACGCCCAGATCGGGCTTTTCGGGGGCGAAAAAAATGCCGCACCGTCGGCGGAAAAATATCCCCTGCCGAAAGAGCCGCCTGCCGCCCCTTCGGTCCCGCCCGCGTCCAAAGCTGCGACTCCCAGGGCTGAGGCAAAACCGGCAGCCGAGGCTCAGCCCCAGCGTCCGGAACCCAGGCCGGTGGTCGCGGAGCCGCCTGCCACGAAAGAAAAGCCGAAAGTGATCCTCGGTCCCGAGACAGCTAAACCTGCCGCGGCCAGGCAGTCTGCGCCGGCTGCCAAGCCGGCGAAACCCGCCCCGGAGCCGGAGAAAGACCTTCTGCCAGCGAACGCGCTGCCGGATCCTGAGTTGGAGGAAATTCCGGTCGGGGACTGGCTGCCCGAGCCGCCGGCCGAGGTGCTCAACTATTTCCGCGAGCTGTCGGACATCACCCTGGAGGTGCTGAGCCACAACCTGACCGAACTGTCGGGTTCCTCGGGGCGTCGCGAGGTGCGGCTGGCGGTCACCTATCTGGATGACCTTCTGGCCATGGCACGCGATTTCGGCCTGGAATCGAGGCTGCCCTCAGCCGAGGGCCTGCGCGAGAGCCTGGCCGGGTTTGTCGCCGGGCCGCAGTCGGGGCGTAGTGCCGAATCACTGCGCCGTCGGGCGGTTGAGTTCGGCGAGAAACTGCGCAGCAGCCTTAACTGAGGCGGACAGTCACGGGCCTGATTCTTGCAACAGCCAGGGCGTGATCGTTCCCGGGTCCGCTGGACCCTGTCAAGCCCGACCTCAGCACGGCTCAGCCCTGTCCGGATGCCCCAGCCGATGAGCGACAAAGCCAGGCTCCTTCCTGTATTGATTGTCATTCTGCTCCCGCTGCTGCTGTATCTGCCCTCCCTGGGCAACGGCAACGTGGGCTGGGATGACGGTATCATCCTGAACGACCCCTCGATCCGCTCTCTGGCGCCTGCAGACCTGGCGCGCCTGTTTTGGCCCCGCGGCGGCGGCAGCCTCACCTGGCAGCCGGTCCGCAGCCTGGCTTTTGCTCTGGTCTATGCCCTGGGCGGCCTGCAGCCCACCGGCTACCTGGTTCTCAACCTCCTGCTCTACAGCCTGACCGTTTTGCTGTTCTACCTGACTGTGCGCAGGCTGTGCGCACTGTTCCCGGAGCAACTGGACCCGCGGCGGGCCGGCTGGGTGGCCCTGGCCGCGGCTGTCCTTTTCGCGGTTCATCCGCTGCACGTGGAGGCTGTTTCCTGGCTGCAGGGGGGCAAATTCAGCCTGCTGGCCGTGTTTTTCCTGGGTGCGCTGCTGAGTTGGCTGCGGTTCAGGTCCACCGGGAAACTTTCCGCCCTGGCCGCGGCTTTCGGTCTGTTTGTCTGCGCCCTGGCCAGCCAACCACTGGCCGTGGCTTTGCCGGCGGTTTTGCTGGCCGCGGAATTTGTCCTGCCCGCGCCGCCTGCGGGCGCACCGTCGGCGCGCAGGCGTTTCCTGGCCGCGGGAGTGTTTTTCCTGCCCATGCTGACAGTGGCCCTGCAGGTGCTGTTTCTGTCCACGGTGACCCACGCCGCCTCGGCTGCCTCCACCCCGTTGCTGTCCCGCCTGGTCATGCTGCCCTCGCTCTGGGCCGCATACCTGGAAAAATTTTTCCTGCCTCTGAATATCTGCTGCCGCTACCCGCTCGCTGTTCCCATGTCGCCGCCCTGGATTGAAGGCAGCCTGGGGGCGCTGGCTGTAGCGGCTTTTTCCTGGCTGAGCGTTCGCCTGAGCAGCGGCGCCGGACGCCTGGCCGGGTTCGGCCTGCTGCTCGCGGCATTGACCCTGTTGCCCACCTCGGGCCTGGCCCCCACCAGCACACTGATGGCCGACCGCTACCTTTTCCTGCCCTCGCTGGGCCTGAGCCTGATATTGGGGCTGGTTGCGGTGCAGATCCATGCCCGGCTGGAAAGCCAGGGCCAGGGAGTGGCCTGGGTTGCTCTTACGGCCGCTGCGCTGATCATTCTTAGCCTGGGCGCGGTCAGTCTGCGCCGCCAGCTCGACTGGCGCAACCCGTTCAGTCTCTGGAGCCGGGTGCTGCAAATCTATCCAAACCACGACCTGGCCGCCTCCAACCTGGCGGAGGCGTACCAGAAAGACGGCAACCTTGCGGCCGCGGACAGCCTTTACCGGCGCAGCCTTCAAATCAACCCCGTCAACGGGGATGCCTGGGGCAACCTGGGGACCGTACTGCGCGCCGAGGGCGATTCGGCCGGGGCGCTGACCGCGCTCGAGCGGGCCGTGGCCCTTCGTCCGGACCGCGGCGCGATCTGGGTCAACCTGGGTAACAGCTACGCCGCCCGGGGAGAGGATTCCCTGGCCCTGGCCGCTTTCGGGCGCGCCCTGGAGCTGCAAGACAAGTGGGAGTGGCAGGCGCGCTACAACCGGGCAAAGCTCTGGCTGGCCCTGGGTCATAAAGATCAGGCGCTGGAGGAGATCGAAAGCGTGGCCCGCACCTGGCCGGGACGGATCAACACCGCGGTCTGGCTCGACCTGGGTCGGACCCTGGACGGCCTGGGCCGCGTGGACCTGGCCGTGGAACTGCTGGAGCTGGGGCAGAACGAAAGCAGCTTCGACAGCCGCTGTTTCCAGCTACTGGGCAACCTTCAGCTTATGCAGGGCCGGACAGAAAAGGCCCGCGTCAGCCTGGAGCGTGCCCTGCGCGAGGTCCCGGATTCCTGGCAGACTTTGGTCCTGCTGGGCTCGGCCTGGCAACGCGAGGGCGATTTCTCGCAGGCGGCCGGCTGTTTCGAGCGGGCGCTCGCAACCACAGGTGCGGACAGTGCGCGCGTGCTGAACTATCTGGCTCTGGCCCGGGCCGCCGGAGGGAAGGAAAAAGAGGCTCTCGAGGCCTGGCGCCGCTGCCTGGGCGCCGACCCGTCCAACATCGAGGCCTGGGTCAACCTGGGACTCTACCTGCGCGAGCGCGGCCGCGAGCAGGCCGCCCGCGCCAGCCTGGCCCGCGCCCTGGCCCTCTGCGGCGACACGCCCGCCCTGGCTGACCTGCGCGCCCGGTTGACCGGGCTGCTGGAACAGAAACCATCCAAGCCCTGAGGCAATGAACGGTATGACAAGCGCAATGCAAACAGACAATTCCAACCGGGTCTCCGCCTCCGGGCTTTGGCTTTGGGCCGTGCTGGCCGCGGCGCTGGCGGTTTACCTTCGCGGGATTGACTACGGTATGGTGAACTGGGACGACGCCCTGGCGCGGCGCGAGTTGTTCGCCGGCGGGGTGAGCCTGTCCCAGCTCGTGGGGTTCTTTGTCCCGGCCGGAACCACCTGGCAGCCGGTGCGCGAACTGGCCACGGTATTTCTGGCAGTGCTGCCGGATGCCTGGGGCTGGGTGCCGTATCATGTTTTCTCGGTCGGCCTGTTCCTGAGCAGTGTGGCCCTGCTGAACGCCTTTCTGCGGCGGCTGTTCGCGCGGGAACGATTCGGCTTGGAGCCTGCGGACGCCTCCCTGGCTGCCTTGGCCGGGAGCCTGATCTTTGCCCTGCACCCCTCGCATGCCGAGGTGGTGGCCTGGACTCTGGGCCAGAAAGATGTCCTGGTCGGCTTTTTCTTCATCGCCAGCCTCTATTTCTACACCCGCTCCGAAAGCTCCACGGCCCGGGAGCGCATGCTCTGCCTGCTCTGCTACGGTCTGGCCCTGGGCTCCAAACCCTCGGCGGTCAGTCTGCCGCTCGTGCTGGTGGCCTACGACTGGTTCTTCCGTCCCCAGAGCCTCTCCGCGGGCCGCAGTCGCCGCGGGACCCTGGCTTTCTACTCGATTCTGCTGCTGCCTGCCGTGGCGGCCGGGTTGTATTTCCTCGGCACCACGGTGCGCACCGGGGCGGTGCTGACCGAAGGCGGGCTGTTCGGGCGGCTGGGGCGGGCGGCCGGAGCGCTGGCCTTTTCGACGTACAAGCTTGCCCTGCCCCTGAATCTGGTCCACCGCTACCCGGCGTTCGATTTCGCGGGATTGGCTGATTTCCGTCTCTGGGTCAGTCTGGGCTTTTCCGCGGCCCTGCTGGGTGTTGCAGCGCGGGCCGCACGGAACCGTCTGGCCTGGGGCTTTTTCCTGGCCTGGTTTGTCCTGGCCCTTCTGCCCAACCTGAACCTGGTGCCGATCCGTATCGAGCGCGCAGACCGCTACTATTACCTGTCTTCCTATGCTTTCGCGGCCCTGGCGGGCTGGGCTTTCGCCCGGTTGTACGCGCGCGCCGGAGGTCAGCGGGCGGCCCTGGCTGGGGCGGGAATGGCCGCGGCGCTGGCTCTGGCCGGGTTGTGTTTCGTGCAGGTGGGGTACTGGAAAGACGGGCCTACGCTGTGGGGACGGGTGACAGCCATCTACCCGGAGATGCCGCTGGGGCATGTCTCACTGGGAAAGTCGTTTCTGCAACTGGGACAGGATGAGCAGGCCCTGCGCGCTTACGCCCCGCTGTTGCAGCAGAACCCTCCCAACCTGGCCGCCCTGGCCGGCTCGGCGGTGGCCCTGGCGCACCAGGGGAGGCTGCGAGAGGCGAGGGCCCTTCTGGAACTGGGAGTGAAACTGGCCCCGCAGGACCCTGGATTGGATGTCTCCCTGGCCCGCCTTCTGCTGCGCGAGGGCGATTACAGCCGGGCGGACAGCCTGGCCGGGCGGGCCCTGAGCCGTGAGCCGGACAATACCGCTGCCCTCCTGGTCCGCGCCCGCCTCTGCACTCTGGGTGGACGGAACGGGGAGGCGCTGAACATCTATCGCGCCCTGGACCCGGGCGAGCTGGATGCGGAGGGCCTGGAGTTCATGGGTGCGCACAGTTTCGGGGACGGGGACTACGAGCGGGCGGAGGGATATTTCCGGCGGGTGGTGCAGCTCCAGCCGGGCTTGGCCCGCGCCTGGAACAACCTGGCCGTTACAGCCGAGAACCGCGGCGAACTGGCCCGGGCGGACAGCCTCTACGCCCGGGCCGTGGCCTTGGACAGCCTGTATGCGGATGCCCTGTTCAACCGTGGCAACGTGCTGCTTAAGCTGGGACGGGCCGATTCGGCGCGGGCGCTCTACGCGCGGGCCGACAGCCTGAGCGGCGGCACAGATACGGTGGTGATCGATGCCCTGGAGCGCGCCTGCCTGGCTGCGGGTGACAGCGCTGCGGCCGCGGCCTGCAAGTTGCGCCTTAAAAACATGGACACGGAGAAACGGCAGTGACCGTACAGGGACAGAAAGCCGTCTCGGCTGGCAGAGGAGGACTCGTGGAGCGTTTCCCCGGCGGGGGAGCGGGCCTTCTGCTGCTGGGGCTGACCGTGGTCGCGATCCTGGTCATTTACGCACAATGCCTGGGTTTCGGCATGGTGAACTATGACGACGCCCTGGTGACCCGGGCCGTGGGGCTGCGCCTGCGCGAGCTGTCGTGGGAGGGCCTGAAACGCATTTTCACTCTGCGCGATGGCGGCACCTACCAGCCTCTGCGCGAGCTGGCTTTCACGGTTGTCTACCAACTGCAAGGCACCCACCCGTTCGGCTACCACCTGTTCAACCTGATTTTCTACGGGGTGAACATGGTGGCGGTGTTCGTTCTGCTACGACGCCTGCTGGCCCTGACTCCCGGGTTCGATGACCCACGCGGGCGCGACCTGTATGCCTGGATCGGAACACTCCTGTTCGCCGTGCACCCGGTGCACGTGGAGTCGGTAGCCTGGGTGGTCTCGAACAAGGAACTGCTCAGCGGCCTGTTCTGCTTCCTCAGTTTCCACGCCTGGCTGCGCAGCCGCGAGGCCGGGTTCAGCCCTCTCTGGTACGGCCTGGCTCTTTTCTACCTTCTGCTGGGCCTGCTGTCCAAGCCCTCTGTGGCGGCCCTTCCACTTGCCATGGCCGCGTTCGAGCTTCTGCACCCCGGCGCCTCGGGGGAAGGGCACCGCACGCCCCTGGCAACGAGACTCATCCGCCTGGCGCCGTTTGTCGCTCCAGTGGCCCTGGCCGGACTGTATTACGTGTTCCGCAGCACCGCATTCACCGGCAGACTTCTGCAGGACAGTCTTCAGGTGCATGCCCTGAGCCTGGCCTCGGTGCTGGCCAAATATGTCAAGATAATGCTTCTGCCGGTCAACCTGTGCAACAGCTACCCTCCGCCGTTTTTCTCCGGCCAGTACAACTGGCGACTGGCGGTCTACCTGGCAGTGGATGCCGGCCTGCTGTGGGGCCTGTGGCTGGCCCTGCGCCGCGGCGAGCGCATGCTGGCTTTCGGGCTGGTCTTTTTCCTTCTCAATCTGCTGCCGGTTTCGGGCCTTCTGCCGATCAGTATCTTCATGGCCGACCGCTACCTCTACATACCCTCGTTCGGAGCGGTTCTGGCCGCGCTTGTCCTTCTGCGGCGGCTGGAGCGGGGTAATGCATGCAGCCGGCGCAGTCTGGCCGGGGTCCTTGGACTGGCCCTGTGCGCCCTGACAGCTCTTGCAACAGTGCGCTGCCGCGACTGGCGCGATGGAGTCAGCCTGTGGAGTTCGGCGGTGGGCACCTACCCGAATTTCCAGTTCAATTTCTACGGTCTGGGCACCACCTACATGCGATTGGGCCGCAACGAGGAAGCTCTGGCGGCTTTCCGGACGGTGAACAGCTTCAAGGAACAGTTGCGCGCCACGCTGTTCAGCGGCCAGATTTACGAGCGGCTCGGCGACAGCCTGGCTGCACGGCAGGCTTTCAGCCGCAGCGTGGAACTTAACAGCGACCAGGTAGGCAAGCCGGAGTTTTTGGCCGAGTCCTGGCGTGGACTGGGCCGCCTGGACAGCCTGGCCGCCCTGGCCGGAAGGGAATCCAACGACAAGAACGTTCGAGTGGTGGTGCTACGCGAGGCGGACCGTCTGTTTGAAAGCGGCGACTGGGGTGCGGCGGCCGGGCTCTACGGGTCGCTGCCGTCTCGTTTCCTGAACCCCGAGCGCCTGGAGCACCTGGCTGCCGGTTGTTACGCCTCCGGACAGTACGGCCGGGCACTGGAGCTTTTCCGGGCACTGCGCGACAGCGCCGAACGCCCCACAGCCGCAGCCTGCAACAACGTGGGTGTGGCCCTGGAGGCCCTGGACAGCCTGGAGGCGGCCCGGAACGAGTACAATCGCGCCCTGGAACTCGACTCCCGTTATCCGGATGCCCTGTTCAACCTGGGGAACGTGGCCCGCAAGCTGGGGCAGCCGGAGGAAGCTCTCCAGTGCTACGATCGCGCCCTGGCGCTCGAGGGAAGCCGCCTGGATGTCGAACTGGCCCGCGCGCAGGTGCTGCTCGAACTGGGGCGATCGGTCGAGGCCGAGGCCGTGTTCGAGCGGGCGCTCACGGAGCAGCCCGCCTCCGCCGAGGCCCTCCTCGGCCTGGCGGATGTCCTCTGGAAATCGGGACGCCGTGACAAAGCAAGTGAGATGTATCGCCGCTGTGCCGCCGCAATGACCAATCCTCCCGCGCGGGTCCTGGAACGCCAAGGCCGCGGGACGGGTATCTCTTCGAAAAATTAAAGCCTGCCTCTCTGTTTTCCGATTCTAAGATCAGGAACCGGTGCGCGGACTGCCGTGCCGCAGGATGCGGCTCGGCCGGGACCGCAAATTCGCCGGTGGAACGCGCTGACTGGTCTGGAACAGTCACCCCACCCTCCTGGAACGACAGTCCCGGCCGGTGCGTTCCGAAAAGCAATCAGGGATGATCTCAGGGAGAAAGGGATTTCTCATGGGAAACAAGCTGCTGCTTGTTATCGGCATATCGTGCCTGCCATCTTTGTTCTATCTTTTCTATGTCCTGTTTCGCCGCGGGAGCAGACACCTGCGCAAGTCGGCGGTGAGGATCGGTCCCGACAGCCTCGTGCAGATACTGCTGGCGGCGCTGGCGATTTTCTGTTTTCTGCTGAGCGCCACTTTCGGGGGCTGGCTCCTGTTCTCGCACGTTCCGTACTATCACCTTCAGAAAGCCCTGGTCCTGTCGGTGCTGTTCCTTCTGCTGGGCGTTTTCTGCATCCAGGTGCTCCAGTTTATCCGCCTGCAGGGTCAGCCCTCCAAGCCGAAGGTGCGTCCGGCACCCCGTGCAAGCACCAATCCTGTGGCCCGACCGGTCCAGAATGGGGCCTGGATGACCAGCGGACAGCGTGGAAGATGACATTCTCCGGCCGGACTTGAAACCATGTCCAGCCGGCTATACCTTTAAGTAATGGACAATTCACAGGGGCAGCGCCATGGCCGACCTGACAAGCATGGATGTGATGGGTATGGAAGAGGAAGCCTCGGAAGAAAGTCCCTCTTTCGACGAGCTGCTCGATTCCTCGAGCAAGGAAATGGAGTGGCTCATCCCGCCTGAACAGTTCGTCGATTTCTGGGTCGCCGGGATTTTCCTATTGGTCGGCACCTGGCAGATCATCACGATAATGTTCCTGATGCTGCAATAGAAAGAAAGCTCTACGCGCGCCTGACGATCCGAAGCCGCACTCCTAATGGAGTGCGGCTTTTTGCCTCTGGCGGTATGCCAATTGCCCTTGTTTATAGACAGTACTTTGTGGCTTGACGAAGGGGTAGGGGATGCGGACAGCCAACGGCGGGACTTGCAGGGCCGCGGCTGAGAAAAACACTGGAATCCGGCGAGGGATTTTCTGTGCGATTTCAGTCAGGAACGCACGTTTCCGCGCAGTGACAACCGCTGTAACCGAGTTTCCGGTAAGCATCACGCTCCGTGAATCCAACGGATTTACCAAGCCGGTGGGCGGATGCAAGTCAAAACTAAAGTTTGAAAGCAGGATGCCGATTTAACTCTTTAGGCCAAGTATTTGAGTTCTGTCTTGACCCCGGGGGCTTTTGCGCCCGGGAAAGGGGATGAAACGCCCGCCGAAAGCCCTCGATGCTGAAGCAGGGTGGTTGTGGCTGTATATTCCTTCCATTTCAGGTCTGGCGAGGGGTTTCAGCCTGGAGGAAAAGATAAGGTAAAAAATTCCAGAAGAAGTGGTTCAAAACATAAAAATGAGACTGCAAGATTCACTTTGTTCGACGCAGAGGCCGCGGAAACTGTGCGTTTCCAAACTTTTTTTAAAGTTTGAAGGGCCTGCGCCGATTTAAAGAAGTAGTGTATTGCCCCTTTCTACGCTCAAACTTGGCCAGATGCATGCAAATTTGAACAAAATTGACGGATACACTTGAAGGACAATATGTAAAGGAGGGGACATGGTATTCTGCTATGATACGGGGTGACAGAACAGCAGTGCTAGTTTCCAGGAGGGGAACTAATCTGAAGTAAACGAACTTTTCTCAAGGAGAGAAAAATGAGAGCTTTACTTAAGGTGACACGAGTAATCACCTTACTCACTTTTCTGATCACGCTATCATACGTGCAGTCGTACGCGCAGAATACCGCCCCCGTGCCGACGACTTTCGAAATCCTGAGTCCGTCCAACGGTACCTTCCCGTTTCTGACGAACAATGATTACGGGACGGCGGCGACCAAGAACCACAAGATTTTCTACGGTGGCGATTTCGCTATCACTGGTAACGGGGCGAATGGTGCGGAAAACGCCAGCGGTTTCCTGGGTTTTACCAATAGTACCAGCGCCGCTACCAAGAGAACCTCCCGCCTGGCCACCGGTAACCCGAATAAGAGCCGTCTGACCCTGGGTGGTACGGAAGGTCTCGAAAACGGGACCCCGGCCAATGCCGTGGTAGTGGATCTGCCCGGCGGTCACGTGGCAGCTTCGTTCGACGCCGATGATGCCGGCGGTGTTTCCACCGCGCTGAACTACACCGGCGACAATGGCTTTATCGCGATCAACGAAGAGGATTCTCTCGTTATCCGTCTGAACGGCTATGTCGATCCGAACAACCGTCTGTCCGCCTCCGGAACTCTGGTGGCTGACAACGATTTTTCGGGCCGTCTGCTGAGAAGCAAGTCCTATGCTTGGGACGTGGCCCATCCGTCCAATGATTCGGCTAACGGCGTCAAGTTCGGCGTGGTCCCCTCCTCGCTGCCGGCCGGCGCCAATTTCAATGGCGGATTCCTTACCTGGGTGCCGAATTTCATCCAGGGTGATGGCGCCACGGATAACAGCATCCGCGGTGGACGGTGGTTCATTGACGCCAACATCTCCGGCGGCGTGACCACGCATGAAACCGCAGTCGATACTAACAGCGCCACGGCCCAGGTCGGCCGCGGTGTCGGCGAGCTGAAAGACAGTCTGTATTGCATCCTGTTCACGGCTACTGACGATGGTATTCCCTCGATGGTGGGTGTGGATTCGCTGTTCATCATGGTTAACGACTCCATCGCCAACCCGGCGCCTGTTTTCACCAAGCGCGAAGTCATCAACCGTCAGGGTCTGCTGCGCACCTACACCAAGAGCAGTGTGGGATTTTCTCCCGATTCGCTCCTGCACTACAGCGAGGGTGACAGCATAGTCATTACCTATTATGCCGTGGATCAGGACAGTCTCCGCGGTGAGGTCAACGACGCGCTGGACTTCGCAATGCTGGACTGGACTGATTTCCTGCACCGTCCGACCAGCCACATCGATTCGATGGCCCTGGACACCGCGACCGTTCTGTCCGGCAGCACCCCGACCGCTTTCCGCGTACGGCTGAAAGTGGCTTTCAACGTTGGAGATACCGCGACCAGCGATACTCTGGCTCTCGTTATCAAGGTGCACGATTCGTCAGGCAATGACGTGCCGGACACCATGCTGTTCAAGATTGCCAACGTGAACCGTGCCCCGATCTGGGATTCAGACACCAGCAGCAAGCCCACGCCTTACAACCTGGTGTTCTCCGCCGATCCGGCCGCGGCCGATCCGGACAGTATCAATGACTTCCTGCCCATTGCCGTGGCCAACGGGCAGACCGACTCGATCGATTTCAGCAAGTATGTCTACGAGCCGGATGTCCTGATCGGTGATTCCCTGAGTGAGAGCCTGAGCTATTCGCAGGTCGGCTCGCCCTCGGGCGCGAACTTCCTGCCCAACGGGATGATGGTTCTGCTGCTGACAAGTACAGATACTACGAGCTATCCGTTTACCATTAAGGCTACGGACAGCTTTACACCCGATCCGAAAACCGGCAGCAAGGGTCTGGTCCTGCGGGTGGCCCCGGAGCCCCTGGTCTCCTCGGTGTATCCGTACACGGCCTATCCCGGCCAGAACATCACCATCTATGGCAGCGGGTTCGGGCTGTATGACCAGAACAGCAGCACCCCGAGCAAGGTCACTTTCCGCGCCCGCAACAGCTCGGGCGTGGCCCAGAACCTGGTGGCGGCGATCAATTCCTGGGGCCGCGACCGGATCAACCTGACCGTGCCGAGTGGAACTCCTATTTCGCAGTGGAGTTCTGATAAGCTTCACATTATTCCGGATACGATCCAGGTCAATTCGGCCGTGTTCGGGACTCCGACTTACTATCCGTTCATCATCTCGAACTACGACAGCACCAAGGTGGTCAATTTTGAGCTGGCCAACCTGACCTCGACCTCGGCCCGGATCAAGTGGGAAACCGCTTTCACCGGTCTCGACAGCGTGGTTGTGGCGGCTTTGGAAGATACGCTGTACACCAACGGCGCCTACCCCGTGTTCAAGGTCACCACGAGCGCGGTCAACTCCACGGTGCAGGTGTATCACGGTGGGACCACCGCGACCGATCAGCTCCACTATATTACGATCACCGACCTGGTGCCGAACAAGGTCTACCGTTACTTCATCGGCCTGAGCAACGGGTATTTCTTCGGCGATACCTCCGGCCGGGTCAACGGTCCGTTCAAGCCGGCCAAGATAGACCGTAACAATGATAACAACAACGTCGGTATCAAGGGTTTCAAGTTCCAGACCCTGCCGACCCAGGCCGCCAGCGGCGAAACATTCAACCTCCTGGGCGATGCCTACACGACCAGCGGGGCTGCGGTGAACGCCATTGTCACGGTCAAGGTTGTGGATTATCAGAATACGGCCGATACCTCGCTGGCCCTGACCTCCATTGTCCAGAGCGATAGCTCCTGGATAATCGACCTGGGCAATGCCGTGACCGACACGTTCGGTGTGCCGGACCGTGTGTTCCATCACAAGCAGGGTGATTACGTCATAATCACCATCGCTGGCGGTAGTGACGTCGGCTTCAAGCAGTTCGTCACCACCCGTGGCGCGACCACCCCGCAGCGCATCGATTTCACGGCTACCGGCATCCGTCTGGCCCCGGCGGTGAACTACGATATGCGCCTGAAGGTCGGTCTGAACCTGGTCGGCCTGCCGGTTGAGCTGTTTGTCGGCGAACCCGGCAATGCCGAGGCGCTGCTCAATCGCGTGGTCGGTGGTCTGCCCTCGATCACCCGTTATGTCAGCTCCACCGGCACCCAGCAGACTATCGCCAAGGCCATCACCGGCGGCGGACGCGGGTTCATCGGCGCGGACAACTTCAACCTGGCTCTGTTCCAGGGCTACTTCGTCAAGACGACCCAGGAGCAGTATGTCACGCTCAACGGAAGTCTGATTGGCGATTCGCTGTCGGTCCAGACTTTCGATAACGCGGCTTACTACTGGATCAGCCGTCCGGCTCAGTCCTCCAGCCTGTTCTATGCCTGGAGTGCCAAGACGATGCTGGCCAACATCCCGAACCTGAGCGAAATCTTCCGCTGGAACGAGGATGAGCAGCATTGGGAGCAGGGTGTCATCGAGCCCACGAGCGGTGCTTTCCAGGGTGATGATTTCCACATCGACGTGAGCGAGGGCTATGTCCTGAACATCACGGCCGCCAGTCAGTGGGATCCGAACACTCCGGCGAGCGTGCTGCTGGCCAATGCCTCGGCCAAGTTCGACAACCTGACCGAGAACATGCCGTCGCTGACTCTCAACACCGCCACCGCCACCCAGACCCCCGAGGGAGTCTCGGCGAGCCTGCGCGGCCTGACCCTGAGCGATGTCTCCAGTGCGGCCGCCACGCTGTCCTGGCTGACTGACGTGAACGGCAAGGCCCTGGTGCGCTACGGCAAGGCCGGTGAGAGCCTGAACAAGACCGCCGAGTTCGACAGCAAGTCGCTGGACGGTTCGATGCGGATGGTCAAGTTGCTGAAGCTGGAGCCCGAGACCGAGTACAATTACGAGATCGTGATCAACGGCGTCACCTACAACAACAACGGCCAGCCGTTCACCTTCACCTCGGCTAAGATCGGGACCGGCCTGCCTTACACGGTGTACGGCCGCCTTCTGGACGAGAACGGCAACCCGCTGTCCAAGGCTCTGGTTTATGTCGAGCTGAAGAACCAGGATGAAGTCAGCCTGCCTCTGCTGTCCGTGACCGATGAGAAGGGTTACTGGAATATCAACCTGGCCAACTTCAAGCGGACGGCCGACGGTGAAGTGTTCCAGTGGAGCGTGGGGAATGAGGTTCTGGTGAATGCGATCTTCCAGAACGCCTCCATCCCGTTCCGCACTCTGGTCAGCGGCACGAGCCCGCAGAACGTGGTCAAGGCTTCCGACCTGGACGACATGGTTGCGGCGCAGAAGAAGGAAACCGCGCGGGTCGCTCTGCCCAAGGCGTTCGCCCTGGCGCAGAACTATCCGAACCCCTTCAACCCGTCGACCACCATCACCTACGACATCCCCGACTCGAAGGTCGAGGGTGTGAGTGTCGAGCTGAAGGTCTACAACCTCCGCGGCCAGATCGTCAAGGCGCTGGTGAACGAGGTCAAGCAGCCCGGACAGTACGTGATACAGTGGAACGGCCGGGATGATCAGGGTAACGTGGCGGCCTCCGGTGTCTACTTCTACCGGATCAAGGCCGGTGACTTCACCTCTACCCGCAAGATGGTCCTGCTGAAGTAAAGTAGGAGCAGGATTCAAGTCAGACCGGAACGGCCGGGGGAGCAATCCCCCGGCCGTTCTGTTTTATCCTCCATCGCACCCACCCCGATGATTTTTCCCGATCGGTTTCCCCATAATTTCTGAAACAACAAATTCGGAAAATAATGCCTTGTTGGTTGGGCTTTATTTGATGATTATTGTGGAATATATTTCCCGGTAAGGGTTGTCGACAAATCACACGCTTTTTTGCTGTGTATATAAACTCTTGTTAATCAATGTGATGGCATTGATGTCGTCTTGTTGGCACACATGTTGCCATTCTCTGCGCCAGCCTATCCTGACTTGAAATCTAAAATTTGTTCCGGTTTAACGGATTAAACCACCACTTCTCAAGGAGTGAGCAGATGATGTCCCGTGTCCGTCCTCTCATCGTCCTGTCGGTCCTGGCCCTGGCCCTGCTGCCTGTGGGGCTGCTGGCGCAGAATACGGCGCCTGTGCCGACCACCTTCGAAATCATCTCCCCGCCGGATGGCAACGCCTCGTCGCTGATCAACACCGATTTCAGCACGAACAAGCGGGTTTTCTACGGGGGCGATTTCTTCTATCTTACCGCAAACAACAACGCGGGCGGGTTCCTGGGACACACCGACCCCGCGAGTAAAAACCTCACGGTGATCGCCCGCGGCAACGCCAGCGGCAGCCGTCTGACCCTGGGTGGCACCGAATACGGCGCCGACCCGGATTTCGGTACTGTAGGCCAGGCATACGTGGCCAACCTGCCCGGCTCGCGTATTCTGGCGACAAGCTATGACCCGGATGATCTGGGCGGGGGCAGCTACCCGGTCTACACCGGTATGAACGGCTTTATAGCGATCAACGAGGGCGACACCCTGGAGATCAACATCTCCGGTTTCATCGATCCGAACAACAAGATGGTCAAGGGTGATCAGGCCGCGGACAACGATTATACCGGCCGTAACCTGAAGAGCCAGAACGGTGACGGCACTGCGGGTTATGACGGGGCCAACAACGTAACATTCTCCGCTCTGAACCTTCCGGCCGGCGCCACTTTCGTGGGCAACCGCCTGCGCTGGGTCCCCAGTTTCGTGCAGGGAGACGGCGCCACGGACAACAGTATTCACGGCGGCCGCTATTTTGTGGATGCCAATATCTCGAACGGCAGCACGACTTCCGAAACCGCCAGCGCCGCCGGTGACACCAGCAGCAGCACGGCAAAGGTCGGAGTCGGAGTGGGTGAGCTGCGCGACAGCCTGTATGTCATTTATTTCAAAGCCACCGATGACAGCAACCAGGGTAACGACAACGCCATAGACAGCCTGTTCATCCTGGTCAACGACTCGCTGCCCAACCCGGCGCCGCGTTTCACCAAGCGCACGATGCTGCGCAAGGACTCGCTGGGCGTGAGCCAGACCCGTACTTTCAACTACCTGGCCGGAGTGTCCGACACCCTGTTCAGCGTGTTCGAGGGTGACAGCGTGGTCCTCACTTTCTACGCCCAGGACCAGGACAGCCTGCAGGGCGAGAGCAACGACCCTGTCGCTTTCGGCCTGCTCTGGAATGACAACCTGAAAGGTGTGACCAAGGGCGGGACGACCACCGATCCGATCGCCGGGTTCAACCAGTTCATCCACCGTGCCGGCACGGTCGACACCCTGGTGGCGGACACCAGCTCCAGCCTGACCGGCGGAGTGATCCCCAGTTTCAGGATCAAGCTCCAGATACCGTTCAACCTGGCCACCAGTGGCGAGAAAGAAGATACGCTGGTGGTGATGGTGTGCGACGGCACCACGATCACGGCCGACACATTCGCCCTCAAGGTGCGCAACACCAACCGCGCTCCCATCTGGGACGGTGACAGCACCAGCCTGCCCACGGACAGCGCCATGGTGTACAGCCCCAACCCGGCGCTGGCCAAACCGGACAGTATCCAGACAGTGGGACCTTTCACTCTCAACAATAACCAGACAGACAGCACATATTTCTCGCGCTATGTCTACGATCCCGATTTCTTCTGCGGGGACAGCCTGGGCTACCCGCTGAGCTTCTCCTCCAGCGGGGATCATAAAGGTTCGCTCGACGCCAGCACGGGCTTGAACGTTTTCCGCCCGAGCGTGACTGACACCCTGACCTATACCTTTACGATCACGGCGAAAGACAACAACAGCACGAGTTCCAAATCCAGCTCCCAGCAGATCCGTTTCCGCGTGGCCCCGGCCCCCAGCATCTCGCGGGTGACTCCGGCCAAGGGCTCGATAAACCAGGAATTCACGATCTACGGCAGCGGCTTTGGCCTGTTCGACCGCAATGTCGAGGACACGAGCAAGGTGGTGTTCTACGCCACGGACAACAACGGCCGCCGTCAGGACATAGCGGCCAAGATCATCTCCTGGGCCAAGGACAAGATTGTCGCCTCGGTGCCCTCGGGTGTGCCGGTTTCGCACCTCGACCAGACCCTCAGCTACCTGGTGCCCGACACGATCAAGGTGATCAGTGCAATCTACGGCGGGTTCGACACCTATCCGTTCACCGTGCTGGTCGACTCGGGCGGGTATGAGAACATCGAGATAGTCAACCTGTCCTCCACCAGCGCCATGCTGCGCTATCGCACGAATTTCAACGGCGCCGACAGCATCGTGGTGGCGGCCAGCAGCGACACGCTGGACATCCACAGCGCCGCGTTCACCAGTACGAGCAAGTTCAACGGCTATCCGACATTTGTCGAATACAACTCCGGCCTGTCCGAGATCCGCAGCTCGGTGACCGTGTTCAAGGACGAGACCACGGCGGATGACGGTATCCACGTGATCCAGTTGACCAACCTCTCGCCCGGGACGCTCTACCGGTTCTTTATCGGCTCTTCCAACGGCGTTTTCGCGGCCGACAGCCTGCGCAATGTCAACGGCCCCTACCGGCCCAAGAAGATCGACCGCAGCACCGCGGCCAACAACTCCATGCTGACTGCGTTCAAACTGCGCACGCTGCCGGCCAGCGGAGCCAACAGC
>CAYLSM010000019.1:0-35037 GCA_964386505.1 uncultured Gemmatimonadales bacterium
GAATCGATCAGGAACTGCTTGCTGTAATCGACCGTGAGGCCCGGGGTGCTCTCGCCGCCTTTGGAACTGCCGTAGTTCATGTCATAGGACAGAGGCCCGGAACTGAGGTCCACCTCGGTGGGCAGCGACTTGACATGCCAGCCCGCGGGCAGGACCAGGCTCTCTTTCTGCTCCGAGCCGAGAGTCACTCCCAGGTCGAACGTGTAGTTGCGCTCGGGCAGGCCGGCATCGGCCAGGAACTGGCGCAGGATAAGCTCGAAGCTGTTGGTCGCCACCGGGGAGCGCACCAGAAGGTAATCGCCGGCCTGGATCGCGTACTTGTCGATCTCGTAGCTGAACTTGATCCCGAAAGCGTGGTAGAGGTCCTCGGGGTCGCTGGTGGAGAACCCGGTCAGCACGGCGCCCGGGTGGACCCGGGTGATCACCTGCTGCCAGAAATTGGCGAGTTGGCGGGGCTGATAACGCTTGCACCAGCCGCGGAACGCGGTGTCGTAAATGCCGCGTGTGTCGACAGCCACCTCGCTGGTCAGCTTGCCGGCGGCATCCACACGCGTGCGGGCCGAGATGGAGCCGAGGTTGTCGCGGGCCGGGGAGTGGGCGCTGGTCTGAAGGTTCTCGCCCTCGGGTGTGCAGACCAGCATCGAGGCATCCGCCTCAACCGTGAGCAGAAGGTCCACCGTGTTCTCCACGGTCGGGTCGGCATAGTAGAACCCGCCCTTGCCGTCCGGCAGGGCCACGATGGCGTGGTTGAAAGCGATGGTCGGGATCTCGCTGTCGATCTTTTCTCCGGCGCGTGTCAGGACCACGTAGCTCTTGATCCCCACCACGTCCAGCATGGTGGACATCAGTACGGCCACATCGCGGCAGACCCCGTAGCGGGTGGAGAGGGTCTCGGTGGCGGGTTTGGGCTCGAACCCGGCTTTCTTGCCGGTGCCCAGTCCCATGTAGCGGATTTTCTGGGCCACGAAATGGTAGATCGCCAGAATCTTGGCGTCATCGGTAGTCAATGTGTCGGTCAGGGCGTGGGTGATCGCGCGCAGGCTGTCGTCCTGGACCCGGAACTTGCCGGTCATGTCACACCACCAGCGGCTGACCTCCTGCCAGGAGTCGAGCGTGGAGGCCAGGAGCCTGGGGGCGAAATTCAGAAGGCTGGGCATGGCGGGCTCTTCCACGATCCTCTGGACATCCCGGGCGGTCCACTCGTAGCTCACCCGGCCGTCCTTCTGGGCGGTCTTGAACTCCAGCGCTCCGTCCTTGATCAGGTGGTGCAGGGGCCGCTCCGCCGGACCGTCCACCCGCACCTGCTTGAACAGGATCGGGTCGCCGCTCTGGAACACTTCGATCAGGTCGTACTGGCCCTCGATGGGTGGCAGGAAACAGGAGTCGAGCACCGAGTACTCGATGGCGTCACCGACCTCGAGATTGGGGAACGTGACCATCTGCACCCGCGCGTTGGCGTCGTAGATGTTCATCTGGGCCAGGGCGGGGTGGGTGACATCCTTGATCATCTCGGCCGGTACGTCCACCACCCGGCCGTCCGCCTTGATCACCCGGGCCATCTCGATCCGCACGGCGTCATACTGGCGCGTGTAGTCGAACCCGGCCTCGCCGTAGTTCTCCTTGCCCGGTTCGGTCAGCACCTTGACCAGCTCGTAGCTGCGGTCCAGGTAGGTGCCGTCCGCGTTGTAGTTCACATCCCGGCGGCTTTCCAGCACCACGGCGTTGGCATCCGGGTACTTGGCGGCGTCCACCGCGTTCAGACGGGCCATCAGCTCGGCCGCCGCGGTGTCGGCTGCGGCCAGCGGGCGGGCGCTAAGGCCCAGGGCCGGCAGCAAAAGCAGCGCGAGCGCCCGGGTCCAGGTTCTGATTTTCATTATCCGCTCCTTGTTGAGGACTGCCTTCGGCGGACGCCTGAGCCAGGCCGGCGCCGGTTCGGTAATCTGTTCAACGTTAAGCCGTGGGCGGGAGTTTGTCAATCAATAGCTTGCGCCGTATCGGGCTGACGGAAACGAAAAAGCCGAAACATTCCCGTCCGTCTCGATCAATCTTGACCGACCTGGTTTTAGTTGCTATGTTGCCGGTTTGAATCCGAAAACAGTCGTACGCTTGTGAACAACCCCGATATAGTTTCGGCTACGCATTCCGCGATAAGTGCGAATATCACGGATGTATTCTGTGTATCAAGAATTTACGTTGTTGTATTGCATGCGCTGAATAACTATATTTTGTCTCGTTTCCCAACAGCAGACAATACTGTATGGCATTGAATCCCCGCAGCCACTTAGTGTAAAGCTACCCCCGAGGAGGAGCACCGTGTCGAGATTGCGTGGCTTTCTGCTGTCAATGGCCGTCATTGCGGCGTTCGTTTCAAGCGGGCGGGCCGAGGAGGTCAAGGTCTACAGCGCTCCGCTGACCATCCCCACCTACCAGATCGGCGCTCCGGAGCAGATGCCGTCTTTCGGGAGGATGGTCTACCCGTATGCCATGTTGGACAAGCTGACCGACAACAAGGTTCAGAAACAGTACAACGCCCTCTGGGTGGAGAACGAGTATGTGAAAGCCCTGGTGCTGCCCGAGATCGGCGGACGCCTGCACGGGGCGCAGGACAAGACAAACGGCTACCAGTTCCTGTATGACCAGGTGACGATCAAGCCCGGCCTGGTCGGTATGACCGGGGCCTGGATCTCGGGCGGCGTGGAGTGGAATTTCCCTCACGGCCACCGTCCCTCCGGCTTCCGCAACACGGACTGGACCCTGGAGGAGAACCCGGACGGCTCCAAGACCGCCTGGACCGGCGAGATCGACCTGGTCTACGGAATGCGCTGGGCCGTGGGCACCACAGTCTACCCGGGACGCAACTGGGTCGAGACCAAGGTGCGCCTGTACAACTGCACCCCCTACACACAGTCGTTCCAGTACTGGGCCACTGCCGCGGTGCGTATCACCGAGAACTACCAGGCCGTGATCCCGGGCGAGATCGCCACCGGCCACTACAAGCACGATTTCTACCACTGGCCGGTCAACGACGGCGTGAACATCAGCTACTGGAAGAACATTCCGCCGGCCTCCAGCTTCTTCTCCTGGGAATCCAAGTCCGACTATTTCGGCGGCTACTCGCCCGAGTCCAAGGGCGGCATGGTTCATTTCGCCGACCACAACATAGTGCGCGGCAAGAAACTCTGGACCTGGGGCACCGCGCCCAGCGGCCGCATCTGGGAGAAAATCCTGACCGACGGTGACGCGCCATATTTCGAGCCGCAGGCCGGTGCCTACTCCGACAACCAGCCCGACTACCACTGGATCCTGCCCGGTGAGACCAAGGTGTTCACCCACTACTGGTTCCCGGTCCGCGACATCGGGGTCTACGATTACGCCAACCTCGAGGGCGCGCTGAATATAGAGCTGGACAAGGGCAAGGCCAGGATCGGCTGGTCGGCCACGGGCAAGAACGAGGGCGCGAAAGTTGTGCTCAGCGCCAAGGGCGGCGAGATATACTCCAAGGTCGTGAACACCGACCCGGCCACGCCGTTTGTCGACGAGGTCAAGGCGCCCAAGGGCGTGGACCTCTACGACCTGACCATGACCGTGATCTCGGCCAAGGGCGACACCCTGCTCACCTACTCCCACCCCCGTCCGACCAACCCGCCGCTGCCAACTCCGGCCCCGCGTGACCCGAAGCCGGCGGATGTGAAGAGCGTGGATGAGCTGTTCACCATCGGCGACCGCACCGAGAAGTTCCGCGAGATCGAGCGGGCGCTGCCCTACTACGAGGAAGCCCTGCGCCGCGATCCGGGCGATGTGCGCACCAACAGCGCCCTGGGGCTGATCGAGCTCAAGCAGGGCTCGTTCGAGAAATCCATCGATTACTTCAAGAAATCCCTGGAGCGCGATCCGGCCTTCTACAAGGCCTGGTACTACAAGGGTATGGCCGAGATGTGGCTGGGCCGGGAGGCAGACGCCGAGTTCGACCTCAACCGCGCCAGCTACGAATTCACCTGGTACGCCGCCGCCGAGATGGACCTGGCCCAGCTCGCCATGCGCCAGGGCCGCCCGGAGAAAGCCCTGGAGCACATCGAACGTTCGGTCCGCGGTAACGGTGACAACGTTGAGGCTGTCGATGTCAAGGGCCTGATCCTCAACAAGCTGGGACGGAACCAGGAGGCCCTCGCCCTGGCCGAGAGCGTGCGCAAGACCGACCCGCTGGATTTCCTCTCCCTGGTGGTCAAGGGGCTGGCCCTGCGTGACATGGGCCGCGGCTCCGAGGCCGAGGACGTGAAGGACGAGGCGCTCAAGATACTGCGCGGGGATGCGCAGAACTACATCGAGCTGTCCCTTCGCCTGAGCCGTTGCGGGCTGTACGACCTGGCCTCGATGGTGCTCTCTTTATCCTCGGAGAGCGGAGACAACAACGCGATGGTCCAGTACTATGACGCCTGGTACAACCATCTGGCCGGCAACGAGAGCCGGGCCGTCGCCCGGCTGGCCCAGGCCGCCAAGGGTTCCAGCCGCTACGTGTTCCCCAGCCGTCTCGAGGCCCTGCCAGTGCTGAACTGGGCCCTCCAGAAGAACGGTTCCGACGCCCTGGCGCTGTATTTCCTGGGTAACGTGCTCTACAATTTCGACCGTCAGGATGAGGCCATCGAGGCCTGGAAGAAAGCCACCGCCCTGGATGCCGGCAACGCCGTGGCCTGGCGCAATCTGGGTTTCGCCTTGAATGCGAAGAAAGAGTACGCCGCCGCGGCCGAGGCCTACACCGCCGCGCTCAAGGCCGACCCCTCCTCGGGCCAGGTGCTGTACGAGTTCGACGCGGTGAACAAGAAACTGAACAAGGACCAGGATGCCCGCCTGGCGGTCCTGGAGGCGAACCTCCCGGCGGTCGAGGCCTGCGATCCGGCCCTGACCCAGCTCATCTCGCTCTACGTGCAGAAAGGCCGCTACGAGGAAGCCCTCAAGTACCTGTCCACCCACCATTTCCATTCGTGGGAGGGACGTTACGGCATCCACCAATACTGGGTCGAGAGTAATATCATGAAGGGCGATGCCGCGATTGCCAAGAACGATTTCCAGAATGCCCTGGCCGCCTACCAGGCCTCGATGGAATACCCCGAGAACCTCGAGGTGGCCGAGCCGTTCCACGCCAACCACTCCCGCAAGCAGTACAAGATCGCCCTGGCCCTGGAGTCCCTGGGAAAGAAAGGCGAGGCGAGCAAGATGTACCAGAAGGTGGTCGATGTCCAGACCCGTCCGGATGACGCGCACCAGTACTTCCGCGGGCTGGCCCTGGCCAAGCTGGGCAAGAAAGCTGAGTCCACAAAAGTCTTCCAGGATTTCCTGGCTGCGGTGCAGAGCAAGCCCGAGACCAACGATCGCGTGATCGAGGATGGGATCAATTTCGACCCGGACCGCCGGGCCGAGGCGATCCAGGACTTCAAGCTGTCTCTGGCCTACGAGGGCCTGGGCGACAAGGCGAAGTCCGATTCCTACCGGACCAAGGCCCTGTCCGAGGACCCGATCGTGTCCCTGCGCGCTTTCAGCCCGCCGCGAGCCGGCTGGTGAGTTGGCTCGGATAAAATAGCAGGAATGAGAAACGGCGTCCGGAGAGGTTCTCCGGGCGCCGTTTTATTTTCATCCTTACTTGCGCGTCCGACCTAACACGCCGAGTGTACACTCCGTTCTCAGTAGATGCCCGGGATCAGCCGCCGAGTCGAGGCGCAGTAGTCCTCATATTCGCGGCCGAACCGGTCACGGAGGGCTTTTTCCTCGATCCGGATCCGGTAGAGGAGAGCCGAAAATACCGGGAGGAAGATGACGAGCAGGCTCAGCCAGTTGGCGAAACTCAGACCCAGGCCGAGGAACGAAAGCAGGCTGCCCGCATAGGCCGGGTGGCGCACATGGCGGTACAGGCCCCGGTTAAAGAGGCGGTGGTCTTTTACGATCGCCACGTCCACCGTAAACTGGCGTTTCAAGGATAAAATGGCGACCCAGCGGACAGCCAAACCGCATAAAATGAGAACCAGGCCAACGATGGGATAGACCTGAGAGCCGTATCCGATATTCCCGAGACTGGTCAGTTTGAAAAGGACGCCCAGACCGATAGAGACGAAAATGGTGCCCCAGATCGCGCGCAGTGAATTCCTGTCCAGCCCCTTGTCCGACGCAGAGGAACGTTTCACCCGGGCCAGGATTATCTCCGAACCGGACCAGAGGATGAAGACCGTGTTGACGACTACGTTCAGGTCCAGACGCATCTCGGCCTCGCGTCGGCGGTGATTTCAGCAGACACCAATGTATAGTGTCTTTCCTGAGCACTGCGTTCTCGCAGCGCCGTAAAGCGGCGGGCAAGCGAGCCCGGCTCAACTGTCCTGCGGCGGCCGGGTCTTCCAGCGGCGGTGCGGCCAGAACCAGTGCTCGGGCCGGGAGCGCACGAAATCCTCCAGGCGGCGGGTGTACCAGGCGGTCAGCTCGCGCACGAACTGCTCCCGGTTTTCGGTCGCGGGCCGCGGCGCGCGCTCGAAATGCACCCGCCAGCGTCCATCCTCCAGCGGCAGCATGAGCGTGAACACCACCGGGCAGCCGTAGCGGAACGCGTAGAGCGCGGGGCCCTTGGGCGTGGAGGCGGGCCGACCCAGGAACTGGACAAACTCGCCGTCCGCGTGGGCGTCCTGGTCGGCCAGGAAACTGACAATCCGCCCCTGGCGCAACGCACGCGGCACGGCGCGTGGGGCCTGGGTAACCGGGATCAGGCGCATCCCGCTCGCGGCGCGCATCCGCGTGACATAGCGGTGGAACCAGGGGTTTTTCTGGCCCCGCGCGATCACATCCAGCGGGTAGCCCAGCCTTGCAGTGTAGGCGCCCATCAGCTCCCAGTCGCCGTAGTGGAAAGTCACGTTCACCACGCCGCGGCCCTCGGCCAGGGCCTTGTCCAGCACCGCGCGGCCCTCCATCTCGATCAGCGAGGCCATCCGCCCGGTGGGAAGCGCCGGAGCCAGGAACATCTCCACGAAGGTGCGCCCCAGGTTCACGTAACAGCGCTGTCCCAGGCTCACCAGCTCCGACTCGCCCAGCTCCGGGAACGAGATGGTCAGCTCGCGCAGGACCTCGTCTCGCCGCAGCCCGAAACGCTCCCAGGCCAGTCCGCCCAGCCAGCCGCCGAACGCCAGGGCGCCTCTTTGCGGCACGGCGCGCAGGGCCGCGATTGCTGTACGCGCTGCAGCATATTCGAGCAGATGTGAGATTTTTTTCCCGACACCCGACACGGCACCTCCCTGATACAATCTGATAATCAAGCTCAAGCTTGGCTAAATCTTTGCGTGGCTTCTATGTAAGTTTTTACAACCCAATTCATTGACAAACCGTCGCCCAACTATAATATTTAACCCGGAATAAGCGCAAGTGATTGTGTGTCCTGCATCCGCAGACACCGCGCCTCTCAATCGCCTGGACACACCGATGCTCGAACCTCTCTACGACCGTCTGCTGGCAAAACTTGACAGTCTGCTGGAACGTTTTTTCCGCCGTCCCGAAGAGACCGAGGCGGTCTCGTTCCAGCGTCATTTGGGCGATCCGCGCAAAATACTGCTCGTGCCGGGCGAATCTCTGGATGACCTGGCCCTGGCGGCGGTGTTCATCCGGGCCACGGCGGAGCGTTTCCCCAAGGCCGAGGTCTGCGTGCTGACCGCGCCGGACCAGGCCTGCCTGCTGGAGAACCTGGGACGGGTGCGGGCGATAGGGCGCGAGCACCGCGGCAGCCATTACCTGGAAAGCGATTTCCACAAGACCACGGCCCTGCTGCAGAAGGAAAATTTCGACTGGGCGGTGAACCTTTCGTTCGACTCGGCGCGCGGCGAGACCATGGTCGTGCAGCACAGCGGGGCGAGGGTGCGCACCGGCATTCCCACAGCCCTGAGCAGCCGTCACTACAACCTCCTGCTCAAGACCCCACCCTCCGAATCGTTGTACCTTGAGCGCATGTCGCATCTATTCAAGGCTTTACAGGTGGGCGGGCCTTTCGATTCGGGTCAACCGGTGATACAGCCCACGGCCGAAGAACTGGAGAAAGCCGCCCTGTTCATCCGTCACCGCCGGCGGCAGGCTGCGGGCGGAGGTGCTTTTATCGTCTGTGTACCGAGCTGGCGGCCGGGCCAGAAATCTCTGGTGCAGAATTTGCAAGGTTTCCTCACGGAGCTGACCCGAGCGCACGATCCGATCAATCTGGTGATCGCTTCCAACCTCGTTCCGGAGAACGAGTCGGATAAACTGGAACCTTTCAGTGCCTGTGTCCACCGTTTCAACAACCTCCGGAACATGCTGGCGGCTTTGCAAGCCAGCGACAAAGTGATCACCAACAGCGCCGGAGTCGCCTGTCTGGTCAGCCGTCTGGGCACCGCAGTGGACCTTTTCGGGTTCGACCGGGAATACCTGGACCGACTGGATAAACCGGACCTGAAAGGCATCCGTCTCCACAACTCGTGGAAAGCGGAGCAGCTCATTGCGCAGCCCACATCCTGAAACGCTTGCAGGAGCCGGGTTTACCGCGAATGACCGCTTTTACGCGACATCTGACCGACCTGGGGCTCACTCTCCCGGCCGCAGCCGAGCTTGAGGACTCGCTGGAGAAATCCGCTCCGGGCCTCGAATACGCTCTGGCTGCCCAGGCCGAGCCGTCCGACGCATTCCCCGCACAAGGCACGCTTCTGCTGGTCCCGGCGGATGAAAGTCCGGCCGCCCGCGAGGCGCTCGAATCATTGCTGGCGCAGCGCCTTATCCAGGATTCACCGGCGCTGGTGCTCGACCTGGACATCTCCGCTCCCCACGATCAGCTCTTGGGCGAATCCGGCCGCGAGGGGCTGAGCGACCATTTCCTCTATGGGGTCTCCCGCGACAAGCTGCTCGGTGAAAGCCGCGATTTTCCAAGGATGGGAGTGATCCCGCCCGGGACCTACACCCCCCGCGCGGCTGACATCTACCGCGACCGCAAGTGGCCGGGCCTTCTGGACTGGCTGGGCGGACTCGGACGTGGTCTGCTGGTCCTGATCGCGCCGCCCTTGTCTCGCTACCGCGACCTGGCCTTCCTGCCCGCCGTGAACTCGGTGCTTCTGTTCGCCGGGGATGATCCGGCCGCTGCCGCCGGCCTGGCCGAGAACCTTTCCGTACTGAAAGCCCGTCTGCCCGAGAGCGCCGGCCTGCGACTGCTCTGGAGCGGCGAGACGGCAGCAGTTCCCGAAACCCCCTACGAGCCCGAGGCTGTCGGGACGGCAGAGGTTGAGCCGGAATCCGAGCCCGCTGCCGAGACCCCGTCTTTGGATGAGGCGGTCCTGCCGGGCGAGGAGAGCCTCGATTTCAGTGATTTGGAGCTACCCGTCGAGGAGCCGCCGGCAGCGGAGGAAACCCCGCTGGAGGAACTCTCGCTGGATGACCTCACCCCGCCCGAAGAGCCCGCTGCCGAGACCCCGACTTTGGATGAGGCGGTCCTGCCGGGCGAGGAGAGCCTCGATTTCAGCGATCTGGAGCTACCCGTCGAGGAGCCGCCGGCAGCGGAGGAAACCCCGCTGGAGGAACTCTCTCTGGATGACCTCACCCCGTCCGAAGAACCCGCTGCCGAGACCCCGGCTTTGGATGAGACGAGCCTGCCGGGCGAGGAGAGCCTCGATTTCAGCGATCTGGAGCTACCCGGCGAGGAATCGTCCGCAGCGGAGTCCGAAACTCCGCTGGAGGAGCTCTCGCTGGATGACCTCACCCCGCCCGAAGAGCCCGCTGCCGAGACTCCGGCTTTGGATGAGGCGAACCTGCCGGGCGAGGAGAGCCTCGATTTCAGCGATCTGGAGCTACCCGGCGAGGAGCCGCCGGCAGCGGAGTCCGAAACTCCGCTGGAGGAGCTGTCCGCAGATGACCTTCCGCCGCTGGAGGAACTCGAACCGGCTGAACCGGCCGCCTCTCGCGGCGCACCTGACAAAAAAACGGCGGCCGGGGAGGATGAGGATGAGATTTTCCTTCCCCGCGAACTCCTGTTTCTGGACGAGGAGGATGAGCGGCGCGGGGCCGGCGCTGAGGGCAAGTCGTTTGAGCAGGAGCTGAACGACCTGAGCCGCGGCGAGTTGCCGGACCTGCAACCGGAACCACATCTGCCCAAGGCCGCGGAACCGGCCCGCCCCAAAAAGGCGGAGACTCCGCAATTCCAGGATGAGCTGGGCGAGGAGGAAATCGAGCCCGACTCCGGGAAAGCCATGCCGCCCGAGGAACCGCAGACTCAGAAAGAGCCGGACCTGGACGATGCGCTGTTCACGGATGCCGGAGCGGAACTGGAGGAGGAGCAGCCCGCCCCGGCGCCGCGAAAGGCCGCGCCCGTGCTCGATCCGGAACAGGCGGCGAAAGCCCTGGAGAAAATCGAGGGTTTCGAGGAGACCCTGAGCGCTCCCGAGGAGCCGGCGGAGGAACTGCACCTGGATATCGACCCGCTGGACCAGGGTGAGCCTGAGACTATTGAGCTTGAACCGGAGCCTGAACCGGAACTGACTGCAGAACCTGAGCCGCTGGACCTGGAGGAACTCCCGGTCGAACAGTTGGAGGCCGGTCAGGAGGAAATGTCTCTGCCGGGCGAGGAAGAGCCGGTGGAGGCCCTGGAGGAGGAGGATATCCAGCCGCTGGAGGAGGAGGCTCTCGAGGAACTGGAGCCGGCCGAGCTGGAGGCCGCGGGTCTTCCGGGCGATGAGGGTGCCGGGATGGAAGCGGAACTGGAGCTGCCGGCAGAGAGTGGCCCGGTGGACCAGACAGTCGCTCCTCTGGACGAGGGCGACATCGAGGACCTGGAGATGGAACTGGACCAGGCCAACAAGGCGGCCGGTCCGGCCAAGCTGGTGGAGCTGGATGATGAGGGTGTTCCGCAGGCAGCGTCCGCAGCCGGTGGGGATGGTCTGCCGGACATGGATTCGCTGCTGTCGGATGATGACGGCCTGGGCGAACTGGATACGAGTATCGACCTGGGAGGCACCGGACTGGCGAATGTGCAGGCCAAGCCAGCCAAGACAGTCAGAAAGAAGGGCAAGAAAAAGAAATCCGCGGCCCGGACCCTGGTCTGGAGCACGCTCCTGATGCTGATGATCGGAGGGATGTTTGTCCTCTGGCGCCAGGGCACGGTGAGCCAGTTTCTCCGTCAGAGCCCGCTTCTGAGCCAACTCGCCGGCAAAATCGGGATGACAATCCCCGGTTTGAAAGTCCTGGAGGAGGCTGTCGAGACCCCGGCTCCGGCCGATTCGGTCGCGCAGGCCGCACCGGTCGAGCCGCCGCCGCAACTGCAGAATTACGAGTATTCGATTCAGGTCGGTTCGTACCGCTACCTGCCCCAGGCCCTGGAGGCACGGGAAAAGCTGGCCCAGGCCGGTCTGCAGGATGTCTATGTCGCCCCGGTGATCCTGGACAGTCTGGGTAGCTGGAACCGCCTGTACGTGGGCTATTTCGCCAGCAGCGCTCAGGCCGATACCGTGCTGGCGCGGATCCTGCCCGAACTGCGCAAAGTCGCCACGGCGGACAACGAGCCGGGCCTGGCGATCAGGCGCCGTACTCCCTGGGCGATCAGCCTGGGCGATTTCGGCCCGGCGGACTCACTGGAAGCTTTCCGTTCCCGGCTGGCCGGCTACGACATCCCCTCCTACGCGGTCCAGATTTCGGCCGATTCGAGCGGCAACAAGAAATTCCGCCTGTATGTCGGGGCCTTCGAGGACCAGGACCAGGCGGTGCTCATCCGCTCACGCCTGTTCGATGTGGGCGTGAAAGGGGCGATCGAGGAACGCGAGGGACCGGCCGAGGCCGAGCCGGTCAAACCACAGGGACAGGTCTGAAAGACTTTTCCCCCGCCAGGGACCCGCAGGCATTGAGCCAGAGCCGAACCCCAGCCTACCCGGACAACAAGCGCTACCGCAGCTACAGCGGCTACCTGAAAGAGCTTTTCGGCTGCCGCGTGCACAAAATCTCGCTGGATGCCGGATTTACCTGCCCCAACCGGGACGGCTCCCGGGGTACGGGCGGTTGTATCTACTGCAACAACGACGGGTTCAGCTACAACACCGCCCGCGCTGTCACCGATCTCGATCTGCAGTTAGAGCAGGGCCGCGCCCATATGCGCCGACGTTTCGGCGCGGGCAAGTTCATCGCGTATTTCCAGGCCTATTCCTCCACCTACGCCCCGGTAGAAAAGCTGCGCAGCCTGTTCGACCGCGCCCTGGACGGCCCGGATATGGCCGGTCTGGCAGTCAGCACGCGGCCGGACTGCGTGCCGGATGCGGTGCTCGACCTTCTGGCCGTCTACAGCGCGCGCACCCTGGTCTGGCTGGAGTTGGGCCTGCAGTCGGCCTGCGACTCCAGCCTGGCCCGCCTCAACCGTTGCCACACGGTGGAGGATTTCACGGATGCCGCGCGGCGGGCCGCCGCCCGCGGCCTGCCGGTGGCCGCGCACGTGATCCTGGGCCTGCCCGGCGAGGGGCGTGACCAAATGCTGACTACCGCCCGCTACCTGTCCGGGCTGAAAGTGGCGGGCCTGAAGCTGCACGCCCTCCACGTGCTGCGCGGCACGGCCCTGGCCGCTCAGCATGCCGAAGAGCCGGTCCGTCTTCTTAGCCTGGAGGAATATGCCGCCCTGGCCGTGGATTTTCTGGAGCACACCCGTCCCGAGGTGGTGATCCAGCGCCTGGCTGCGGATGCCCCGCGCAGCGAACTGATCGCGCCGGACTGGTGCCTGCGCAAGCTGGAAACGGTAAATGCAGTGGAGAGGGAACTGGAACGGCGGAACAGTTTTCAGGGGAGCGCGCTCAGCGGGCCAGGCGCTTGAGGCTCATACAGTGAAGCACCGGGCAGACAGCCACGCATAGCCCGTCGCCCACGCACTTTTTCTTGTCCACCGAGGGCTTGCGCTGGCTGGAGAAATTGATCGCGTGGTAGCCCAGGCCCTCGCAGACCCTGTAGCAGACCCCGCAACGGGTGCAGAGTTTCTCGTCAACCGCGGCCACCACCGGCACATTGCGGTCCAGCTCGGCTGGGTCGGCCATGAACGGCAGGCTCTTGCCGCGCAGCTTTTCGAGCGTGGAGATCATCTTCTCTTCCAGATAGTCGCTAAGCCCGCTCTTGATGTGCTCGATCAGGCCGATGCCCTGCTGCAGCACCGCCCCCTGGTAGCAGACCAGCGAGGCGCCCATCAGGATGAACTCCACCGAATCGCGCCAGTCGTAGGCTCCGCCAAGAACGGCAATTGGCATATCGCCGCGGTGACGGCCCCAGTCGGCCAGCATGGCCAGGGTGTAGGGCTTGACCGCCGCTCCGCCCATCCGGCTGAACGTGCTGTGGTTGCCAACGTTGGGGAAAGGCACGAAATTGTTCAGGTTGATCCCGGGGATGCCCTGCGGTTCGTAGAAGATCGTGATCCCGTCGATCCCAGCGTCCTTGAGCACCGCCACCATCTCGGCGTGGTTGGTCACCATTCCGGGCATCTTGACCACCACCGGAGTGGTCTTGGCCCCCTCGCGCACGTAGCGGGCGGCTTTCTCCAGCAGCTTGACATCCTGGGCCACGGCCGGAAAATCGGCGGCGCTCCAGGAGAAATCGCACTCGATCATGTCAGCGCCGGCCTGGTTCAACCGGCGGGAGACTTTCAGCCACTCGTCACGGTTGGTGCCCAGCATGCTTGAGATCACCACAGCGCCGGGCACCCGGGATTTGAGGGTCTGGATTGCCTTTTCCGTGCTGTCCAGCGACACGGCGCTCTGCGGCTCGTACCAGCCCAGGTCCACCAGGTGCTTGTCCTCGCGTTCCACCCCGCGGTAGATCGGGGCGCGCTTGCGAAGGTTGGCCAAGCTGGGTTTTTCATCCACGGCGTTCAGGGTGGTCCGGCGCAGGACAACACCGCCCCAGCCGGTCTCGAGCTGACGGGCGATCTGCTCGACCTCGCTGGTCGGTGGCACATGGTAAACCACGAACGGGTTGGGGAATTTCACTCCGCCGAAAGTTACGCTCAGGTTCAGGTCCATGTTCCGCTCTTTAAGGAAGACTCGCCCCGGGCATTCAGGCCGAAAGGGCCGGGCGCCGGATCATTTGCCGCTGGTCAGTTTCTTGACTATCCTTCGGGCGGCGGCCTGACCGCAGGCTACAGCCGCATTTATCGTATCCACCCGCTCGACACAGCTCCCCGCCGCGAAAATGAACGGGTCGCTGGTCTGCGATGTTTCGGGGTCGATCTTAATCCGTCCCTGCTCGGTGACCTCCAGATTGAACAGATCGACCAGGGTGCGGTCCAAATCCTGTCCGATGGAGTAAATCACCGTATCGGCCGGGAATTCCCGCTCGCTGCCCTCGATGGGCACGGCCACCGGCTCCTTGCCCTCCACCTCTTTCAGCTCGGTGTCCTGCAGGATCACTTTCTGGATGAAACCCTGGTCGCCGGTGACTATCTCCTTGAGAACCGTGTTGCAGCGCAGGTCCGCCCCGCTCTGGTGGAAGAAGTGGAAACGGTTTTCGAACACCGGCATATGCTCGCGCGAGCGGCGGTAGATCAGGGTGATCGAACCGATGCTCAGCTTGGCCAGGCTGGTGGCCACATCCAGCGAGACATTGCCCCCGCCCACGATCAGCACTTTCTCGCCCAGGCGCAGGCGCTTCTCCTTCAACTTGAGCGATTCGAGGATTTCCGCCCCGGTGAACACATCCCCCTTGTCGCTCCCCGGGGCGTCAAGGCGCCGCGGCACGCCCATGCCGATTGTGAGCAGGAGGGCGTCGAAACTGCGCTTGAGGCTTACCAGGTTGATGTTTTCTCCCACGTTGATCCCGGTCACCAGGTCCACGTCCAACTGCTGAAGCACGCTGTTGACCTCGTGCTCGATCACTTTCTCGCTGATCAGGTAGCTGGGAACGCCCTTGGTGAACACCCCTCCCGGCAGGCGCGAGGATTCGTACATGATCACCTTGCAGCCGCTCATGGCCAGCTCGGCCGCCGCGGCCAGGCCGGTGGGGCCGCTTCCAACTACGGCCACGCTTCGCCCGATACTCTCGGGCAGCTCGGGCATGTAGGGGGCCTTGGCATTCAGATCGTAATCGGCCAGCACGCGCTCCAACTCGGCGATACGGATCGGTCCGCCGAACTTGGCGCGCAGGCAGACTTTTTCGCTCTGCTCATCGTAGGGGCAGACCCGTGAGGTGATTCCGGGGAAATAATTGCTTTCCTTGACCAGACGGAGGGCGCCGCGGAAATTGCGCGAGCGCATCCGTGCGATGAACCCGGCGATATCGGTGCGGGTGGGCGAGGCCTTGCTGCAGGGTGCGTCATGGCACAGATAGCAGCGCGCCGCCTCCTCGATGGCTTCCGGATAGGAGAGGGTCCTGGTTTCCTCGGCGAAACCCTTGATAACTTTGGGCATGTTCGGCAAGGTAATTCCTCACAGGAGGCGGGTCACAAAATGGTTGATAATTATAAATCAAGGCGCTCGGAAACGCAATAGTTTTTTGTATTTACATGAATATCAATAACTTGCGTTGGCATTCCCAGAAATTGGTGGATAACTTCAAGGCGGAACATGGGTTAAATGCGATCCGGCGGGAGTTTGTTACACTGTCGTGACAGGGGGCGTGACCGCGTCAGGAGATCAGCCCGTCAAAGCGCTCGATGAGGGCCTGCTGCTGCTCGGACGCCAGTTCCAGCCGGCGCAGCACAGTCAGGCGGAAACAGATATCCGCGTCCGGGCAGTCCTGGCACTTGGTGGCGCTGGGTGCGCTCAGCACCACTCCCAGGGCGTCGGACACGCTCTCGCCGAAAAAGCGCGAAAAGCAGGGCAGACGGTCACGGCGCTCGTAGGCCGCGGACTCGGGCGGGAAACGGGATGGACGGCTCTCAGGCATTGGCCGGCTCGGTTTGCGTGTTACGGATTCGGCCCTCGTCGTCTATCTGGTCCAGGCGCACCGAGACCACTTTCGAGATACCCGGCTCCTGCATGGTCACCCCGTACAGACAGTCGGCCATCTCCATGGTGCGCTTGTTGTGCGTGATCATGATGAACTGGGTCTGGTTGGAGAAGCGCCGGATGATCGACAGGAAGCGGTCGATGTTGGCGTCATCCAGCGGAGCGTCAACCTCGTCCAGAATACAGAACGGCGAGGGCTTGACCGAGTAGATAGCCAGCAGAAGGGCCAGCGCGGTCAGGGCTTTCTCTCCGCCGGACAGCAGGGTCAGGCCCAGCATTTTCTTGCCCCGCGGACGGGCCTCCACCTCGATCGGGCTTTCCAGCGGGTTGTCCTCCTCGGCCAGACGGACATGCGCCTGTCCGCCCACGAACAGGCTGCTGAAAATGGCCTGGAAATTATCCTGCACGCGCAGGAAAGTCTCCATGAACCGCTCACGGGCGGTGCGGTTGATCTCCTCGATCAGGCCGAGCAGGCTGTTGCGAGCCTGGACCAGGTCTTTCTGCTGGGTCTGCAGGAAATCCAGGCGCTCTTTCTCGCGCTCGTAGTCCTCCAGGGCCAGCACGTTGACCGGACCGAGCTTGCGGATTTTGTCCTTGAGGTCCTCGGCCAGCTCGGCGCTCAGAGGCGGCTCGCCTTTCTCTATTTCCTCGGGGTTGGGATAGAACTGGAAATCCTCGCTCAGGGCCGCAATGTCCAGCTCGTAGCCGTCGCGCGCCTGCTGCACGGTCATGGCCCGCCGCGAGGCGATACGCTCCAGCTCCAGGCTCAGGGAGTGACGGGTCTCGGAGGCCTCCTCGCGGCGGCGGCGCACCTCGCGCAGGTTGTGCTCCAGAGTTTCCATTTCGCGGCGCAGGTCGGCCAGGCCCTCGCTGCGGCTGTCGCGTTCCTCGATCAGGGCGCCCCGCGCGGCAAATGACTCATCCAGCCCGCCGCGGACCTCATTTTCGCGCTCATCCAGATGGACCAGGGCGGCGCGGCGCTGCTCAATCTCATGCTCCAGTCGCTCCACCTCGGCTTTGGCCTCGGCGCGCTCGCTTTCCAGGCGGGCCAGGCCGCGCTCCAGTTCGCCCAGACGGGCTTTGCGCTCGGCCAGCCGCAGCGAGGCCTCCTGCATGATCCGTCCAGCCTCCTGGCCCAGGGCGCTCTGGTTATCGAACTCGGCGCGGCAGGCCCCGATCTCGCTCTCCAGGGCGCTCAGGCTCTCGCGGGCCTCGGCTGCCCGGGTCGACATCTCATCCCGCTGGGCGGCCAACTCGGCGGCGCGGCTCTCGGCCTGGGAGGCCTCAGTCGAGGCGGCGTTCACGCGTCCCTGGAGGCTTTCGCACTCCAGGCTCAGGCGGGTGCGCTCGGCGCGCAGGCGGACCAGGCGTTCCTCCAGTCCGGCCAGACGGCGGCGGCTCTCGGATTCCTGGGCGGAAAGCTCCTCCACCTGGGTCTCCACCGCTTCCAGTTCCTGCTCTCCATCGGTGATCTGCGCCGAGAGGACCGCGCCCTCGGCCTTGATCTCCTCCATGCGGCGGCGGCGCATCAGCAGCGTGCCGCCGGAGGTGCTTTTGGCCGCGGCCCCGGCCGAGACCGCATAGTGGTTCAGGGTCTCGCCGGACAGGGTCACCAGGTGCAACGGCCGCTTGGCCTGTTTCTGCAGGGCCAGGGCCGCGGGAAGGTCCTCCACTATCGCCACGCCGGACAGGAGCAGGCGGCGCAGGAACTCGTACTCGCCGCTGCAGCTCACCACCTGGTCGCAGTAGGCCAGCACGCCCTGCTCGGGACGATCGCCGGCGAAATTGTAACCGTTGACCAGGTCACGCGCGATGAACGTGGCGCTGCCCGAGCGGCTGCTCTGCAGGCGCTCGATGGCGTTGAGCATGGTGCCGGTGTCGCGGGTGATTATGCTCTGGATGCGCAGGCCCAGTGCGGCCTCGATGGCTTTCTCGTACTTGGGTTCGGTGCTGAACACCTCGGCGGCAACGGCCTCCAGGCCGGTCTCGCGGCCCTTGTCCAGCAGCAGGGAGCGCACGCCCTCCTGGTAGCCCTCCAGTTCTTTCTGCAGGCGCTCCAGCACGCGGTACTCACCGGCCAGGCTGTCGCGGGACAGGCGTTGGCGCTGGATTTCCTCGGCGCGGGAAGCGGACAGGCGGCGGGTCTCCTCCAGGCGCTCGTGACGCTCCTCGGCCTCGTCCAGGCAGTTACGGCGCTCCTGCTCCAGCGCCTCCAGCTCGGTGGAGACACGGGCCAGCTCCACCTGACGTGCGGCGACAGCGGCGCCCAGTTCCCCGGCCTGGGCCAGAAGCTCGGCGGCGCGGCGTTTCTGCGCCGTGGCCGACTCCTCCAGCGCCTCGGCCCGGCTGGCGCAGCCGGCGGCGCTTCGCACCAACTCATCCCGCTGCGCCTCGGCCGAGGCGGCGGCGCTGCGGGCGTTATTCACCAGTTCGGTCTGCTCGCGGGCGGCCTTGCTGGCCGCGTCGAACTCGCCCTGGGAGTCCGCGGCCGCGGAACGAAGCTGTTCCACCTGGCTGCGCTGGGCCTCCAGCTCCTCGCTCCGGCGGGCGATGTTCTGGCGCAGGCGCTCCAGGTTCTCGCCGCTGGAGGCGATCCATTCCTTGCCCGAGATACGCTGGCCGCGGATCAGGGCCAGCTCTTCCTCTGCGGAGCGGATCAGGGCTGTGAGCGATTCCAGCCTGCGGCCAAGCTCATCGGCGGCGGCCTGACGGTCGTTGATCTCCTTGTGCAACTGTTCCTGCCGCGCCGACTGCGTGTCCTCCACGGCGCTGGCCTCGGCCAGACTGTCGGTGGCGGCCTTGAGACACTCGGTGAGCGGGGCCTCCTGCTCGGCCAGACGGGTCAGCTCATCGCGGCAGAGGGTCACCGCCACGCGGCGCAACTGCTCGCTCAGGGTCTGGAACCGACGCGCCTTGCCCACCTGCCGCGACAGGGAACCCACCGTGCGCTCCACCTCGCCCACGATATCGTTGATGCGCTGCAGGTCCTGGTCCGTGCTCTCCAGCTTGCGCAGGGCGAACTTGCGGCGCAGCTTGTATTTCATGATCCCGGCCGCCTCCTCGAACAGGAACCGGCGCTCCTCGGCCTTGTCGCTCAGCACGGCCTCGACCATGTGCTGCTCGATCATGGAATAGGCGTGGCTGCCCATGCCGGTGTCCATGAACAGGTCCTGGATGTCCTTGAGGCGGCAGGGGGTCTGGTTGATGTAGTAGCTGCTCTCGCCGTCGCGGTAGATTTCGCGCGCCACGGTGACATCCTCGGCCTCGAACCCCAGCCGTCGCGCCGGGTCGGCGAAGGTCAGTCGCACAGCGGCCATGCCGAGGGGCTTTTTCTCGGCCGTGCCGTTGAAAATGACCTCCTCCATGCGCTCGCCGCCGCGCAGAGTGCGCACGTTCTGCTCGCCCAGGACCCAGCGGATCGACTCGGTGACGTTGGTCTTGCCGCAGCCGTTGGGGCCGACCACCGCGGTGACGCCCTCGGTGAACTCGATACGGGTGCGGTTGGCGAAGGATTTGAAGCCGTGGATGTCGAGGAGCTTGAGTTTCATGCGGACAGGTCCCGTGGGTGCGGGTCAGCGACGGGGGAGCGGAACAGAGCGAGTGCCATACATATCATGCACGCTATAGATATATATTAGCCAATTCTTTCGGGAAGGTCAAGAGAGAATTTTGCCGGAGGAGGAATCCGTTTTTCGTTCCGGATAGCAATCTGTTGTAAATGCTGCCGATACAGGATATTCGCCTGTCGCGGCCAGGCTGCCCTATTATGAAAACCGGCAGCGGCGAGCCTCGGCGGTGAAGCCTACTCTGCCCCAAAACGTTGTATGAAAGGAAATGTCGGCGGCGCAATCTTACCCGACCGGAACTTGTTCTGGCCTTTGGGAAAATACACTTCCCGCCGGGATTCCGAAATCTATTTGCGCTTCCGCTCATCGAAATTGAGTCCGAGAATAATGTTAACATTTATGTTAAGCCTTCAGTTTAACAGGCTGTAACGTGTGGGGATTGTGCGCCGTGCGGGTGCGATTTGAGGCCAAGTCCGGGACTGCCAAAGCGCGGCGCGGAGAATGAGAAATATGTTTCAAATTTGAGAAAACAAAACAAATTCAGTTGCAATTTCTCCGAAACACCCTTCATAATTAGTAGTATAGACCATTCACCCTTAACCCGAAAAATAAGGAGAGCACAAATGAGTCAGGAAAATAAATGCCCGGTAACGGGCGCAACCAGCAAACAGGTGACCGGCCGGGGCACCTCCAACCGCGACTGGTGGCCGAACCAGCTACGCCTGGACCTTCTGCACGCCCATTCCTCCAAGTCCAACCCGATGGATGCGGATTTCGATTACGCAAAGGAGTTCAAGAGCCTCGATCTGGCCGCGGTGAAGAAAGACCTGGCCGCCCTGATGATCGACTCACAGGACTGGTGGCCGGCCGATTTCGGCCACTACGGGCCGCTTTTTGTCCGCATGGCCTGGCACAGCGCCGGCACCTACCGCACCGGGGATGGCCGTGGCGGCGGTGGACGGGGACAGCAGCGTTTTGCACCGGTCAACAGCTGGCCGGACAATGTCAGCCTGGACAAGGCGCGCCGTCTGCTCTGGCCGGTCAAGCAGAAATACGGCCGCAAAATCTCCTGGGCCGACCTGATGATCCTGGCCGGCAACGTGGCGCTGGAGAGCATGGGGTTCAAGACGTTCGGTTTCGGCGGCGGCCGCGAGGATGTCTGGGAGCCGGACCAGGATGTCTACTGGGGTGATGAGACCAAGTGGCTGGAAGACAAGCGCTACACCGGCGCGCGCGAGCTGGACAACCCCCTGGCCGCGGTGCAGATGGGCCTGATCTACGTGAACCCCGAGGGCCCCAACGGCAACCCTGACCCGCTTGCCGCAGCCAAGGACATCCGCGACACGTTCGCCCGCATGGCGATGAACGATGAGGAAACGGTGGCCCTTATCGCGGGCGGCCACACGTTCGGCAAGACCCACGGCGCCGGGCCCGCGGACAATGTAGGCCCCGAGCCTGAGGCCGCCCCGCTGGAGCAGCAGGGCCTGGGCTGGAAAAGCAGTTTCGGCACCGGCAAGGGCGGCGATACGATCACCAGCGGCCTGGAGGTCACCTGGACCAACACGCCGATCAAGTGGAGCAACAATTTTTTCCGCATCCTGTTCAGCTACGAATGGGAACTGACCAAGAGCCCGGCGGGAGCGTACCAGTGGAAACCCAAGGACGGCGCGGCCGAGGGCACTGTTCCCCACGCCCACGACAAGTCGAAGCGTATCGCGCCGGCCATGCTGACCACCGACCTGTCGCTTCGTTTTGACCCGGAGTACGAGAAAATCTCGCGCCGTTTCTACGAGCACCCCGATCAGTTCGCGGACGCGTTCGCCCGCGCCTGGTTCAAGCTGACCCACCGCGACATGGGGCCGCGCGCGCGTTACCTGGGACCGGAAGTGCCGGCCGAGGAGCTGATCTGGCAGGACCCGATCCCCGCGCTCAACCACAAGCTGATCGATGAAAAGGACATCGCGGCGCTCAAGGGCAAGGTTCTCGCCTCCGGACTGAGCGTACCGGAACTGGTCTACACGGCCTGGTCCTCGGCCTCAACTTTCCGCGGCGGTGACAAGCGCGGTGGGGCCAACGGCGCCCGTATCCGTCTGGCGCCCCAGAAAGACTGGGTGGTCAACCAGCCGGCGCAACTGGCGAAAGTGCTGAAGGCCCTGGAGGGCATCCAGAAAGAGTTCAACGCCGCGCAGTCCGGCGGCAAGAAAGTCTCGCTGGCCGACCTGATCGTGCTGGCCGGCGGCGCGGCGGTGGAGAAAGCCGCCAAGGATGCGGGGGTGAAAGTGAGCGTGCCTTTCACGCCCGGGCGCATGGACGCCACGCAGGCCCAGACAGATGTGGAGTCTTTCGCCGTGCTGGAGCCGCTGGCGGATGGGTTCCGCAACTACCAGAAAGCCAAGTTCGCCGTGACCGCGGAGGAACTGCTGGTCGACCGCGCGCAGCTTCTGACCCTGACCGCGCCCGAGATGACCGCGCTCGTGGGCGGCCTTCGGGTGCTGAACGCCAACTGCGGCCAGTCGCAGCACGGTGTTTTCACCAAGCGGCCGGGAACTTTGAGCACGGATTTCTTCGTGAACCTGCTGGACATGGGCACGGAATGGAAACAGTCGGCGAAAGAGGAGGGCGTGTACGAGGGCAGCGACCGCGCCACTGGCAAGCCCAGGTGGACCGGCACCCGGGTCGACCTCGTGTTCGGCGCCAACTCTCAGCTGCGTGCCCTGGCCGAGGTTTACGCCTGCGCGGACTCGCAGGAGAAGTTCGTGCACGATTTCGTGGCGGCCTGGAACAAGGTGATGAACCTCGACCGTTTCGATCTGGCCTGATCCGGGCGGGTAAATGAGGAGGATTTAAGCAGGGCGGAGGCGTCTTGTCTCCGCCCTCCGGTTTTTGGGCCGGGATCAAGCGTTGAATGTTTTGTACGGGTCAGAGTTCCTCGGCCGTCGGGCTGCTTTTGAGCAGGAGCACCAGGCTCGCCAGGCCCAGGGTCAGGGCGGCCTTGAGTAGCAGCGAGCCGAACACCACAGCGGCGAAGAATCCCAGGATCGTGCCCAGAGGCCAGGGCAGGTGCAGGAACTCCGGGATGCCGAAACGATAGGCTGAGGAAAGGCTCAGGACGTCCCAGCCGCCCAGGGCGGCGAACGCCGGGATGGCCAGAAGGGACAGCGAGGGCAGACAGGTGTAGGCGGTGAAGAGGGAAGCCTGGCGCAGTGCAGCGCGCGGGGGCAGCGCGCGAAGGCGTAATCCCAGGAGCGGTCCCCAGAGGAAGGCGGTCCCCACGGCGAACACCTGGCTCACCATACCCGCGGCCACAGCCGCACTCTCGAAGCCGTAGATTAATACCAATAGAGCAAAACGTCGCCAGACACCACCGCGCGGAAAAGCGCCCACGCCACGGGCGAGCCGGACGGCAAACCCCAGGCCCAGCAGAAGGTTCAGTGCGACGAGCCCACCACCCACCAGATCCATCGTGGACCTCCGGGATTAAGATTGGCGACAATCAGGCATGTTTCCTTATCTGACTGTCATATCCCGAATCCGGTTCCGACGATTTCGATTCAGTCCGCCTTTTTCTCGATGAAACCGTCCAGCACGCGCAGGGCCAGCTCCCATTTGTCGAAGGGCGGCATGATGTAGGCCCCCTGCACCCGGCTGCGCACCTCAGCCAGGGCCTCGCGCGCGATCTGCACCCCGGTTTCCTGCGCCACCGGCCCGCTGCCCGCCTCTTTCATGCGGCGGCGGATGTCCTCCGGGACAGTCATCCCCGGGACCTCGTTGTGCAGGAATTCGGCGTTCTTGTGGCTGAACAACGGCAGAAATCCGGCCAGGATCGGCACGGGCAGCGCTCCGGCGCGGTCCAGGAAACGGCTGAGGATCGCCGGGTCGTAGACCGGCTGGGTGAACACGTACTCCGCTCCGTTTTCTATCTTGGCCCAGAGACGGCGCACCTCCTCATCCAGGTTCAGCGCGCCCGGGTTGGCCCCCACGCCGATCAGGAACTGGGTGTGCCCGCCCAGGGCCCGTCCCGCCAGGTCGAGGCCGCAGTTGAGACGCTTGATTATCGCCACCAAACCGATGGCGTCCACATCGTACACCGCAGTGGCATCCGGATAGTCGCCAAGCTTGGGCGGATCGCCGGTGATAACCAGAATGTCGCGCAGTCCCAGACTGTGCGCGCCCAGCAGGTCGGACTGAAGGCCGAGCAGGTTGCGGTCGCGGCAGACATAGTGCACGATCAGCTCGATGTCCAGCTCCAGGCTGCGCAGGTGCGCGGCCAGCGAGCCGGGGTTCATGCGCGCCGTGGCACGGGGGCCATCCGGCATGTTAACCGCGTCCACCCCGCCCGCGGCCAGACCGCGCACCGCGGCCTCGGCCCGTTCAAGCCCGAACCCGCGCGGGGGCACCACCTCAACACTGCTGACAAACTTGCCCGCGGCCAGCTTGCGCGCAAAGGGGCTTTTCTCGTACCAGAGGACCGGCTCGACCAGCTTTTCCGCCTCGGCCGCCCCGCGGTCCTCACCCACAACTGTCAGGCCAGGGCGAAGCATGCGCACCATGGCCGAGACGGCCCGGATGTGCGAGGGCGTTGTTCCGCAGCAACCGCCCACCATGTGCACCCCCGCGCTCTGGATCGCCCGTCGGGCGTACTCGGCCATGAATTCGGGGGTGGAAAGGTAGATGTCGCGGTCCTCCACCACGCGTGGAGAGCCGGAGTTGGGCATCACACCCAGGGGAAGCCCGGTAACGGCACGCATCCGAGCCAGCAGGGGCACCACCGCATCCGCTCCCAGGCGGCAGTTGATCCCGGCCATGCTGGGATTGAGCGGCTCGAGCAGCCGGATCGTCTCTTCCGGGCTCAACCCTCCCTTGGCCTGCCCCTGCTCATCGAACACGGCCAGGGCCACCACCGGGAATGCCGGATTAAGCTCGCGGGTCACTGTCAGGGCCAGGGCCAACTCCTTGGGATCGGAGAACGTTTCGAGGATGATCAGGTCCACACCCTGTTCGATCAGACAGCCGATATGCCGGGCGAAAATCTCGCGGGCCTCGGGCTCGGGCACCTCATCCCAGAGCGGCGCGCCCAGCGGCCCCACCGAACCGGCCACGTAGACCGGTTGGTCCTCCGCGGCCTCGCGCGCCAGGCGCACTCCGGCCGCTATGATCCGCTCCTGGCTCGCGGCCAGGGCATGCTTTTCGAGTTTAAGACGGTTGGCCCCGAAGGTGTTGGTCTCGATGATGTCCGCCCCGGCGGAGATGTAGCTGCGGTGGATCTGGCGGATCATGTCTCCGCCGGAGAGGTTCAGCTCATCGAAACAGCGGTTGATGTACACGCCGTGGCTGTAGATCATGGTGCCCATGGCCCCGTCGCACACCAGCACGTGTTTTTTTACCGCCTCGGCGAAACAGCCGTCTTTCATTGTCTTACGTCCTCCAGTTTGTTTTTTGTCGGGTATTCCTGCGGGCGTAATATACCGCTCCAGGCCGGGTTTGTCCACCGGCAGGTGTTTGCCTGATATCTCCGACTAATCGGATTTCATGCAAGGTTCGCACCACCCCGCGGTTGACAGGTGGTCAGATGGGCCTTAAATTATTGTTTTCCGTAATGATACGTCTGGACACCGACAGAGGAAAGTCAATGGGATTTTTCAGCAAGAAAGACCTCCGGGAGCAGTCACGTAAGAAATCGTTCTGGTCGCGGGTCAAGGATATAGCCCTGATGGACGTTGGGGTGATGGTCAAGGGCCTCGACACCAGCAGCATCGAGAACCTGGAGCAACTCCTCCTGGAATCTGATTTTGGAGTGGAGCCCTCCCTGGCGATTGTCGAAACCCTGACCACCGAGGGCAGAAAAGGCAACCTCAAGAGCGAGGATGACCTGCGGGCCATTTTCCGCCGCGAGATAGGCAAGGTATTCGAGAAAACCTCCGGCGAGCGGGAGTTGCGGCTCAACCCCTCCGGCCCTACTGTGATCCTTATGGTGGGGGTCAATGGGGTGGGCAAGACCACCTCGATCGCCAAGATCGGCCACCGTTTCCAGAGCCAGGGCAAGAAAGTGATCCTGGCCGCAGGGGACACCTGGCGCGCCGGGGCGATCGAGCAGCTGGAACTCTGGGCTAACCGTCTGGGCTGCGAGTTCATCCGCAGCACGGCCGGGGCCGACCCGGCCTCGGTGGCGTTCGATGCGGTGAGCGCGGCGCTCAGCCGCGGGTCGGACATCGTGATTATAGACACCGCCGGACGGCTTCACACCCAGGGCGGGCTGATGGAGGAACTGGTCAAGGTGCGGCGCGTTATCGGCAAGCGCCTGGAGGGCGCCCCGCACGAGGTGCTGCTGGTGCTGGACAGCACCCTGGGACAGAACTCGATCCAGCAGGCCAAGATATTCCACGAGAAAATGGGCGTGACCGGCCTGGTGCTGGCCAAGTTCGACGGGACGGCCAAAGCAGGGTGTGCGGTGGCGATCACCGGCAAGATGGGTCTTCCGATCAAGCTGGTGGGGGTGGGTGAGGCGGTGGAGGACCTGGAGGAGTTCGATCCGGAACGCTATGCGGAAAAGATATTGAACTGAGGTGGGGCGGGCCGGCAGCTTTTTTGCGTGAGCCGCGGCCGGGAGATTCCGGCGCGGTTGGTGCGGCGCAAAAAAGATGCCGGCCCGCCCTGCGTTAAGCCCGGTTAAATCTTCAGCTTGAATGTCCTGATCACGTTGTCCCGCAACAGAGCTTTCGCGTAATCCAAAGCCTCCTGCTCGCTCCAGTATCCCTTGATTACCCTGTTAGCCAGGACTTCCGACACTATCTGACGGCAGAGCACGGAATGGCCGTAGCTGCCCTCGGCGACGACATAGTCACCCCCGAAACCCAGCACCTTGTCACTGGGAAGGGTCTCGATCGCCCGGTCCAGGAACTCGGCGGCGAAACGCGGCGAGATGATATAAATCCAGCACATGTCCAGGGTTACGTTCGGCAGGTTCTTGGCCATGGCCAGGAGTTCCTCGCCGTATGGGTAGCCGCAGTGCATCAGCACGAACCGGGTGCGCGGGTGGCGGATGATGAACGGCGCCAGGCGGGTCGGGTCGGACTGGGAGATATCCCGGCCGGTGTCGTAGAACAGGCCGGTGTGGATCTGCAGGGGAAGGTCGTAGCGGGCGCAGTTATCCGCGATCCGGCCGAACATGTAGTCCTGAATGGCGCGATGGTCCTCGTAGGTGGCGAGACGGGTTCCAGCCGAGTCGGCCAGAATATGCCCGAACGCGGTGGCGGCCTGCTCCCGCGACACATAGTTGTAGCTCAGCGAGCGCTCGTAGGCCAGGCCGGACTTGATCCCCACGAAGCCCCAGTCGACTGTTTTCTGGAACGCCATATCCAGCCCGCGCTCCCAATCCTCCAGCGAGCGGGCCTGGAAGCCCCACTTACGGCAGACCGCATCCACTGTCCCGGATTCGAGGACAAACTCATCCAGGCGCAGCACGGCCCGGAAAAGAGTAGAGTCCAGCTCCCGGCCGCTCAATCCGACATCGCAGATCGCCAGATCGATCCCGGCCTTGTCGTGAATTACTTTGCGGTAGAATCCCTCCTGATTGGCTTCCTTTATTTTTTCGGACAGTTTCGCATAGGTGCTGTCCGTGATTTCATCTATCCCGTAGAGGTCCTTGAAAGCGATCAGGAGGCTGCGGCTGTAGGCGGTGTGACGGGTGTTGTTCCAATAGGGGGCCATCAGGCTCCATTTCTGTTCCAGCGGCGCGGAGGGATTCTCGAAAAGAGAGTCGGAAAGATCACGGTCCAAACCATCCGCCCACATGTCCGAGACAGCATAATGCAGCGTGGTGAACAGCGAGCGCTCCTGCGCCAGGCAGTCCTTTTCCGGGGCCAGGTGCTCATGGCTGTCGATCAGGCGGATCGCAGCCACTCCTTTTGTGATGTGCTTGCGTACTGCGGACTCGCGGCAGGAACAGAGGGACAGGGTAAAAAGACAGAGAGCCAGGAAAATCCAGGTGCGACGCATAAATACGCCTCCCGGGGTGATAGATTGTACTGCTGGAATATTATGCAAAGTTCCTGACCGGAAGAAGTCAGTCAGAAATATTCTAATGCCTATGGGGCGGGCCGGCAGCTTTTTTGCGTGAGCCGCGCACCGGGAACTTCCGGTCGGTAGCCGCGGCGCAAAAAAGATGCCGGCCCGCCCTGTACCGCAGTCATTCCAAGCTCAGCCACCCGCGCTCGCCGGTTTGCCGGTCAGGCTGCCGCTGTCGCCCCGGCCCTCGATCACGTCCACCACCCGCTGGCCGAGCAGCGGGGCCACCGTGCGGCAGAAAGCGGCGTTGGGGTGTGAGTCCCCGGACGCGTATTCGCTCTTCAGGTACAGCCCGCCCTCGGTTTCCAGCTCGAAAAAGTCCCAGACAAAGATATTGTCGCCCGGCTCATCCCATTGTGTCTTGACCCAATTGAAAAACTCCCTGGCCCGGGCGCCCTGTTCGGCGTTGGTCTCGCCCTCCACCAGGGCCGCGCCGGTCCAGACAATGAACCGGTTGGCCCGGAACTGGTGCAGCTTTTCTTTGAGGGCCGCATACTGCAGCTTGTAGTTCTCGATTGTTTTGGCCTCGCTGGAGACGCTGGGAGAGCCAGTATCCGGCCCGATCCCGCTGACCGGGTAACAGTGCTTGAACACGATCACCCGGTACTGCGGGGCCAGTATCTCCAGTGTCGGCTCGGTCAGGTAGGGCTCCGGCCCGGCGTGGGAGATCCAGATATTCCAGTAATCGTATGGATAGTTGTTCCAGGGGTAGGGGCTGCCCGAGGGGTAGGCCCGCTCGGTGATATCATAACTCCTGCCGCTCTGCTGGTTGAACTGCGTAAACCAGCCCGCCACTCCGCCGTTCCAGACATTTTCTCCGGTGCTGTGGTGAAGGAATATGATCCGGGCCGAGCCGGGCATGGCGCCAAGGGCAAGGGCGACCGGCGCGGTGGTGTCGCCCTCCACCACCGCACGCAGCTCGCCGCCGCAGAACCAGTCGGGAACCACGACCCGCGCCAGGCCCTCCGAGAACCCGCACAGAGGGGTTTCCCGCCCATCCAGCAGTACGGTGATCGACTCCTGTGGCTGGTCGTCCGGAATGCCGGACAGGGAGATATCAAGCGTGTCGCCCGCGCCAGGGGCTGTGGAACTGACTGCGCTGATCGACCGCTCCCAGTTGATTGCTGGCGGGAACTTGGAGCCGGACAGGTATTTGAGCAGCTCCAGCAGGTCGAATATGTCCACCCGGCCGCTGGCATCGGTGTCGGCGATCCGGCGTGTCCGCTCGGGTTTGCTGTCAGGATTGGGCAACAGCCGCAGCATTTCGAGGAGGTCAAAAACGCTGACCCGGCCATCCTCGTCAATATCGCCACGGAGGGTGGCAGACTCGGACAGCCGGGTCTGAGCATAGGACAACCCGGTAAAGGACAGCAGCAGAACAGTCAGAAAAAGCACGCTCAGACGCGGACCAAGCAAAGGATTCTCCTTTTTCGGTCAGCCTCCGGGCGGCCTCCGACGGCTGCGGCTGCTCACAGCGGTCAGAACGTCTCCGGCTCGGAGGGGTACTCGCGGGTCAGCTTGGAGGCCGCGGGCTTATCCACGATCACCGTAACCGAGGGATGCAACTGTAGTGCGCTGGCCGGCACCATCGCGGTCACCGGGCCCTCAACCATTTTGGCCACAGCCTCGGCCTTGCCCGCGCCGTTTGCCACCAGGAGGATCGAGGCCGCATCCAGGATCGTTCCGATCCCCATGGTCATGGCCCGGGTCGGCACCTCGTCCAGGCTCTTGAAGAACCGGGCATTGTCGCGACGGGTATTTTCGGTCAGCTTGGTGATGTGCGTACGCGAGCCGAGCGAGCCGGTCGGCTCGTTGAACGCGATGTGGCCGTTGGAACCGATGCCCAGAAGCTGAAGGTCGATGCCGCCGAAAGACTCGATTATCTGCTCGTAGAGCTGGCAGAACTCGGTTACATCCTCGGCGTTGCCCTCCGGGATATGCACGTTCTCCGGACGGATGTTGATATGACGGAACAGGTTGTCCCACATGAAATAGTGATAGCTCTGCTCGTTCTTTTCATCCAGGCCCACGTACTCGTCGAGGTTGAATGTCACCACCTGCGAGAAATCCAGGCCCTGCTCCTTGTGAATGCGGATCAGCTCCCGGTAGGCCGCCACCGGAGTGCTCCCCGTGGCCAGCCCCAGCACGCAGCGCGGATTGTCCTCCACCACGTCCGCGATCAGCCTCGCCGCCAGCGCGCTGACTTCCTCGTACGTAGGTTTCACGATCACATCCATCGCACCCCCCTCCTCGTAATTTTCTCCGGTCGAAAAACTAATCGGCTACAGCATTCGGCTTGCCAATATAAGCCCGGCCGGCCCGGGGAGGAAAGAAAAAAACCGGATTTTCAGCGGATCAGTTTGCGGTAGAGAGTTGAGGGGTCGATTCCCAGCACCCGGGCGGCCTCCTTGCGGCTTCCGCCCACCTGGTTCATCACCCACTCGATATAGGCCGTTTCGACCGCCTCCAGGGTGGGAGTGGGCTTGGGGCCGCCGGCGGCGAGCGGAGAGGGCTGAGGAGTGCGCAGACGGGCGGGAAGGTCCTCCTCGCCGATCCGGTCGGCCGGGCCGGTCACGGTCAGTTGCTCGACCACATTTTCCAGCTCGCGGATGTTGCCTTTCCAGCCGTAGGCAGCCAGCACCTCCAGTGCTGCGGGCGTGAAAAGCGTCTCGTGGCTCTGGTCCCGTCCCAGGCGGCGCAGGAAATGGTCGATCAGCAGGGGGATATCCCCGGCGCGCTCGCGCAGCGGGGGGACGGTGATCGGGATCACGTTCAGGCGGTAGAACAGGTCGCGGCGGAACTGTCCGGATTCGACCTCGGCTTCCAGGTCCTTGTTCGTGGCCGCGATCACCCGCACATCCACCGTGACCGGCTCGGTTGAACCCACCGGAGTGATCTCGCGCTCCTGCAGCACGCGCAGCAGCTTGACCTGAAAGGCCAGCGAGGTGTCGCCCACCTCGTCCAGGAAAATGGTGCCGCCGCTGGCCACCTTGAACAGGCCGTCCTTGTTCGAGATCGCCCCGGTGAAAGAGCCTTTCACGTGGCCGAACAGCTCGCTTTCCAGCAGGGTCTCGGGCAGGGCGCCGCAGTTCACCGTGACAAAGGGACGGTTGGCGCGCTGGCTCGACTGGTAGATGAACCGCGCCACCAGTTCCTTGCCCGTGCCGCTCTCGCCCTGGATCAGGATCGTGCTGTCGCTGACGGCGGCTCGCCGGGCCAGGTCCATGGCCTGGACAAAGGCCGGGGCCTGCCCGACCGGTGGCTCGGGCCGCGAGGCGCTTGTCAGCTCGCGGCGGCGCACGGCGTACCTTCGGTCGGCGCGGCCGAACTCCAGAGCCTCGCGGCAGATCGCGAGCAGACGGCGGTTCTCGAACGGCTTTTCAAGAAAATAATAGGCCCCTTCGTTGCAGGCGTCGATTGCGCCCTGCTTCTCGGCCTGGGCCGTGATTATTACCACCGGCAGGAACGGGTCGATTTTCTTGGCCTCGCGCAGCACCTGGATCCCGTCCACCTCCGGCATGCGGATGTCGGTGATCAGAAGGTCGGGCGCGGGTCCGCTGCGCAGAATCTCCAGACCCTCCAGTCCACCCGGAGCGATCGTCACCCCGAATCCCTCCCGGCTGAACAGCACCTCCAGCGTGGTCAGAAGCGACTGCTCATCGTCTATTATAAGCACCCGGTTCATGCTTTCTCCTGGTTCGCTCCACTCGATTTTCTTCCATTTACTCCGCCGGGCAGGGGCTCATCTGTCGCGGCGGGCAGGCCGATCAGGAAAGAGGCCCCGCCGGGGCAGTCCTCCACTGTAATTGTCCCGCCCAGGGATTCCACGATCCGCTGCACCACGGCCATGCCCAGGCCGAAGCCCTGGCGGCGGGTGGTGAAAAACGGCTCGAATATACGCTTTCGCACATCCGGCGCAATCCCCGGCCCGTCATCCGCCACCCGCAGCCAGATACAATCTTTCGCGCCCGGGCAGTCCTCCGGCTGGGCGGAGGCCGGGGAGATAGTGATCCTGTTGGCCCGGCGGCCCTGCGGCCCGGCCGCCTGGGCCGAGTTGATGAACAGGTTGAAGAACACCTGGCGCAGCGAGGCCGAGTTGGCCCGCACGCGCATTTCGGCGGCCGCGGGCTGAAGATCCACCTCTATCCCGGCGCGCCAGTCCGGGTGCGGAAGCGCGGTTTCCAGGGCCGCGGCCGCGGCCTCGCCCAGGCGCACTGTCTCCAGGGGGCCGAGGCTGCCCGAGGCGAACTGCAGGAACTGGCGCAGAAGTTCGCTCAGACGGTCGCTTTCGCGGATCACGCAGTCCATCAGCTTTTTCTCGGCCCCGTCCCGTGACAGCGCTGGCTCGCGCAGCATTTCCACCGCGCTGCGGATCGAGGCCAGCGGGTTCTTGATCTCGTGGGCCAGGGAGGCGGAAAGCTCGGCCACGGCCTCCAGCTTGCCCGCCCGTCGCTCCAGCTCGGAGGCGCGCAGCTCGTGGCTCACATCCTGAAGGATCAGCGAGACGCCGCGCAGACGCCCCCCCTGCTCGAACATGGGCGAGGGGTTGACCGCCACGGTCAGGGTGCCGCGCACGCTCTCCAGCTGCACCAGGCGGATGAGACGCCGCTCGCGGCTGGCCGCGGCCCTTTCGATTATCCCGCTCAGTTCCGGACAGACAGTCCGGAACAGTTCCCCGGAATTGTGCCCCAGCACTCGCCTGGGCTCCAACGCCAGCATGCGGCAGGCCGCCGGGTTGGCGTAGACCACCATGCCGCCCGGATTGACAGTTATCAGGCCGGTGTCTATGTTGCGCAGGATTTCGCTCGTGTCCACCCGCTGCTGGCGCAGCACGCGGCGCAGGTCCTCCAGCTCGCCGCCGGTGCGGCGGAGGCGCTGGCCCAGGTGGCTGGTCACCAGGGCGATCATGTAGAAAAGGAACACCTGCAGACCCACGTTCAGCCAGATACGCTTGTCGCTGAGGTAGAACACGTTCACCTCGAACTGGCGGCTGAACGTGAACCCCAGGCTCAGCACTCCCAAGCCCACCGGCAGGTAGAACAGGGCCGCGGCGCTGGCGGCGAACAACGCCCCGCTCCGCAGGCTCAGTATCCCGGCCAGGGTGATCGTGAGCAGGTAGAGCGGGACAAAGCTGACATCCGCCGGCTTGGCGATCAGGCTGAGCAGGCTGATCAGGAAAATGTCGAGGAAATACTGAAGGTAGAGGCCGATCTCGGGCGGGTCATCCCGCCGCACCGAGCGGTAGAACAGCCAGGACACGAACAGGGTCAGGGCGGTGACCACCGGGGTGAGGAGGTTGCCGCCGGCCGTGGTCCCGCCTGTGGGGCTGAAAAAGAACACAACGGCCAGGGTGGTGGAGACCAGGGCCGCCCGCAGCAGCATCCACCACTTGATGAACTGCACGTAGGAGAACGCAGGCCGCTTCCAGGCGGTGCGCAGCAACGCGGTCAGCCTTGTCATGCCTGGCCCTCCGTGGGCGCGGTTTCAATGCATCTTGGTGATGAGGTCGAAGATGGGCAGGTACATCGAGACTACCATCCCGCCCACAATAACGCCCAGGAACACGATCATCACCGGCTCCAGGGCCGCGGTCAGCGACTCCACCGCGGTGTCCACCTCCTCATCGTAGAAATCCGCGATCTTGACCAGCATGTTGTCCAGTCCGCCGGTCTGCTCGCCCACGTTGATCATCTGGATCACCATGGGCGGGAAAATGTCGGCCTCCTTGAGCGGCTTGGTGATAGTCTCGCCGCTGGCGATACTGGACCGGCTGCCCATGATGGCGTCCTGCACCACCCGGTTGCCGCTGGTGCGGGCGGTCACCTCCAGGCCGTGCAGGATCGAAACCCCGCTGGAGATCAGCGTGCCCAGGGTGCGGGTGAACCGCGCCACGGCGCTCTTGCGCAGAAGGTCGCCCAGCACAGGCACCTTGAGCAGAAAGGCATCGATCATGTACTCGCCCCTGTCGGTGGCTTTGTAGCGCTTGATCCCGAATATCGCGCCCACTATGGCCCCCAGAAGCACCCACCAGTAGCCGACCAGGAAATCGCTCAGCCCCACCACGATCTGGGTGGGCAGGGGAAGCGGCAGGTTCATGTCCTTGAACATTTTGGCGAAAATGGGGATCACGAAAATGAGCAGCACGGAAACACAGCCGATGGCCGCGGTGAACACTACCGCCGGGTAGATCATCGCGCCCTTGATCTTGCGGATGATGGAGTCGTTTTTCTCCAGATAGTCGCTCAGGCGCAGCATGATCGTGTCCAGGATGCCGCCGGTCTCGCCGGCCCGGACCATGGAGACATAGAGGTTCGAGAACAGGCGCGGGAATTTCTGCAGGCTGTCGGCCAGGGTGTTGCCCCCCTCCACGTCCACCCGCACCGAGTTGATCGTGTTGCGCAGCCGCACGTTGTCGGTCTGCTGGGCCAGGATTCCCAGGCACTGGACCAGGGGCAGGCCGCTGTTGATCATGGTGGAGAACTGTCGGGAAAAGAGCACGATGTCGCGGGTCTTGATGCTGCCGCCCAGCTTGAGCTTGATCTCGCGCGGCTTGGGCTCCACGGCCACCACGATCAGCCGCCGCCGCCGTAGGTAGCCGATCACCTCCTGCGGACTGGCTGCGGTCAGCTCGCCGGAATGGTTTTCGCCCTTGACCGTGCGGGCTTTCCAGTTGTAGACCGGCATGGGGACTATCCTCCGCGATGTCTGGGCCTGTCCCTGGCGGGGGAGCGTGCTTGGCGGGAATGCTTTCAGTTATGCGTCAGAGGTGGTGATTATTAATCCCCCTCGATCCCCCTTTGAAAAAGGGGGAGGCCGATAACCCACCATTGGGCAGGGGCTTAGCCCCCCCTTTTTCAAAGGGGGATCGAGGGGGATTAATCATAAGAGATCACGAGCGAACACGAGGTTCGCCCCTACGACACAAAGCCAGCTTTCGTGCAGGGGCACGCCGCAGCGTGCCCAAAAAGCCTTTTCGGGCGAGGCATGCCTCGCCCCTACGAAAGACTATGCCGCTTATGCGGATCAATCGGCTCCGCTTGACACTTATATACTCAGCTTCGGCCCGCTCTTGTCCTCATCCAGCTCTCCACCGTCGCCCAGTTTCTCCATCTTGATCTTCAGCCGCAGGTCATTGGCGCTGTCGGCGTTGACCAGGGCATCATCCAGGCTGATCCGTCCGGCTTTCCACAGGTCGAGCAGGGCCTGGTCGAATGTCTGCATGCCCTCCTGACGGCCCTTGTCCATCACGTCCTTGAGCAGGCCCACCTCGCCTTTCAATATCAGGTCCTTGATCCGGGGTGTATCGAGCAGTATCTCAACCGCTGCGGCGCGCTTGCCCTCGGACGTGCGCACCAGACGCTGGCTGATAATGGCGCGCAGGTTGAGCGAAAGCTGCATGTAGATCTGCGGGTGGCGCTCCTGGGGGAAGAAATTCATCACCCGCTCCAGGGCCTGGTTGGCGTTGTTGGCGT
>CAYLSM010000020.1:0-6499 GCA_964386505.1 uncultured Gemmatimonadales bacterium
GTTGACAGCAATCCTCATCTCGGTGGCCCTGGCGGCCGGACGCCCCGTGGAATGCCGCGACCTGCTGAGCATGAAACGCCTGTCCGACCTGACCGTGGCCCCCAACGGACGCTGGGCGGCCTGTGTCGAGTCGAGCATCAACCCCGAGACCTTCACCCGCACCTGGCGCCTTCTGCTCGTGCCCCTGGCCGGCGGCGAGCCGCAGGCCGTGGCGGCGGATTCTTCCGAACTCGCTGGCCCGATGTTCAGCCCGGACAGCCGCGCGCTGGTCTACACCTCGGCACGCACCGGCTCCAGCCAGCTCTATCGTCTGCCCCTCGACTCCGGCGCCGAGCCGGTCTGCCTGACCGCTCAGCCGGGCGGGATCACCGGAGCCTCTCTGGCCGCGGATGGCAAGCGTGTGCTGTACACGGCCCAGGTGCTGGCCGACAGCCAGGAGATCGTGACCGACAAGCCGGGAGCCGCACCCAGGGCACGTATTTTCGACACACTCTTTTACCGTCACTGGGCCCACTGGCGCAACGGCGCCTACAGCCACCTGTTTGTCGCCCAGGCTGAGACTGGCGCCGCGGCGCTCGACCTCACGCCGGGCAAATACGACTGCCCGCCCCAGGCCCTGGGCAGCCCCCGCGATTTTGTGATCAGCCCCGATAACCGCTATGTCTACTTTGTCTCCAACCGCGACCCGGTGGTGGCGGTGAGCACCAACAACGACCTCTGGCGGGTGGGTCTGGACGGCGGCGGCCTGGAGAAAGTCACCTCCAACCCGGCGGATGACAACCTGGTGCTGTTCAACCCCAAGGGCACAGTGCTGGCCTACCGGGCGATGAAACGCGCCGGGTTCGAATCCGACAAGCAGGATATCTGGCTGCTCGAGCCCTCCAGCGGCAAGCGGGTCTGTCTGACCGGGGATTTCGACCGCAGCGCGGATGAACTGGCCTGGGACCCCAAGGGAGAAACTCTCTATTTCACGGCCGAGAGCGAGGGCATGATCTCGCTGTTCAAGGTGCCGGCCAGGCTGGAGGGCCCCGCGCCCAAGGTCACCCGCCTGACCGAGGGCGGCTCCTGGAGCAACCCCTGTGTCACCCCGGACGGCAAAGCCATTGTCGCCCTGCGCCAGGGTTTCACCCAGCCGGCCGAGGTCTGCCTGCTGCCCCTGGACGGCAAGCCGGCCAAGGCCCTGACCAGCCTGAACCAGGCCCATGTGGCCGAGCTGGAGCTGAACCCCGTGGAGCCGTTCTGGTTCGAGGCCGAGGACGGGGTGAAAGTGGAGGGTTTCCTGGTCCGTCCGCCGCAGTTCGACCAGTCCAAGAAATACCCGCTTGTCTATCTGATCCACGGCGGGCCGCAGGGCGCCTGGACCCAAGAGTTCCACTACCGCTGGAACGCCCAGCTTTTCGCCTCCTGGGGCTACGTGGCCGTGATGGTCAACCCGCGGGGCAGCACGGGCTACGGGCAGAAGTTCACCGATCAGATCTCGGGCGACTGGGGCGGCAAGGCCTACCGCGACCTGATGCGCGGGCTGGACTACGTGCTGGCCAACTACGCCTTTGTCGACTCCACCCGCATGGGTGCGGCCGGGGCCTCCTACGGCGGCTACATGATCAACTGGATCGAGGGCCACAACCGCCGCTTCAAATGCCTGGTCAACCATGACGGGGTCTACAACCTGGAGAGCATGTACGCCTCCACCGAGGAACTCTGGTTCCCGGAGTGGGAGTTCGGCGGCACTCCATGGGACAACCCCACCCTGTACCACGAGTGGTCGCCCCACCGGTTCGCGCGCGATTTCGCCACCCCGATGCTCATTATCCACGGCGACCGCGACTACCGCGTGCCCCCCGAGCAGGGCCTGATGGTGTACACCACGCTGCAGCGCATGGGCATCGAGTCGAAGATGCTGTATTTCCCGGATGAGGGCCACTGGGTGCAGAACCCGAAAGATTTCATGATCTGGAACAAAACCATCCGCCAGTGGCTGGACAAGCATTTGAAGAATTAGTGATTCAGTGCTGCCACAAGGCCGCCGCCGTTGTCTTTGGGGGCCACGCCGGAAGACGTGTAGGGGCAATTCATGAATTGCCCCTACAGAAGCTATCCACTGGCTTGGCTTCCTTCGCCGGAACGAGAGATGGACACGAGTTTTGAAATTGTTGTGCTGGGAGAGATTGCCTCATAATTGTGAACAAGAGAACTCTTTTTTTACAGGCATTCAAGAAGCGGGAGAGAAACGAGTTGGAACAGGTCAATGTTTTTGAAGACGAAATCAAAGGCCTTCTGCCCGAGGTGGAGGGAGCCGCGCAGATAGTCCGCTCTGCCCTGGAGCGCGGCCAGAAGCATCTGTTCGAGAACTGGAAGCAGCGCGGGCCGGATTACCGTGAGTCCCTGGTGCATCAGCTCGCCCGGATCGACTGGGAGGTGTTCGACCAGGCGCTGGAGATTCTGCGCGACGGTGAAAAGCTGCGCGAGTACGCCGAGGACGAGGTCCACCCGGTGCCGATGCGCACCCATGAGGAGCAGCAGGTCGACAGCGCCACGGACTGGGAGGCCGGTCGCCAGAGCCTGATCGAGGGCAAGGTGGCCTGGCTCGTGCCGGCCGGAGGCAGCGGCTCGCGCCTGGTCAAGATGCTGCCCGAAATCTACGCCTCGCTGCCGTTCAAGCGCCGCTACAAGGTGGCCGACGAGCAGATGAAGGAGTTCGACGCCGACTGCGCCAAGGGCCAGCTCCCGATCACACCGGTGCTGGGCAAGACTTTCTACGGCCTGTTCATGGAGCAGGCCCTGGCTATCGGGGCGCGGGTGCAGCGCATGCCCGTGCTGATTTTCATGCTCAGCGACGAGACCCGCGAGGCCTCGCTCACCACTATCACCACGCACAAACTATTCTCCAAGCTCGAACCGGCGATGGTCATGTTCGACCACGGGATGAACCCGGTGCTGGACAACGACGGCAAGATCATCCCCTACAACGGCGAGGGCCGGCTGGTGTTCAGCGGCAACGGCAACGGCGGGATGTTCAAGGCCATGCGCGGCCCGGGCTATAAGGGCGGCCCCAACATCTTCGAGCGTCTGGACGCGGATGGTATCCAAGTCGTGGGATTTTCCAATGTCGACAACCCCGTGGCCGACATTATCACCCCGCGCATGCTGGGCAGCCACGTGCTGCGAGGAGCGCGGCTCACGTTCGGCGTGGTGAAGAAAGCTTTTCCCATGGAGCGCGTGGGTATGATAGTCCATGTGGACGGTCAGGAGAACCTGGAAAAGATCGAGTACAACGAGTTCCCCGAGGCCCTGGCCCGGCGCACACAGCCCGGGGACCCCAGCCGTCTGCTGTTCGAGCACGGGGATGTCAACGTGTTCCTGATGGACCTGGCCGAGATGGAGGCGGTGGTCCGCCTGCCGCTCAAGATGTACTCGGGCAAGACAGTCAAAACCGCGAACGGCGGCCGCGCCGTGGGCAACAAGTTCGAATCCTTCGCTTTCCACATCATCCGCCAGGTGCCCAAGATCAGGGTGGATGTGAAAGAGATCCTGCGCGCCGAGCAGTTCATGCCCACCAAGAACTCGATCGGCCGCGACAGCCCGGCCACGGTGATCCGCGCCCTCTGCACCCGCAACATGCACTGGCTGGAACGTCAGGGCGCGCGCGTGGCCACCCAGAGCGTGGACGGCTGCCTGGTGGATCTGCAGCGCCTGATGCGCGAGATGGTGGAACCGTCCGCCAGCGGCACCGCGTTCCAGGCCGAAGCCGCCGCCCTGAGCGACCGGATCGAGAAGGCCCGCGCCGCGCGGGTCAAGGTGGATATCGACTCCCTCTGCGACAGTGTCGCCGAGCTGGGCGACCGGGCGCAGGGCGCCAAGCAGGAGGAGCTCAAAAGCGTCTGCGACCACGTGTTCAGCGTGCTGCGCCCCGGCGAGGCCAAGGCATTCGTGGAGTTCAGCCCGTGCTACGCCATGGAGGCCGAGGACCTGGCCGAGATGGGCGTGGGCGACGGCTGGGTGCTGGAGGAGGGCTCCCAGGTGGCCCTGACCGGCCACCCGAGCCAGGTGATGCTGGGCGCGGGTTTCCATGCGAAAAAGAACAGCGCGTTCATCCTGGATATCCACAACGAGTACGGCGATATCCTGATGAACGACGACCGCTGGTTGACTTTCGAGCTGGAGCTGGCCGGCAAGGCCGAGATCGGCGAGAACGTGACCATCGCGGAAGGGGCCGAGCTGGAAATCCACGTGGAGGGCAGTGGCAAAGTGGTGATCCCGGACGGCGCGGTGATCCGCGGCAACCGTACAGTCAGCGTACCGGACGGCGAGACTGTGACTGTGGAGGGCTGAGGCCGGCTTATATAGGTTTTCATGTAGGGGCACGGCATGCCGTGCCCCTTTTTTCTTCCTCTCCCGCGCCAGCCCAGCCACGGGCCGGTTGTTCCTCCTGAACGACACACCGAGACTTTTCCCTCTCTTGTAATGCGATACAAACTGCCTGAAAAATTTGGAACCGCCCTCCTGCCGGGTGCGTCAGAGAGAATGGTTCGGGTACACAACCAATATCGCGTCTTACAACACGACCTTTCCGCGGAGACTTGTATGCTGTGTGCGAAATCATTTCCCCTGTGGCTGGCACTGCTTGCCGTCTTCATCGCCCGTCCTGGCGCGGCTGGACAGTTGGACCTCAAAGCTCTGGAATCCCGGATCGACTCGCTGGTCCTGGTGGAGAAGAAAGTGTCGCCGGAGGATCCCGGCTACGCCGTGGCGGTGCTGCTGGACGGCAGGGTAATCTTCCGAAAAGGTTACGGCCTGGCGAATCTGGAGCGTAAAGCCCCGGTGACCCCTTCCACGTCATTCAACCTCTGCTCCATGTCCAAGCAGTTCACCGCGGCCTGTATCGTTCTGCTGGAGCGCGAGGGCAAGCTTTCGCTGGATGAGGACATCCACCGCTACCTGCCGGACCTTCCCGACTACGGACACAAAGTGACAGTCCGCCACCTGCTCCACCACACCAGTGGAATCTGGTCCACGGACTGGCTGACTATCCTCTCGGGCCGCAAGTTCTCCGACCCTGCAAGCACCCGGGATGAACTGGAGATGATTTTCCGCACCCGCACCCTCAATTTCGAGCCGGGGGCGGAGTACATGTACAGCAACTCTAATTATGTCCTGCTGGGCGAGATAGTACGCCGCCTGAGCGGCAAGCCGCTGTCCGCGTTCGCCCGGGAGCGGATTTTCGAGCCCCTGGGCATGCGCCGCACGTTTCTGCATGACGGGACCGGGCCGGAGCCGGACAACGTGGCGCTCGGCTACTATCTGGCCCCGGACAGCTCCTGGCAGCCCGCCGGCGCCGAGAGCAACACCTGTGTCGGCTCGAACAACGTCTACTCAACTGTGGAGGACCTGGCCCGCTGGGAGGACAATTTCTACACGCAGAAAGTCGGCGGGCCGGGGTTCACCCAGGCGATGCAGACCCGCGGGGTGCTGAACAGCGGCGACACGCTCGACTACGCCCTCGGCCTGGAGGTGTCCCGGATCGGCGGCCAGCTCACCGTGAGCCACGGCGGCGGGGACAGCGGTTTCCGCACCTACCTGATGCGCCTGCCCGAGCACCGTCTGAGCGTGGTCTTTCTCTGCAACAGCGACCAGGGCCAGCCCGTGGGCAGCACGCGCAAGACCATCAAGTTCGTGCTGGGCGAGCATATCTTCGACCGGCCGGAGAGCGCGGCGGCCGCGGCCGCTCCCGTCGCTCCGGCGCCCGTTGTCCGGCCCGACAGCGCGGCCCTGGAGCTCTGCTGCGGCCAGTACTGTCTGCCGGATGGCTACGTAGTAACAATCACGCGCCGGGACAGCCTGCTCCAGGGCAGGCTCACCGGCCAGGAGTCAACCCCGTTCCTGCTGGCGGCCGAATCCGACAGCCTGTACCACCTGGTGGATGCACCCGAGATAAAGCTCACGTTTTTCGGGACAGGGACCGGCCCGTCTGAGAGCGGCACTTTCCACCAGGATCGCGACCTGGCCATGACACGGGTGCCGGAGCGGATTCCGGACGCCGCCTGGCTGGAGGGTTTCGCCGGACAGTACCGCAGCGATGAGCTGAACACAACCTACCGGGTGGAGGCGCTGCCGGACTGCCTGGTCCTGCACAGCGGCATCCTGGAGCCCACCATCCTGGAGGAGAACCACCTCACCGGCCACGACCGCCTGCTCTACTCCGGCGCGGACACATTCTCGCTCTCTTACATCCCTGTGGTCTTCTCACGGGACAGCGACGGGCGGGTGAGCGGCTTCTCGCTGGACGTGGGCCGGATAAGGAACGTGCGGTTTACGCGCAGGTAGAAGCGACTTTCCGGATAAAAAGGAGATGGGTGATGCCGGGGGCACGGCGGCAAGCTGTGCCCCTTTGCATATTAATGACATCATTAAATGTTCAAATTGATTGACAGAACTATCCAAGTGTTGTATGAATCGTGAAGAATATTTATCTCCGCATGAAACTGTCATTTCAATGTTG
>CAYLSM010000020.1:6599-34672 GCA_964386505.1 uncultured Gemmatimonadales bacterium
TTGTATGAATCGTGAAGAATATTTATCTCCGCATGAAACTGTCATTTCAATGTTGCGCAAATATGGAACTGGAAATTATAACTCTCCGCGGCAAAATTTATAGGTTATAGTCGTTTTTATCTCGCTCAAAGCCATTGAGTGAATAAACATTAATAGAGACTTTATCCACTGAAACGCATCGAGATACATCTCAAAAACAGGATAAAATACATAACAGAGATTTAACCTGAATATTTAATACCGCATTGCGGGCCTGAATCCAGCTAACTCCAGGCTGAGCGAAAAACTGAACAGGGAGTGACCAGATGCGGAGAACTGTTTTGGGGCTGGTTCTGATGCTGACCTTGGGCATGCGGTCGGTTGTATTGCCCTACGATTCCAGCTTTGGAGTCAAGTCCGGGATAAGTTATTCCAACTTCGATGTCCGGAAAGATTATTTCGATAAAATACACACCATCAGCCGGTTCACGGGTGGCCTGATTTACGGAATCCAGTTTAATCAGTCAATCGGGGCGAGAGTCGAGTTCGATTACAGCAAAAAAGGTGGGGTTTACAAATTCGAGGGAACTGGTCTGGACGGTAAACCGACCGGTCACGAGTACTCATTCGAATACACGGGGGATTACATCGATCTTCCCCTCCTGTTTGTCTACCGGCCCTGGAAAGAGAAGAATGTCTGTCCCTATTTTCTCGCGGGCCCTTCTTTTGCCTTCAAGCTCAAGTCCAGCCTTTTCGGAGATTTCATTCCACAGTTTGACGGGGGGGTAGGCATTCCGGTCGGTCATTACCGTCTGGAAGCTCGTGGTTATTATGCATTAAGGCAATACCCCAAATTTTCAAAAATGCGCCCATATGGCTTGAATCTCACACTGGGGTATTTTCTTTGAAAACATTCATCAAAGGTTATTTGACCCGCGCCGGGGAGAAACCGCTTTCTCCGCAGAGCTTGAAAAAGAGCGGCTGGATGGCGCTATGTACGATCCTGGTCTTCGCTGTGTCCGCTTTCGCTGAAACAGTGACTTTCGGTGTCAAAGCCGGGCCGTCGCTCAACAGGATGAGCGGGAAATACTCATATTATTCAAGCATGTCCGAGGATTATTACACCGGCTGGACCATAGGCGGCTATGCCCGGCTGCCCCTGCGGGATTTCCTGAACCTTCATTTCGAGTTGTGCTACAGCAGAAAAGGCCAGATTTTTTCGCTTATAAATGTGTGTAACCAGACAATTGACCACTATTCGATACGAATCGATTACTTGGAGCTCCCGATTCTGGCTTACCTGGAGTTGCCTGAAAAACACGGCCTGAAACCCTGCTTTTCATTCGGTCCGGCCTTTGATATCCGGTTGGCTACAGGCCACGGGAAGACCGTTCCATCGTCAAGCGGTTACCTCGAGCACCCCGAATACTGGGTGGATAAGGCCGACCTGGGCCTGATATTCGGCCCAGGGGTAAATTTCAGAGGCGTTCTTCTTGAATTGAGATATAACTACTGTTTCGCAGGAAACCGTTTTGAGCATACATTGAAAAACAGAAGTCTGGCATTCCTGGCAGGCTACGAATTCTAAGGAATCGGGCGACATTATGCGGGCAAAATGTTTTTCCTTCACAACGGGACTGCTCTTTCTGACGACCACCACCTGCGCGGCTTTCACCTGGTCTGGCGGGATTAAGGCCGGAATCAACCTGGCTACGTTGAGCGGCAGGACAGAGTACTTAAAGATCGATTACGGCACTCAGCCAGGGTTCACTGGCGGCGGTTTTTTGCAGTTGAACCCGGAAAGTGTGCTGAGCGGTCAGTTCGAACTGCTTTATACGCAAAAGGGTGGTGACGGCGTCGGATTCAAAAACGGCTGGGAAAGCTCCAAACCTTTCGATTCACTGCGGTTACACTATCTCGACGTGCCGCTGCTCGCAAGGATCCGCCTGCTGTCGCGCAGAAGTCCTCTTTATCTCCTCGCAGGACCCGTGTTTTCGATAAGGTTGAATTCCAGCCTGCAATTATCGATAGGCGATGGTTCGCCCCGAGATTACGACTGGAAGTACATCGATGAAATTGACCTCGGAGTGTTGGGCGGTGTTGGGTTCGAATGGAAGCGGTTTCTGGCGGAGATACGCTATGACTATGGATTTTCGGACAACCGATATTATTACATCGATTACAGGGTAAAAAACAGAGGCCTGGCCCTGCTTGGGGGTTGTAAATTTTGAGAATTCCGGCAAGGGCAAGGCCTTGCCAGGTGCCCTTTCGTAAGCATTTGCATCACAGTTCATTAATACAGATTAACACCTCCACGGCCGTGATCCTCCACCGCCGATAGGCTTTCAGTTCGCGCTTGCAGCCGCCGCAAAACAGTTGGCGGAAACCCGGATACCCCAGCCTGATCAGCCACAGCATCGCTGCGACCGCACCAGTCCCTTCCTCCTCCTTTTTTCCTTGTCCAGCCGCGCCGGGGGCGGTAAATATTGAGACAAAGATTTGCGCACATCCAACCGTCTGTACAAGTCCCGCATCCACACACACCCGCAGGAGGCAATCCATGATCACTTTTGTGGCGATTCTCGCGGTATCGGTCCTGGGCATCGTGTTCTCCCTGATCGGCGCGGCCAAGTTGCAGCTCTCCGAGCGCGCGGGCCTGAGCGACGCCCAGTTCGGCGGCCTGATCTCGGCCCTGATGTTCACCAGCATGATCGTGGTGCTGGCAATCGGTCCGCTGGTGGATGCCTGGGGCCACAAGCCTTTCGCCATCCTGGGATTCCTCTTGAGCGGCGCCGCTATCTCGCTGTTCGCGTTCCTGCGCAGCTACAAGGCCCTGGTCGTGGGCGCGATGCTGCTGGGCGTGGGCGGAATGTGCGTCAACACCGTGGGCAACACCCTTCTGCCGCAGGTGCTGTTCGGCGGGCAGAACGCGAGCGCCGCGCTCAACCTGGGCAACATGTTCTTCGGCCTGGGCGCGTTCCTCACCCCGTTCCTGGCCGGCGTGCTCATCCAGAAAATCGGTTATTCGAAGACCATCACCATCGTGGCCCTGGTCGCCCTGGTGCCGGTGATCTTCGCTTTCAGCGCCAACACCTACCCGCCGCAGCCGCCCAGCGGTTTCGACCTGGGCGCGGCGTTCGGCCTGCTGTCCAACCCGATGGTCCTGGTGGCGGCCCTGGCCCTTTTCTGCTATGTGGGCCTCGAGGCCTCCATGGGCGGCTGGATTTCCTCATACCTGACCAGTATCGGGCTGAGCCAGGGCAAAGCCAACACCGTGCTGAGCGGGTTCTGGATCGGGATCATGCTGGCGCGGCTCATCACCGCCGGTGTGGTTAACGCGGCCAACGGCCCCACGGTGATCACCGCGCTGGCCCTGGTGGCCGCGGCCACCATTTTCCTGATGGTCGGCTCGAAGAGCAAGGGCCTGGGCGCTGTGGCCGTGCTTCTGACCGGATTGGCTTTCGGCCCCATTTTCCCGACCATCGTGGGCGTGACATTCTCCAAGATCGTGCCTGAGCTGCACGGCAGCGCCTTCGCGATCATCTTCGCCATCGGCCTGCTGGGTGCGAGCACCATCCCGGCGGCAATCGGCATCTACGCACGCGGCAAGAGCATCCAGAAATCGCTGGTGATCGCGGGTGTGACAGCCCTTCTGCTGTTTGCCGTGGCCATTTACATGGGCCGTCTGGCGGCCTGACACTGAACGGACCAACACAGCCTGGAGACAGAGAAGATGACCAGACGCAGAGAGTTCCTGCGCGCGGGCGCGGTGGGCGCGGTGGGCGCGGCCCTGAGCGGTGCGGCGGCCAAACCGTCCGCAGCGGCGCAGGCGCCGGTGAAACACCAGTTCAAGCTCAAGTACGCCCCGCACACGAGCCTGTTCAGCAACATCCCGGATGAGATCGACCGCCTGAACGAGTATGCGGCCCACGGGTTCACCGCGTTCGAGTGCAACGGCCTTCTGGGCTGGCCGATGGAGCGGGTCGAGAAGCTAAAGAAGCGCATGGACGAGCTCAAGATGGAGCTGGGCGTGTTCGTGGCCAACCCCTCCGGCTGGAACAAGGCCGGTATGGTCGACCCGTCGCAGCGCGAGGCGTTCCTGGCCGAGGTCAAGTCGGCCCTGCCGGTGCACAAGGTGGTGGGCAACTCGATCTGCACCGTGATCACCGGGCCCGAGATACCGGGCAAGTACAGGCCCTACCAGCGTCTCAACGTGATCGAGAGCCTCAAGCGCGCGGCGGATGTAGTCTCGGCCGCGCCGGACCTCACCCTGGTGGTCGAGCCGCTCAATCCCTGGGTCGACCATGCCGGGTATTTCCTGAACACCTCCTCCGAGGCCTACGAGATCATGAAAGCCGTGGGCAGCCCGCAGGTGAAGATTCTCTTCGACATCTACCACATGCAGATCACCGAGGGCAACCTGATCAACAACATCCGGGCCACCTATGACGAGATCGGCTCGTTCCAGTTGGCCGATGTCCCGGGCCGTCATGAGCCCTACACCGGCGAGATCAACTACCGCGAGGTGTTCAAGGCGATCTACAAGCTCGGGTTCAAGGGGATCGTGGGCATGGAGCTGGGGGCGTCGGTAAAGAGCGACCCCGAGGGCAGCCTGAAAGTTGTGGCGGCGATGGCCGAGGCGGACAAGTTCGAGGTGTGAGGACAGTAACAATCAGAAGAAAACACATAGGGGCACGGCGCGCCGTGCCCCTGCCTTTTCCCCTCAGAACTGCCCGACACCCGACAGAAAAAGCAGTGAGGCATAAATGTTCCGTAGACATATCCTGATGTCGATTATACTGCTTCCTGCCTTGAGTACAGTTGCATCCGCTCAACCCAACCCGTCCTCCAGTTACGCTCCCGATTCGAGCCTGGTGCGGATGATCGCCGCCAATCCCGATCGTAAAATTACGCTGCACCTTTACAGCGGAGAAAAGCTGACCGGGACTGTCTCGGCTGTCGAGGGTGGAGTGGAGATTAAAACCAATAAGTCGCGCTCCCTGACCGAAACGGAAAAAGTCACAAGATTTTTGAGATGGGAGCAGATTCAGAAAATCGAGGTCGCTGAAAAGCGCTCCCCGGTTGACAGGGCGGTGGTGATCGGTTCGTGGATCACGTGCGTTGCGGCGGTGGTGCTGGTAGCCGTTCTTTTTCTCGGTGGGTATTGACTTTGATGCAGTGTAAGTTTTTAATTATAGAGATTTCAAAATAGAAACTGTGGGGTTGAGGCAATGGTAAACTATATAACAGAAAAACTTGCGGCTGTCCGCCTGGAGCTGGCCGAACGGTTCACGGTCAAGCGCATCGGTGTGTTCGGCTCGTTTGCCCGCGGCGAAGCCGGACCGGACAGCGATGTGGATATAGTTGTCGAGCTGGGCGAGCCGACTTTCGACCATTACATGGACCTGAAATTCTATCTGGAGGAAATCCTCCGGCGTCCGGTGGACTTGGTGCTGGCCGATACCGTCAAACCCCGCCTGCGTCCTGTAATCGAACGTGAGGCGGTCTATGCATAGGGATCATTGGAGACAGATATAGTGTAGGGGAGGGTTTAAAACCCTCCCCTACAGGTGAAAGGAGGATTTACTCGTTCAGCATCGCGATTGATGCCTGCTGTTGCATTTTTTTCGTCTCACTTCCCCCCTATCACTCCCCGCTCCCGCAGCCAGCCCTCCAGAAGCCCCGGCCAAGCAGTCACCGCGCCGCCGTTCACCCCCAGCCCGAAACCGTGGGAGCCGCGGGTGAAAATGTGCATCTCCGTGGTTACCCCTGCCGCGACAAGGGCGTTGTGCAACGCGATAGCCTTGGCCGCCGGAGTGGTGGTGTCGTCATCCGCGTTGACCAGGAACACCGGCGGGGTTTCGGCGCTCAGCACCGTATCGATCCCAGCCGGCACGGCCGGATAGATCAGGCCCGCGAAATCCGGGCGGCTGCTGACTTTCGCCAGCGGGTCAGCGGCGGACGGGTCGCCTGGCGTGTAATGCGTGGCGGTCCAGGCCGCCATGTAGCCCCCGGCCGAGAACCCGATCACTCCGATCCGCTGCGGGTCTATCCCCCATTTGGCGGCATTGGCCCGCGCCATGCGCATCGCCTGGGGGCCATCCGCCAGGATCGCGACCCGCACGTCATCCGGCACCCGGCCCTCCTTGGTTTCGTACTTTTCCGGACAGAGACGGTATTTGACAACGATGCCGGTAATCCCCACCGCGTTGAACCGCCGCGCGATATCGATACCCTCCTTGTCCCAGGCCAGACGGCGGAAGCCGCCGCCCGGGAAAATCACCAGCGCCGGAGCCGGGCCACTCACGCCCGGTGCCGGGTAAACTGTCAGGGTCGGGTTCGAGACAAAAGAGATTATTCGGTTGAACCCCTGGGCGTTCTGGTTTTCAGTACGGTTCTCCAGCTTCTCCGGCTGCTCGTGACGGATCACCGTCTCCGGGACCCCGGAGGGCCAGAGCGGCAGGGGGGACGGCTCCTCCGCGGCCAGAACGGCCAGCGGCAGGCTCAGAAGGCAGCAAAGCATCAGAACAAGGTACTTGGCAGCGTCAGGTAAACGCCTGGGCATCGTGATCCTCCGTGAAACGGTCCGGGTAAGGGTTATCGGTGAACCGTGAATCCTGCCCTCTCAGCGGCGGCTGTCGCCCAGAAGGTCACCCAGGCCGCCCAGGATCGAACCCTCGCCTTTCTGGCTGGAGCCGAAAGTCTGGGGCGCGCTGGCGATGATCCGGTTGGCCAGGCGCGAGAACGGCAGGCTCTGCAGCCAGACCTCCCCGTGGCCGCGCAGGGTGGCCAGGAACAGGCCCTCTCCGCCGAAAATCATGCTCTTGAGGCTGCCCGAGCGCTCGATGTCGTAATCGATGCCCTTGGTGAAAGCCACGATGCAGCCGGTGTCCACGCGCAGGACCTCGCCGTTGAGCTGGCGCTTGATGATGGTTCCGCCCGCGTGAATGAACGCCTTGCCGTCGCCCAGCAGCCGCTCCAGTATGAAACCCTCGCCGCCGAAGAACCCGGTGCCAAGGCGTCGGGTGAAAGCGATGCTCAGCTTGGTGCCCAGGGCAGCGCACAGGAAAGCGTCCTTCTGGCAGATCAGCTCGCCGCCAACCTGGCTCAGTTCCACCGGGATGATCTTGCCCGGGTAGGGCGCGGCGAAGGCCACCCGTTTCTTGCCCTGGCCGCTGTTGCGGAAATGGGTCATGAAAATCGACTCGCCGGTCAGCACGCGCTTGCCCACGGAGAGCAGCTTGCCCATCAGGCCCTCGTTGGGGTCGGAGCCGTCGCCCATCTTGGCCTCGAACGTGATCCCGTCCTCCATGTAGTTCATGCTTCCGGCCTCGGCGATCACCACCTCGCCCGGGTCGAGCTCCACCTCAACGATCTGCATGTCATCGCCCAGGATTTCGTAATCCACCTCGTGGCTGTTCATTGCCGCTCTCCATTGAAAGGGTTATTATTCGTGTGCGCCTGTCGGATAATATGACATCCGTGTTAGCTGGCAAGTTCATTTTATCATGAATAAAACCGCACAGGAGATATGATGGCACGGGACGGCGAAAGAATCAAGTGGGGACTCGTGGGCACGGGTAAAATCGCCGCGAAATTCGCCCGCGCGCTGAGGCATTCGGACAGCGGCAGCCTGTATGCCGCGGCCAGCCGCAGCGCCGGAAAGGCACAGGCGTTCATCGCCGAGCACGGCGGTATCCGGGCCTATGGCGACTACGGGAGCCTGCTCGCCGACAGTCAGGTGCAGGCCGTGTACGTGGCCACCCCGCACCCGCAGCACGGCGAGTGGGCGGCAAAAGCCCTGCGCGCTGGCAAGGCCGTGCTGTGTGAAAAGCCGCTTGAGGTGACCGTGGCCCGGGTGGAGGAGATCGTGGACGCCGCCCGTGAAAGCGGAAGTTTTCTGATGGAGGCATTCATGTACCGCTGCCACCCGCAGATCGCGCGGCTGATCGAAATCCTGCGATCGGGCGAGCTGGGGCAGGTGCGGGTCATCCGGGCCACGTTCGGCTACCACGGCCGCTACGACCCGGCCAATATCAAGATGAACCCGGCCACGGCCGGCGGGGCGATCCTGGACGTGGGCTGCTACACGGTGAGTATGGCGCGCCTGGTGGCGGGTGTGGCCCTGGGACGCGAGCGCGCAGCCGAGCCGCTGGAGGTGACCGGCCAGGCGCTGATCGGCACGCAGAGCGGGATCGACGAGTACGCTGTCGGCTGCCTGCGCTTCGAGGGCGGTATCCTGGCCCAGGTGGCCACCGCGGTGCGGGTGGCACTGGACAACCGTCTTATCGTCTTCGGCAGCCGCGGCCGCCTGACCCTGGAGAGCCCCTGGACCGGCGGCGGCCTCGAGGGCGGCGCGTCACGGATAGTGGTGGAACCGGAGGGCGACGAGCCGCGGGTGGAAACTATCGAGTGCAGTCAGTGGCTCTACGCCCTGGAGGCGGATGCCGTGGCCGCAGGCCTGGCCGCCGGGGGACCTGTCTGGCCCGCGCCCGATCTGGAGGACTCGCTGGGCAACGCCCGCGCTCTGGACCTCTGGCGCGCCGCAGCCGGGGTGCGCTACAGTCAGTGGGACAGCGCGCGCTGAACGCAAAGAAAGAAATAGAAACTCTCGGTTTTATCAAGCCTCACACAGGAGGGGACTCATGTTCTGCCGGGTGCTTACTGACAAGCAGATCGAGCGTATCCACCGGGCCTCGCTGGGCATTCTGGAACGCGTCGGCGTGACTGTGCCCCATCCGGGCATGCTGCGGATGTTCGCTGAGGCCGGGGCTAAAGTCGATTTCCCGGCCCTGCGGGTGCGTATCCCCGAGGAACTGGTCATGCGCTGCGTGGCCAGCGCGGGCAAGAGCTTCACTCTTTACGGCCGCGACCTGGCCCGCACGGCGGCTTTCGGCCAGGGACAGCGCAACTTCAATTCCATCGCCGGTGAGGCCTCCTGGGTCGAGACCCCGGGCGGGGAGCGGCGTTTCACCACGCTGCAGGACGCCATCGACGCCACCCGGCTCGCGGACGCCCTGACCGGGATCAACCTTCCCGGCGCCATGAGCGACCCCCACGGCATGCCGGTGGCCAGCCGCAGCGTGGAGGTTTTCGCCGCCATGCTGCGCCACACCACCAAGCCGGTCACGTTCTGGTTCCACGACCGCGCCGCGGCCAGGTTCATCGTTGAGCTGAGTATCGCCCTGCGCGGCGACAGCCAACGGGCCGAGCAATACCCGTTCTGCTACCCGTTCCTGGAGCCGATAAGCCCGCTGCGATTCCCATTCAACGGCATCGACCTTCTGTTCGAAACCGAGCGGATCGGGCTGCCCGTACCGATCGGTCCGATGGCCCAGATGGGGCTTTCCGCTCCCTGCACCGTGGCCGGCACCCTGGCCCAGGAAAACGCCGAAATCCTGGCCGGGGTCTGCATCACCCAGCTCATCCGTCCCGGCCTGCCGGTCTGCTACGGCGGCATCTGCCACGCTTTCGACATGAGCACCACCCAGATGATTTTCTCCGGCCCGGAGCAGGCGATTTTCGGGGTGGCGATGACCCAGATCGGCAAGAGCTACGGGTTCCCGGTGTATATCAACGTGGGCCTGACCGACAGCAAGCGCCCGGATGCCCAGGCCGGCCTGGAATGCGGGATCACCCTGGCCCTGGGCGCAGCGGCCGGGGCCGACATTTTCGGACACATGGGCATCTCGGGGGTGGACCAGGCCAGTTCGCTGGACATTCTGGTGCTGCAGGACGAGATAATCCGCTACGTGGAGAGCACCTGCCGCGGGATAGAGGTGAGCGACGACACCCTGGGGCTGGACGTGATCGAGGCCGCCGGGCCGGGCGGCACGTTCATCGACACCGAGCACACGGTGGAGCATTTCCGCCGCGAACTCTGGATTCCCGGCCTCCTGGACCGTCAGTACTACCAGGCCTGGCTGGATTCCGGGGCGCAGTCGATGGAAGAGCGCTGCCGCGCCCGCAAAGAGGAAATCCTGGCCACACACCAGCCCGTGCCGCCCACGGATGACCAGGAGCGGATCATCGCCGAAATCCTGGCTGCGGCGCGACGCGAGCTGGTTGTTGACCGGGATATTACTTGACCGGCCGCAGTTCCAGCAGGCTCACCGAGTGCGGCGGCAGGTTGAGGCTCAGGTGAAGGGTCGGGCCGTCCGAGAACACCTGACGGTCCGGCTCGGCTTTTTCCAGGCCCATGCGGCGGTGCAGTTCGGCCAGAAGGTTGCGGTCAGGGCCCAGAGCCTCGCCGCGCGCCTGCCACAGACGGTAGCTGTTGCTGTGCTCCCGGTCGATCCGCCATAGGGACAGCCTGTGCGCGCCTGGGGCGGCAACCTCCAGGGCCACCGCGCGGGAGGAACCGGAGCCGGTCTGCGGGTCGAAATTGACCAGCACCAGACGCAGCATATTGGCGGAGGCGACCACCCCCAGCCCACTGACATCCGCGCTGCCCTGGACTGAGACATTCATGCGGCGGCCCTCCAGACGGCCCAGGACACGCAGAGCGTTGAGCACCGGCTTTTCGATCCCGAACGCTGTCAGCAGAGTGCGCTGGCCCTCGAAAGGACGCCGCCCGGGGAAGAAAAAGGTGTCCATGAACAACCCCTCCAGCGGGTTATCCGGCATTTCACCCCGCAGCGCGGTCATGCGCGCGGCCAGAGCGCACTGGAAGGCCGGGAAATACTCGCTGTTGCGGTACTCCACGTTCGGGTCCTCGTACACAGATGTCTCCACCCCGTAATCGATGTCGCACTCGCTGATAATAACCGGGATCCCACGGCAGCCCGGTATCCGCGCCAGGTGCTCGATAGTGGCGCGCGTGCGCGCCAGCATCCCGTCCAGGTCGGGCGAACGCCGCTCCCAGCCCAGTTTTTCGCGCAGAGCCTGGGAGGTGAATTCACCCAGCTTGCGGCTGCCCCCGCCTTTCATGTGGAACGTTATGAAATCCAGGGGCGCGCCGCGCCCGCCGCTCGCATAGTTCTTCCCCTCCAGACAATGACGCACGAACGTTTCAAGGAACTCGCCTCCTGCCTGGCTGTCCGGCCCGGCCAGGGCGCACCCGCCCACTTTAGCTCCCGGCAGAGCCGCGCGCAGCCCGGCAGCGGCGAAGTCGTACAGACGGCAGTAGTCCTGGACGCTGCCGTGCCAGTAGAACTCCAGGTCCGGCTCGTTCCAGACCTCCCAGCGCCAGAGCGCCACCTTATCCGCGCCGTAACGCTCGGCGCAGTGCTCGGCCACGCGCCGCACCAGCTCCTGCCACTGTTTCCAGTCGCGCGGCGGGTAGCGGTCCACGTGGTCCCACTCCCGGCGGGCCTCTTCCGGCGGGGCCGCGCTCAGCGAGTCGGGCATGAAACTCAGGCAGACAAAGGGCAACATCCGGCTGTGCACCACGCGGTCGAAAATCTGGTCGAAAAGGGTGAAATCGTAGAGCGAGCGACGGTCGGCTCCGAGCTGATAGACATTGGTCGAGTTGGGGAAACCCGTGCCGCTGCTGAGGCTGCACATCAGGCGACGGTAGAGCGGGCGGCTGGTGGTGGCGGCCAGCTTGTCCATCAGCTCCAGCCCCTCGGGCAGGAGGGTGGCGCTCAGGTCCCCCATCACGCCGCAGACCAGAAACGGCAGCTCCGCGCCGGAGGAATCGGGGGTCACCCGCACCCGCACGCTGTCCGGCCCGGGCAACGCAAATCCGCGGGCGGCAGGCAACACAGATGAAGCGAGGCTCAGAACGAGCACGGCCACAATCTTGGACATACTCCCTCCGGGGCTTGGCGGTCCGGGCGGCGCAGAAGGGGCACGGCAAGGCGAAAGCCTTGCCGCACATGCCTCCGGCGGCTGGCTGGCAAAGTATTCAGCACAGTGATAACGAGAATTAATTTACGAAAATATACAGGCCTTGAAATAAAATTCAAACATTTGAGTTGAAGCCGGAGTAAACTACTGATATTATTGAATCAGGGGAATCGTTTCGCCGCTTACAACCAGAAAAACGGAAAGGCCGCCGATGGAGTATGTCACGATCGGAAAACTGCGGGTCAGCCGCCTTATCACCGGCAGCAACCCTTTCAGCGGTTTCAGCCACCAGGGCGCCGCACGCGACACCGAGATGATGAGCTGGTACAAGACCGAGCGGATCAAAGCCGCCCTGCGCGAGAGCGAGCGGGTGGGGATCAACACACTGGTGGCCCGCACCGACCACCACGTAATGCGCTTTCTGCTGGAGCACCGCGATGAGGGCGGCCGCCTTCAGTGGTTCGCCCAGACCTGCCCGGAGGTGGGCCCGCAGCACATGTGCGTGGAGCGCGCCGTGGCCGGCGGCGCTGCGGCCTGCCATATCCACGGTGGGCTGATGGACTATCTTTACCAGAACGGCAAGCTGGATGAAATTGTCCCCGTGATCGACCTGATCAAGCAGGCCGGGATGCTGGCCGCTGTGGCCGGGCACCTTCCCGGCGTGTTCCGCTGGGCCGAGGAGCATCTGGACCTGGACTACTACATGTGCTCCTACTACAACCCCATGCCCCGCGACCGCAACCCGGAGCACGTGCGCAGCGAGACAGAATACTATCTGGAGGAAGACCGCGAGGCTATGTGCGCGCTCATCCCCACGCTGAGCCATCCGGTGATCCATTACAAGGTGCTGGCCGCGGGCCGCAACACCCCGGAGGCGACTTTCCGGGCGGTGGCCGCCCGGATGCGGGCTAACGACGCCGTGTGCGTGGGGTTCTTCACCGGGGATGACCCGGCCATTATCGAAACGGATGCCCGCCTGATGAGCGAAGCCCTGGCTGTGACCGCCGCCGGCGCATAATGTTAGATTTTGGTTTGAAAGATATGAAATATAACAAAAATAACATTTATGAGATGTTTTCGGCACGCATTATCTTGATGGAAGACGGTGAGACGGGTAGAATCTATGGCGGCCCTCCAGTATCCAACCGGGGCTTCTTAAACACAGCGGACGAATCAACACCTTACCCGGAGTGATTATGAAAACTCTGTACCTGGTTCGCCACGCCAAAGCGGTGGAACGGAACGCCAGCTACCCGGATTTCGAGCGGGAACTGATCAAGCGCGGCCAGAAAGACGCCCGTCAGGTGGCCGAGTACCTGGCCTCGCAGGACGCCCTGCCCGGAGTGATAATCTCCAGCCCGGCCGTGCGCGCCGTGGCCACGGCGCGGATTTTTGCACGCCTGTTCAATTATCCCTCCAAGCGCATCCGCACGCGCAAGGCGATCTACGATCAGCCGGCCAGCACACTGTTCAACATCCTCCAGACCCTGGAGGAGGACTGCGAGCAGGTGATGCTGGTGGGACACGATCCCCAGCTCACCGACCTGGCGCGGTTCCTGGCCCCGGAGTTTCACCGCGACATCCCCACCAGCGGCCTGCTGCGGATCGAAATCGAGATCGAGCGCTGGGAGGAACTCACCTCGGGCTCAGGACGGGTGACCCTGTTCCATTTCCCAGGCGCGTCGGGGGCGGTGCTCGAGGGGAAAGCTTTCATCAAGGACATCGAGCGCAATTTGAACCGCGTGGTGATGGATGTCCTCAGGGAGGTCGACCTGGTTACCGCCATGAAAATGGACAAGTCGATAGCCAAGGCCATGCGCGAGCTGGCCCGCAAATTCGGCGTGCGGGCCAAGGCGCGGGCGGCCAAGAGTGCCGAAGCCGCTGAGCGCTACAAATAGGAACCGGGCACCGTAGTATCCACAATGCGGGGCAGAGGTAGCCATTTATGAGTAACGGCAGGTACATCAACCGGGAAATAAGCTGGCTTTCGTTCAACGAGCGCGTGCTCCAGGAGGCCGCCGATCCGGAAACTCCGCTGATCGAGCGCCTGAGGTTCCTGGGCATCTTCTCCTCCAACCTGGATGAGTTTTTCCGCGTGCGCGTGGCCACGATAAAGCGCATGGCCGCCGCCGGGAAAAAAGTCAGCGCCCTGGTCGGAGAATACCCGGTCGAGATCCTCAACGACATCCAGCATATCGTGCTGGAGCAGCAGGACCGCATCGACATCATTTTCGAGGATATCCTGCGCGAGCTGCGCAACCGGGGTATTTTCCTGGTAAGCGAGACCCAGCTCACCAAGGCCGAAAGCGAGTTCGCCCGCGAGTTTTTCCACAACGAGGTGCGCGCCCGTCTGTTCCCGCTGATGATCGATTACCTCGACTCCCTGCCCGTGCTGGATGACCATTCGATCTACCTGGCCGTGCGCCTGCTGAAAAAGGAAACCTCGGCCAAGCCCCGTCACGCCCTGATCGAGGTTCCCAGCGGCGTCCTCTCGCGGTTCGTGGTGCTGCCGCGGCGTGAGGGCGAGGTGCGGATCATCCTGCTGGATGACATCATCCGCGCTGGGCTGGAGGACATTTTCTCCACCTTCGATTTCAAGATATTCGACGCCTACACGATCAAGCTCACCCGGGATGCCGAACTGGACATCGAGGATGACATCACTATCAGCTTCATGGAGAACATCTCCAAGAGCCTTAAAAAGCGTGAGCATGGCGTGCCGGTGCGGTTCGTGTACGACGCCCGCATCCCGGAGCCGTTCCTCAAGAGCCTGATGCGCCGTCTCAAGCTCACCAACACCGACACGCAGGTGCCGGGCGGGCGCTACCACAACCTGAAAGATTTCATCGGGTTCCCCGCGGTGGGCCATCCCGAGCTGCGCTACGCACCCCTTCCGGTCCTGCAGCATCCGGACCTGGGGCCCAACGTGAGCGTGATGAGCGTGATGCGCAACCGCGACATCCTGCTCAACTATCCCTACCACACTTTCACCCATTTCATCGACCTTCTGCGCGAGGCCTCGATCGACCCGAAAGTGGTCTCGATCAAGATTTCCCTCTACCGCCTGGCGCGCAACTCAAACGTGGTCAACGCCCTGATCAACGCCGCGCGCAACGGCAAGCTGGTCACGGTGGTCATGGAGCTGCAGGCGAGGTTCGACGAGAAGGCCAATATCTACTGGGCCGACCGGCTGATCGAGGAGGGTGTCAAGCTGCTCTACGGCGTGCCGGACTTGAAGGTCCACGCCAAGCTGCTGCTGATTACGCGCCGCGAGCAGGGCGGCCTGGTAAACTATGTCAACGTCAGCACCGGTAACTATAACGAGGCCACGGCCAAGGTCTACAGCGACCACAGCTTTTTCACCACCGACCCGAGAATCACCGGCGATGTGGAGAAAATATTCCGTTTCTTCGAGCGCAACTACCGCACCGCCAGTTATGACCATCTGCTGGTGGCGCCGTTTTTCATGCGCGACCGTTTCTGCGAACTTATCGACCGCGAGAAGCGCAACGCCAGGAAAGGCCGTCCGGCCTGGATCCGGCTCAAGCTGAACAACCTGCAGGACAACCGGATGATCGACAAACTCTACGGTGCGGGCCAGGCAGGAGTGAAAATCGAGATGATCGTGCGGGGTGTCTGCTCACTCGTGCCGGGCGTGCCAGGGCTGAGCGAGAATATCAGCGCGATCAGCATCGTCGACCGCTATCTCGAGCACTCGCGCATCTTCGCTTTCTGCAACAACGACAAGCCGCTCTATTTTCTGAGCTCGGCCGACCTGATGGACCGTAACCTCGACCGCCGGGTGGAGATAATCTGCCCGATCTACGACCCGAACATCCAGGCCGAACTGGCCGCATTCCTGGATGTCCAGTTCCGGGACAGCGTCAAGGCGCGCGTGCTGGACGGCACCCGCGAGAACCGCTACCGGCGGATTTCGGGCCAGGCGCCGGTGCGCTCGCAACTGGCCCTTCACGAAATGTACAAAGCGAAATCAGATCACGGCAAGAACAGGAAAGAAGGTTAGACAGAGTGTTATTCGCAGCTATCGATATAGGCTCCAACGCGATCAGATTGCTTTTCGAGAACGTATACACGGACGGCGATGCCCCGGTCTTCCAAAAGCTCTCTCTCACCCGTGTCCCCATACGCCTGGGCGAGGATGCATTCCCCGTGGGGCGGATTTCGCTCGAAAAGTCGCTGGCCGTGATCAAGGCCATGATCGCTTTCAAGCACCTGATCGAAATCCACCAGCCGGTGGATTACCTGGCCTATGCCACCTCGGCCATGCGCAACGCCTCGAACTCAGCCCAGATAATCGAGGAAATCCGCCGTCAGACCGGCATCGAGGTGGAGCTGATCGACGGGCAGCGTGAGGCGGAGATAATATATTCCACACATATCGCCGAGGAGATGCGCTACGACAGCTCGTACCTCTACATCGAGGTGGGCGGCGGCAGCACCGAGGTGAGCCTGTTCGACCGCGGGACCAACGTGTTCTCACGCTCGTTCCCGGTGGGCACGGTGAGGATGCTGCACGGCCTGGTGGAGGAGTCGCAGTGGGCCGAGATGAAAGACTGGCTGCGGACCAACACGGCCGGGCACACGCCCATGGCCGGCATCGGCACCGGAGGAAACATCAACACCATCCTCAAGATCCTGCGCAAGAAAGAGGGCCGTCCGATGCCCATCCGCAAGCTGCGCGAGATGCGCGACTACCTTGCCTCGTACAGCCTGGAGGACCGGATCAGGGTGCTGGGACTCAGGCCCGACCGCGCGGATGTGATCGTGCACGCCACGGACATCTACCTGAACGTAATGAAATGGTGCCGGATCGACCACCTGATCGTGCCCAAGATCGGCGTGGCGGACGGGATCATCCACCTGCTGTACGAGCGGTACGCGACCGGCGGCCGCGGCCGGATTCTCTCCGCCGGTTGAGAGACAGGAAGGCGGCGCGGTGTTCCGTAAAAAAATCCTGGCCTATCTGGAAAAGCGTCTGAAAGGCATCCGGGAAAACTACGCCCGCGCGCGAGAGAGCGTGGACGCGGATGCCGTGCACGACCTGCGCGTACACATGAAACGCACCCGGGCGCTGTTCGCCCTGACCGAGTCCCTCGATCCGGGATTCCACGCCCGGCGCGAGTTCCGTCCTTTCCGCACCCTGGCCCGGGCCACCCGGCGCTTGCGCGATATCCAGGTGCAGATCGAGCTGTTCGAGCATTCCACCCGCCGGCTTAAACAGAAACCTGAATCTTTCCGCGGTTTCCTGAAACACCTCGAGGCCCGGCTTAAAAGGGATTTCCAGGCCTCCTGCGGCCCGGAGCCGCCCGAGGCCCTGGGCGAAGCGGCCGGACGGCTGCAGCAGGTTCTGGCCGGACTGAGCGCCGAGGCCAGCCTTCCCCGCGCCGAGGCCCGCTATCACCAGCTCAAGGGCGAATTCCTCGACCTGGCCTGCCGCGCCGGAGAGGATGACTCCGTGCTGCACGAGCTGCGCACCCGGGCCAAGCAGACCCATTACACCTGGGAGATCACCAAGGCCTGCTTCGGACGGCTGGGCGGCGAGAGGCTGTTTGTCGGGCGGGTCAAGCGCCTGCACGGCCTGCTGGGCGACTGGCACGACCGCGAGGTGGCTTTCGAGCACCTGGAGCGTCACCTGCGGCGCGACGGTTCCCGCAGCCTCGACCGCAGCCTGGGCACCCTGGCCGAGACCTACCGCCGCGACAAGGATCGCCTGGCGGCCCGCTGCCGGATCGAGATCGCACGCCTGAGGGCCATGCTGGCCCCACAGACAGCGGCCGAGCCCTCCACTGCCGCGGCTCAGCCGGAACCTGCACCCACCACGCCCGAAGCTACAACCTGACAATCACCGGCTGCCCGAATATCCGGATGCCGACAAACAGGAAGGGCCGCCTTTCCGGGCGGCCCTTCCTTGTATCTCCCCGTCTCCTCTATACTTCTTTTCGCTCAGCGCTCCAGCGCCGGCGGATGAATGTCATTGCGCAGGGACTGCAGCAGGATCAGACGGGTATCGGGCAGCGGCCAGGGGAAAGGGCAGGCCGGCGGATAGTTGAGGTCGATGTCAGCCGTAACCACGGAGGGGCGTTCCTTGGCCTCGGCCAGAAGCTCGCCCCAGGGGCCGTAGATCCGGCTGGAGCAATCGTAGCCGCAGTTGACCAGGAACGTGTGGTTCTCCATCGCCCGGGAGCATATCATCGTCTGGTTCCCGCCCCAGATCGGCAGGAAAATCACCTCGGCCCCCTGCAGGCTGAGCGCGCGCGCCGGGTCGACAAACCAGCTGTCCCAGCAGATCATGATCCCGATCCGGCCGAAATCGGTGTCGAACACCGGGTAGGAATCGCCCTGGGCCACGCCCTGGTCGAACTCGCCCTCCGGGATATAGACCTTGCGGTACTTGCCGGCCACTTTGCCCTGACGGTCGATCAGCACGGCAGTGTTGTAGATCGCTTGCCCCTCGCGTTCGCCCAGCGCCGCCACCACGTACATTCTGTACTTGCGGGCCAGCTCGCCCAGGCGCTCGGTGGTCGGGCCGGGGATCGGCTCGGCGATCTCATCGTATTCCTTGTAAGTGCCGATCATGTTCACGCCCTCGCCCAGGCAGACAATGTCGGCTTTCTGCTGCCCGGCCTGGTCCAGCACCGCGCAGAACTGCTCCACGCTCTCGGCCGGTGTCTTGGTGTCGCCGGGGCGGCAGTTGACCGTGGCCAGACGCACCGGGCGGTGGGGCGGGTCGGCGGCGCGAATCAGTCGGACCTCATCCCAAAAGGCGCGGGCCTGCGGGTTCTGGCTCAGGAAAAGCTCCACCCGCACGGCCACCGCATTCTCCGGGGCACGGCAGGTGACTCCCACTTTCTGCCAGGGGCCGCTCCTGTCCAGTTCGGGCACGTAGACGCGCTGGCCGGCCTGGGCGCCCTTGGCATCCAGCCAGTCCAGGCGGGCGAACACGGTGTTGTGGGTGTAATCCACCCCCTGCGCGGCGAACGAGGCCTCAAAATTGTAGAACTTGCCGGCCTCGACCCCTTTCACCGTGTTGCGCCAGCAGCCGCGCACCACGGCGTTGGAGGCCCCGTAAAGGGCCAGGCTGCCTGGTCCGCCCAGGCTGGGGCCCTGGGCCACGCTGAACTCCGGGCTGATCCCGGCCCGTTGGGCGTACTGCTCCCAGCCCGCGGCTGACGCCGCCTCGACCGAGGCGAAAGAAGAGGCCTCGAGCAAGGCCTCGCCCGGCTGGGCCGCGTGCAGTCCCGCGCCGGCATACAGGATTCCGGCCGCCAGGGCCAGCGCTGTCAGAAACAGTTTCCGCATCTCTCACTCCTCTTGCAGGGGTGGGATTGTCCTCTTACGAAATATAAACCTGCATAAAAAAATGAAACCATTCCGGCGGGTCCGCAGTCAGATACTATGAAAGCCGATGAGACAAACAACTGGAAAACCAACCCTTACCGGAGGAATAAATGACCACCAGTGATACTCTCAAGCTGATCGGAAACGCGGTGCTCGGCATGGTTATCTACTTCACGTTGCTGATGAGCCCGATGCTGTAAGAGCTGGACCACAGGTACACCGCGCTCTGGAAAGCCGCCCTAAAACGGGCGGCTTTCCTTTTTCCGGGCCGCCCCTATAGCTTCTTGATCTGTATATTCCTGAAATCCACCCGGGTGTCGTGGCTCTGCAGGCCGATATGCCCGCTGCGGGGACGTTGGGCCAGTGGAGTGAGGCCCTCGTGGCCCTCGGTCTCCTGGTCCATGTTCGCGCGCACCACCTCCTGCCCGTTGAGTACGATCACCACCAGCGGTCCCTGGCAGGTGATAGTGTAACGGTTCCACTCGCCCACGGGTTTCGCCGCGCCCTGGCGCGCCGGCACCTGGAGGTAAATGCTGCCCGTGTGCTGGGCCGGCTTTATATCCTTGTGTATCTCGGCGCCGTCGTCCAGTATCTGTATCTCCATCCCGGCCTGGCTGACATGGGTGTCCGAGGGATAGCGCAGCCCCACGCCGCTGTTGCCGCCCGCGAAAATCCGCCAGTCGAGAGTGAGGATAAAATCGCCGTACAAGCTGTCGCTGGTCAGGAACCCGCCGCCCGGGGCGACACAGCTCAGGACCCCGTCCTGGACGCTCCAGCTCTCGATCTGTCCTCCCTCGGCGTGCCAGCCGCTCAGGCTGTGCCCGTCGAACAGGTCCTGGAACCTCGGTTGAGGCTTCGCGCACCCGGCGACAGCCGACAGAATCACAGCCAGCACCACGGCAGAACTTTTCATCCGATACACTCCGTTTAAAATATTGGGGGAATTCTATCTAACTTCAATCCGGCTCAGACGGTACCAGCCGTCCGGGTCGCGTCCGGCTATGGCCAGACGCACCATGGGTGCGCCGCTGGCCGAGTCGGCCAGAGCCAGGCCCAGGCTGTAGCCCCCAGGCGCCAGGCCCGCGGGCACCTCAAGCGGCACCAGCTCGCGGCGCGGCCCGGGCAGCCAGCGCCGGATATCCACCGCCGTGCGGACCAGCGTGGCCTCGCCGCCGCTCTCCGGCCACAGCTCGAAAGTGAGCGGGTAGAACCGGTAGCAGGGGGCCACGCCCGCGTTCTCCCAGTCCATCACCACGGCCGCGCTCTCGCCGCTCTTAACTGAGGAGGGGTGTTCCAGGCTGTGCAGGACAAAGCGGTAGCCCATTTTTTTCTCGAACTGGCGCACCTGCGGCCACCAGAGATCGGGCACCGGGAACGACTTGTTGTTGAGCACCGAGACATGCCAGGCCAGGGCCGTGGCGAAAATCGAGTCCGGGTCCCAGCCCATTTCCTGCCAGTGGAGCATGTTCCAGCAGGTCTCGAACGCCACCGGGGCGTGCTCCCAGGCCCGTCTTATCTGGGGATGGTCCTCGAACAGGGCCGGGTAGGCCACCCGCATGTGGCTCCAGCCGGGGCGGAAGTCGCCCAGGCAGTCGGCGCGCCATCCGGTGCCGTGCTCCAGGGCGTAGTCCAGGGCCGGGCCCTCGTCCACGTTCATCACCAGGGGCGTGCGCGTGAAACTCTCCAGATAGAAATCGATCACCTTGAAAGAGTTCTCGGTCAGGGGCATGGGCAGGTTGAGGCCGCTGGTGTGCCACTCGCCCCAGCGCCCCACTGAGCCGATATCCACGTGGTCCAGGTCCGGGTGCCCGTCATAGCGCGCTCCCAACGCGCGGATCAGCCTCCCGTGGGCCTCCAGAAAGCGCGGTGAGTCGTAGTCCGGCTGCCAGTGGCGTTTGTCCGGGTAGAAGAATCCGGGGGCGCTGTCGTGGAACCAGCGCGGCACCTCCAGGGCGTCATCCGGCGACTTGTCCGCGTCCTCGTGCCCGTTCTGGCACATCACCCGGAAAGCCAGACGCTGGCCGTGGCTGTGGCAGAGCGCCAGGATCGAATCGATCAGGCCGAAATTGACCTCGCCCTCGCGCGGCTCCAAATCCTTCCAGTACCAGCGGAAATAGGCGATCGAGCACTCGGGGTGATTGGCGTTGCGCTCATCCCCGTTGAAACTGTAGAAAGTGGTGAAACCCATGCCGGGGTTGACCAGAACGCTGTCCAGGACCTCGGGGGTGACCACCACCTTTTCCGGTGCTTTGGCGCAGGCCAGGAGCATGGCTGAAAGGATTATCACGGAAGCGGCAAGCAGGCTGCGGCGCGGATGAGGCCGGGGTTCCAGCATCGCTCTTTCCCTCCGGGAGTTGAGGCGCTGTGTTCCAGGGTAGTTCGTGGATTTCGACTATTGTACAACCCGGCGCGCGGAAAAGCAAACCCTGAGCGGAGGTTCCGCTCAACGGGCTGGTGGGTTTCAGGGGGCCGCAGGCGCGTCAGAGCTGTCCGGCGCGGTGACAGTGCTGTCCGGCGAAAGACAGCCCGGCTGGGCCGCGGGTGCGGCGGCCTGGTTCTCGCGGGTGACAAAATCGGTCAGCACGCGGGCACGCGACGTGTCGATCCCCGAGGCCGCAGCCAGGGAGCTCAGCAGCGCGGTGTTTCTCTCCAGGCTGCCCTCGCCGGCGAAACGGCGCAGCATCCCGACAAAGCCCAGCTCGTTGGGCTTGATCTCCATGTCCAGGCTCAGCTCGCGCCGCACCTGACGCTCGATCTCGGAGGCTCGGGAGCTGTCGATCCCGGAGGCCTGGCGCAGGCTCTCCAGCAACAGGGCGTTGCTGTCGCGGGCCTTGTCGGACAGGAACGCGCGCAGCATCCCGGCGTAACCTTTCTCGTTGTCCTTGAGCTGGAACGCCCCAGCCACCGCGGTGCCGGCCTGGTTCAGCAGCCCGCCGGAGGGCAGTTTCTCCTGCAGGGTCTGGCTCACCTGGCCCAGGCGCTGGTCTTTCTCCTTGTTCAGACGGTCTTTCAGACCGGCGACACTCAAGTCAGGCGAGGCTGACCCCGCGGCAATGGAGAAATTGTAGTTGCCGCTGACTATTTTCTTGGAGGCGTCCAGGAAGCGTTGGGCCAGGGCCTGGTGCACGTCCTCCAGCAGCGGCTTGCCCTCCTCGAAGAAATCGCGGGCGTAGAAATCCACCCCCGAGGCCAGGACTTTGTCTTTCTTCAGGGCGAACGGCAAACCCTCAGCCAGGGCGTAGGTTTTGATCTCGCCGTTGCGGTAGAGGATAAATCGCTTGCTGGTAACCGCCGCAAAAGAGATTCGGCTGAGGCCGCGATTGAGCATCTGGCTGCCCAGGCGCCCGGCCACACCACCCACCGTGCCGGTCCAGTTGAACAGGTTGCCGGCCGACAGGCCGAGGCTTTTCAGGGACTCGCGGTCCAGGCGGGCCGTGCCGGCCGAGGCCAGGGCCAACACCACCTCGCCGTTTTCCAGCGGCACCTCACGGCTCAGGCATTCGGCAACCTCGGGCAGCTCGTACAGGAAATAACGGTCATCCAGGCGCAGGTCACCCAGCTCGTAGCTGGCGCGCGGGCTCACCGACTCGACCCGCCGCTTGAGGGCGCGGAAAGCGGTCTGCTCCGGGGCCTGAAGCTTCTCGAAATCCAGCACCCCGCTTACAGTGATCAATGAGGCCTGATCGGAACGCAGTTTGGAATCCAGGAACACGGTCTCGATGTCACAGAACGCGAAAGTGCGCCGCACCCAGGAGCGCACACCCTCCGACTCCAGCCGCTCCCAGTAGACCACCGTGCTGTCGGAGGCGGCGACCAGGCCGCAGTCCTCGCGCAGGCAGACCAGGCTCAAGACATGATGCGGCAGGCCGTGGGCGCTGCGGGTGGCCTCCAGGGCCGGCTCCACCCCGGCGCTGAACACCAGGGGGCCGGCTATCAGCACGGGGGTGCGGTCGTAGACCTCCTTGTCGCGCTGCAGGAGGATCAGCCGCCGCTCGGAGGGGCGCAGGCCCAACGCGGCCCCGGTGTCCAGGTCCAGCCCGGCCAGGTCGCTCCAGCTCCAGGCGCGGGACGGGGAGTCCTTGCCCGCCTCCTCGCCCTGCCAGATCACTCCCGCGCTTTCCAGAAGGAGCGCCTCGCCGGAGGCACTGAAAGCCAGCGCCTCGACCGGTGCGCCGCGGTCGCTCCGCGCGGCCAGGGCCAGCGAGAGGGCGCGCGCCTGACGGCAGGTCAGCTCCTCATCCGCGCCCCGGGCCACGTGCTCCCAGAAATCCTCAAAGGTGCGGTTGTTCCAGGACGGCCCGTTCCAGAGGGCGGCGAAATCAGGGATCGAAAGCCCGGCCTCGCGGGCGGCAAGCGCCAGCGCAACAGCCACCTTGCCCCGTCGCTGCGACTGGACCGCGGCCAGGGCCGGGGCCAGACGGCCACCGCTGTGCTGGAGAGAGTCGAGCTGCGCCTGGCTCGGGCTGTCCGAACCCGACACCATGCCCTTGACCTTGGAGAGTATTTTTATGGCCCCGCACGGCGCTGTCAGCCCGGAAAGGGCGCTGAGTGCCGTGCACAGGAGCAGGACAGGTACAAGATTGCGTTTCAAGACAGGCCTCCGGCCGAAGACAGCGGGGCAGCGTTACATCGCGCACGGGGGAAAGTGCCGGACACGCCATCCACAGTGATCTGAACTCCTGGGACAGCGCAACGGAAGGGCTGGCTCAATGCAACGGCTTCAGAGTAAACGTGTTACAAGATAATATATTCGGTCCGGGCTTGGCAATAAAAACCGGCCCGCGATGAATCACAGCTCAGGCGCCGCACTCCGGGCAATCGCCGCTGAGTATCTCGCGCAGCAGACGCAGGGCGTCGAACAGCCCCAGGCGGCCGTCCCCGTCCCAGTCATCCGTCGCGGCGTTGGCCTGCCCCGTACCGATACGCCGCAGCAGGCGCCAGACATCCAACGGCCCGGCTTTCCCGTCGCCGTCCTGGTCGCAGGGGCGGATCAGGGTCTGGCTGCCGTTGCCATCCGCCGCCGGCAGCACGATCCGGCGCAGCTCCATGCGCAGCGGAGTGGTTCCCGCCGGGGCCGATCCGCTCCAGGAGGAGCCGCACCAGAGGTTCAGGATCAGCGGGCCCCGCTTGTTGGGGATATCGCCCCGGAACACGGCGCGGCGGTTGCTCTTGAATATCTGATCCGGCTTGGAGGCCCCTCCGCCCGAGACGCTGTCCGCATCCTCCGGCACCCGACCGTCCAGCAGGAACGCCAGACTGTCCGCACCCCAGGCGAAACCCATGCGGTGGAAAGAGCCAGCCGGCGCCTCCGGCAGCCTTATCCGGAAAGTGTAGGAGTGCTGCCAGGCATCGATGCTGCCGAACTCATAGTTGTGCAGGGTGAAATAAATATATTCCGGCTTGGAGGTGAGAATCTCGATATCGATCTCCTGGAACCGCTCCCCGTCGATGTCCGAGTAGATGAAAAACCCGACCGTGGCCCCCTGCGGAGCGGTGGTCGGCTCGGGCAGGCGTATGTCGCACTCGTAGAGGCCGTACAGGAACGTGCGCGGACTCTCGAGCTGCGCCCCCACTCCGCCGGGGCGCTCGAGCTGGAGCACCAGCTTGCTGCCGTCCAGCTCCGTATAGCCATGGTACAGCCCGCCGTTCCAGGACCAGTCTATCCGGTTCCAGTCCATTCCGCCGAAACCGAGGGTGCCGTTGACAGTCTTGCGCGCAGGAAGGTCGTTGCGGGTAACCGCCGCCAGAGGAACGGCGGCGCAGAGCAGAATGCAGCAGAGCAGGGCCAGACAGCCCCGGGCAGCGAAAACGCGTGACATATCCCCCCACCTCACCGTAAAGTTAGTTTCCCGAGAACCTCTCGCTGGTCCGGAAACCGCGCCACAAGCTCCTCGCGGCGTCCCAGCTCGAAATCCTCGTACTCGAACCCCGGGGCCACGGTGGTCCCGAGCAGGGCGAACGCACCTCCCGGCGCCAGGGACAGGCCCTGCCAGGCCCCGGCCGGGACCAGCGCCTGAACGGTCTGGCCACGCTCCAGGTCCTGCCCCATGACTATTGTCCGCGGCGCGCCCCCCTCCGGGATCAGAAAAAGCCGCACCGGGTCACCCAGGTAGAAATGGAATATCTCGTCCGTGCGCAGACGGTGCATCGCTGAGAAAGACTTCTCTGTCAGCAGATAGTAGATAGCCGTGGACATACTGCGCTCAGCTCCGTAAGTATTGCCCGGCGCATCCTTGGCCAGCCTCATGCTGCTGCGGTATGTTTCACGGAAAAAGCCGCCCTCGCCGGGGTGCGGCTCCAGGGCCAGGTGACGGATAAGCCAGTCTGCGTCCACAAATTCCTCCCTCACGCCCGCTTGCGTTTTAATACCAGGGAATATGCCGTCAGGCTACGGCCGGGTCAAGAAAATGGTTTCCGATTCTGCAACGGAAAAAATGGTTTCTATTTTGCCTGCGAGCGGAAATACGATTATCTTTGATAGGTACTTTGAGAAAATTCACCCTGCCAGCCACCCCGTTGCACCGGCCGGAACAACAGCGCCCATTAGGAGACCCCGATGCCCAGCCGCCGCCCATTACTCCCGACTACCGCCCTGGCAGCCCTGCTCGCCCTGGCTGTTGCCATGCCGCTCTTCGCCCGCACGGTCAAGCGGGTGGAGCGCGCAATCCCAGACATTCCGGGCTACCAGACCTTACAGTGTGATTTCCACATGCACACGGTGTTCAGCGACGGCGATGTCTGGCCCACGGTGCGGGTGGAGGAGGCCTGGCGCGAGGGCCTGGACGCGCTCGCCATCACCGACCACAACGAGTACACGCCCCACAACGCCGACCTGCCCAAAAATGTGGAACGCCCCTACCAGATCGCGCTGCCAGCGGCCCAGGCCCTGGGGCTGACCCTGATCCGCGGGGCGGAGATCACCAAGGAGATACCGACCGGCCATTACAACGCCCTGTTCCTCGACTCCATCGCCAAAACCGACCGCAAAAACCTCATGGAGGCGGTCGGCGCGGCGGTCAAGCAGGGGGGCTTTGTCTGGTGGAACCACCCCGGCTGGCATCAGGAACACGCCCCCACCTACTGGCACGAGGCCCAGGACAGCCTCCTGGCGCGCGGCTGGATGCACGGGATCGAAGTGGCCAACGGCCCGGACTACTACCCCGAGGCCCACGCCTGGTGCATACAGCACAACCTGACCATGCTGGGCAACTCGGATATCCACGATCCGGTGTTCATGGAATATGATCCCTACGGCGGCGACCGCCGCACCATAACCCTGGTGTTCGCCACGGGCCACAGCGAGGCCGAGATCCGCGAGGCCCTTTTCGCCCACCGCACGGCGGTGCTCTGCCGGGACACGCTGTACGGGATGGAGAAGCAATTGCGGCCGCTGTACGAGGCCTCCTGGGAGCTGGTCAACCCGGAGCTGACGATCAACGGCCGGGGCGAGGCCCAGCTCCAGGTGCGAAACCTAAGCGACCTGCCGTTCCACCTAGCCGCAGTCGACAGCCTGGCCGAGCTGCATTTCCCGCCCACAGTGACCCTGGAGCCGCGCGCGGTGGTCTGTCTGGGCCTGTCCGCCCGCTCCGACAGCCTGAGCGGGGTGCGCCGGATCAGCCTGCCCTACGTGGTGCGCAACGTGCACCCGGCTCCGGGGCAGCCGCTGAGCGCGCCGATTACGGTGAATGTCAATTTTGTCCCGGCAGCAAAAAAATGACCGCGCTGCCGCAGCCTGCAGATCGGCGCCGGTTCCCGTGGGAGGAGCGCAATGTTCGGCCTTTCGACCGCTGATTCGTTCAAACTCCTTGTCAGCCTGTTCCTCTGCCTGGGGGCCGGAGCTGTCGGCTCGCTGTTCACCCGGCCGGCAATCCCGGCTTGGTACGCCGGTCTGAAAAAACCGAGCCTCACCCCTCCGGCCTGGGTTTTCGCCCCGGTCTGGATCACGCTTTACCTGCTGATGGGACTGGCGCTTTTCCTTGTCTGGCGTAAAGGAGTGTCGACTGTAGGGGTACGGCCGGCCCTGACAGTATTCGCGCTGCAACTGGTCCTCAATGCCGCCTGGAGCGGCCTGTTTTTCGGCCTGCGTTCCACGCGGGCCGGCCTGGCGGGGATAATCCTCCTCTGGACGGTCCTGGCTCTGACCATGTATCTTTTCCTGAGGCTGGACCCGGTCGCGGCGGGGCTGCTCCTGCCCTACCTCCTCTGGGTCAGTTTCGCCGCCCGGCTCGCCTGGGGCCTCTGGCGGCTCAACCGCTGAAAGCCGGGACCGGACAGGCGGAGCGATGACAAGAGAGAAAAGCCCGTTCTGCGGCGCGATAGATATCGGCGGGACCAAGACTGTTTGCGCTGTGTTCGGGCCGGAGGGCAAGCCGCTGGGGCTGACCCGGGTGCCGACCCACGCCGAGGCCGGGCCGGATGAATTGCTGGACTGGATCGCCCGGGCTTTCCACGAAGCGGTGAAGAACTCGGGCGTGGACCTGTCCCTGGTCCGACGGGTCGGGGTGGGAGGTCCCACCACGCTGGACTACGAAAGCGGCTGTATCGACCCCTCGCCCAACCTGCCCACACTGAGCGATTTCCCGCTGGCCGGGGAACTGTCCGGGCGGCTCGGGATGACGGTGCGCCTGGAGAACGACGCCGGATGTTTCGCACTGGGCGAGGCCGCGGTCGGCGCAGCGGCCGGAGCGAACGACTGCTGCGGAATCACCCTGGGAACCGGGTTCGGGCTGGGGGTTATTATCGACAGAAAGCTGCGGCGCGGGGCGCACGGCGCGGCCGGAGAGGTCTGGCGCTGCCCGTTCGCAGGCGATATTTTCGAAAGCCGGGTCTCGGGCACAGCCATCTCCCGGCACTATAAAGAGCTGAGCGGGCTGGAGCTGGAGGGCGCCGCGGTGGCCTCCCGGGCACGTCAGGGCGAGGCCGCCGCACGCCAGGTTTTCCGCTCG
>CAYLSM010000021.1:0-34535 GCA_964386505.1 uncultured Gemmatimonadales bacterium
CAGGATATCGAAGAAATGAATGCCGATATTGGTGGCCAGGCCTCCGCTCTGCTCGGGGTTGCCTTTCCAGGAATAGAGGTACCAGTCGCCGCGTGAGGTGATATAGGTGAGCACCACCTCGTGCTTGCGGTCGGTTTTTTCCTGCTGGAATTTCTGCTTGTAGGCCTGCATCGATGGCTGCAGCCTAAGCTGCAGGATCGTGTTGATCCTTGTTTCGTATTCCTTTTCCAGTTCCTGCAGGGCGTCGCAATTCCATGGGTTGAGCACCAGCGGTTTTTCGCAGATCGGCGTGGCGCGAACCCGCAGGGCGAACCGCACATGGGCGTCGTGCAGGAAATTTGGCGAGCAGATAGTGACATAGTGGACCCGTCGCTCCTCCGGCTCCCGGCGCAGGCGCTCGATATGACGGTCGAAACGCTCGAACTCGCGGAAGAAGCTGACTGATTCGAAATATCGGTCGAGGATGCCCACCGAGTCATGGGGGTCACAAGATACGATCAGGTTGTTGCCTGTATCGGCGATGGCCTTGAGGTGCCGCGGCGCAATATAGCCCGCCACTCCGATTAGAGCGAAATTGCTGGACACTGTCCCTCCTGTCACTGCCCCGCTCGGGTCCTGTGCTGTCCGGCTGGCTGGAAAAAGATGCCGTTCGAGTGCAATCAGTCGCCAGGAATATAAATGATTTCCAAGTCTTAGGCTACAACAGAAACAGAGCCTGCAATTCGGATGCCAGCCGGAAAGAAAGAGCGGTGGCCTTCGGCTCTCCGAGAACCTTGCCACAGTGTGAGCGAATGTTATCTTATTCAGGACAATTCCCGGGGCAAATCCCGGGTGGCTTGAAACGCAGGGGAACCAATCTATCCGGACAGGGGACTGGAAGATGCTGATCACCGGCGGGGCCGGTTTTATCGGTTCGACTCTCTCGGAGCGCCTTCTGGAACGTGGGCGCAAGGTAATCTGCCTGGACAATTTCTGCGACTATTACGACCCGCAGCGCAAGCGGCGCAACGTGGCCGCCCTGGTCGGGCGTCCCGGTTACAGCCTGGTCGAGGGCGACATACGCGACCGTGAATTTGTTCGCGAACTCTGCCTCAAGCACCGTTTCGACACGATTATCCACCTGGCGGCCCAGCCGGGGGTGCGCCTGTCGCTCGAACAGCCCCAGCTGTATATGGACATCAATGTCAACGGCACCCTGAACCTTCTGGAGGCCGCCCGGGACAGCAAAGTGAAGAAATTCGTCTTCGGCTCCTCCTCCTCGGTCTATGGCGACAGTGGGGTGATCCCGTTCCGTGAGGAAGGGCCCCTGAACCCGATCTCACCCTACGGGGTGAGTAAGCGCACCGGCGAGCTGCTCTGCCGTAACTGGAACTACCTCTACGGTCTGAATGTGGCCATGCTGCGCTTTTTCACGGTCTACGGTCCGCGCCAGCGGCCCGACATGGCGATCCACAAGTTCGTCCGCCGGGTGATGCGCGGCGAGACAATAAAGCTGTTCGGGGATGGCTCCAGCCGTCGGGACTACACTTTCGTCACGGACATCGTGGAGGGCGTCATGGCCGTGGCGGATAGCGATTTCAGCCTGGAGACCTTCAACCTGGGTGACAGCAGCCCGGTGGAGTTGAGCCGCCTGATCGCAACGATCGAGAAAGCGGTGGGCCGCCCGGCCGTGATCGAGCACCTGCCCGACCAGCCCGGCGACCCGTCTGTGACCTACGCCGATATCTCCCGTGCCGCCAAGAGTGTGGGGTACTGTCCAAAGGTCGGGATAGAGGAGGGGATCGAGCGTTTCGTGCACTGGTTCCGCGAGGAAAAGCTCTGAGCCTTTCAGGGCGCCTTTTTCGCCCCCACCACGGTCTCGAATTTTCCGGGCGTGGTCTGGCCGCACCAGAGGCAGTATCCGGCCTGCTCCAGCTTTTCGATTAGCGGAGCCGGGCGGAACGAGCTGACAAGCCGTAGCGCCTGGCCCTCGGCCAGCTCGCGAGCCAGGCCCAGCACGCGGTTCAGCGGGTGCTCGCCCCGGGTAAGGAATTCATCCGCATCCAGGCTGTGTGTCACCTTGGCGTGCACCACCCAGTCCGGCCGCTCGACAGCCGGACTTTCCGCTTCCGGCTTAGCACCGGCCTCCGCAGTCTCCGGCGTATCAGCCTGTCCGACAAATTTGCGCAGCGCGGCGATCAGTTTTTCCACCGGCACTCCGGCCATCATGGCGGCATTCTCCAGGGTGGCCACCCGGGCGACAGTCTTTCGCAGCACCGGATTGTTCAGTTTCTCGAACGACGGCACCGCTGAAAGAAGCTTGGCCTCCAGCCAGGGATAGGCGTCCAGCAGCTCGGCCACCTTGGTCTGGGGCGTAATCGGAATCGGCTTGCTCATTTGTTTTCTCCAGTCTCAGGTGTGTCGTATTCGAGCAGACGGCGCTCGCCACTCAGGCCCCGTTGATGCGAAAGCTCCTGGGTCACCTCCAGGGTGCCCAAGTATTTACCCGCGCCGTCTCGCACGGCGAAATAGCGGATGTTGACAAAAAGACCGTCTTTCTGGATCCAGAACTCGGCCACGCTCTGCTCGCCCGAGCGAAAATCGCTCAATATTCTGTCCACGATATGCACCGATTTTGGCGGATGGCAGTGGTGCACCTTGCGGCCGATAATGGCTTTACTGCGCGAGAAAACACGTTTGTCGCCCTCGGAGAAGAACGCCACCCGGTCCTGGTCATCCACGAACGTGATATCCACCGGCAGGGAGCGGAAAATGCCCAGGAGCTGCTCAAGGCTCAAGCTGCCGGTGGGGAAATGTAGCGCCTCGCCGCTTGCGATCTGAGCGGGCTTACCCGGCACGACGGCCTCGGCCGGAGCGTAATCGGCTCCCGGCTCCACCAGGCACCAGCCGTACTCGGGCGACTGGCGCCAGATCTCGGCCCACTCGTCCGCGGTCAGGGTCTGGAGGGCCATGGGCAGAAGGATCTGCCGCTCCTTGAACACCATCTCCTCGACCGCGGCCAGGGTGGGACCGGTCAGGGCCGGGGCGGCCACTTTCCACTCGGCCGCGTTGTCACCCCCGCCGGCCAGGGCCGCGCCCAGTTCCTTGAGAAGAGCGCGCACTTCATCGTCCTTGCCCCACATCACCTTGCTCGGGCCGGAAACTCCGTGGCGTTCCAGGACCGCGAACAATAGGTTCTCCTTGCGGCGGTAATGCTTTTCCACATCCATCAGCTCGTTGTACTGTCCGCGCAGGCTTTCAAGAGGCCCGGCCGCCGAGTCCGAATCGTCCAGGGCGGCAACTGTCTCCAGCGTGCCGCGTATTCCGGAACAGAGCGTCAGCAGGGCCTCGTTTTCGCGCATCATGGTATCCACCGGGTGCCCGGCCGGAATCAACATCGGTCCGACAGGCTTGATAAAGTCACGCAGCACGGCCGAGTGCAGGTCACACATCGATTGCACCTCGGCCACCGACATCCCTTCGGCCATCAGCTCCTGCTCCATGGCCGCAATCTCGGTGGAATCGGTCTCGCGCACGATCCCGGCCAGCAGGGCCTTCACATTCTCCGGGTCCTCGCCGGCGTGAAGGCGGGTGATGATTTCCTTGAGAGTCTTTATCCTCTGGGCGCGGTTGTCGATAAGCTCGCTCATTTTCTCTCCGGCGCTACGGTTGAAAGAGTTGTTCCCGGGCCGCCAGGGGCTTATTTTCCACCTGGACCCGGTAACGGCCCCCATGATTCAGTATGCGCATAAGTTGTTGACAGCACAACCGGCCCTCATTTTCGAGCCGGTAGCAAACCAGATAAAAAGATAAACAAGTCATAATATAGCGTTTCTCTCGTTTTTTGCAAGAGGAAAACGGAAAAATCAGCCCGTTTCTCTTCAGCTTTGCCATAAAACTTGCCCCCGCGGCCCGGGGAGTGAATAATTGCATTGGAATGGTCGTACAGTAATGAGCGACTATGCCAGAACGGCAAGCCCCTGCCCGCAGCGGCAACCGATACGGTTTATCATCGGAGACAGCCATGACCCTGCGCACCTATGCTCTTTGTTGTCTACTGCTCGGCCTGAGCGTCGCCCGGCCGGCCCGGGCTTTCGACTGGGACTCGCTGCCCGCCGGACGCTGGGTCGCGGTGCCCACCACAGGCGAGGCCGCGCCCAAGGTGTTCCACGGCGGAGCTACAATCATCCCGGAAAAGGGCCTGGTGCTGTTTGTCGGCTCGGACACCCATGCGCCCACGCCGCTGGAAAAAGGCGAGTCCAACTCGGTCTGGCGGCTGGACCTCGAAACTCTGGCCTGGAGCAAGGATTACGAGCAGGACCCCAAGAGCAGCTACCGGATACTGCCCGACAGCCAGTGTGTCACCGAAAGCGGCCGTCCCTGGGCCATGCACACTTTCGGCGATGTCGACTGGGACCCGACCGTGGGCCGGGTGGTTGTGGTGAGCGGACCGCTGCACGCGCGGTTCGAGCCGGAAAAGCGCTACCCGATGTTCACGGGTGAGAACTGGTGGGTGAGCCTGAGGCCCTCGCACTGGGAGTACGATCCGGACAGCAAAACCTGGCAGCGCCTGGACACCGGGGCGCCCAACGTATTCGCCGCCGGGACCGTTTTCGACCCGGGGCGCAAGGTGATGCTGGCCCATAACGGCTCGCTGACCTGGGAACTCGACCGCGCCGCCGGCCGCTGGGTGCAGTATGATGCCCCCAGCAAGCCGGGCTGGCACCTCAATCCGGTCTACGACAGCTTTGCCGGTCAGGTGCTTCTTATCGGCAACAACAGCGGCGACACCACGCTCTACGCCTATGATTCCGTGGCCCGCAAGTGGAACGTGACCCCGGTCGATGGCCATATCCTTCCGGCTAACGGTGCGGCTGTGGCTTACGATACGAAGAGCCACGTGCTGCTCTACCTGGCCAACGACTACAAGGATCAGTACAGCAATCCCGGCGGACGGGCGGTGACTTTTATCTACCACAGCCAGGGTCGCCGCTGGGAGCGTCTGGAGATCGAATCCCCCGAGCTGTACGGCATGAATTACCTCATGCAGTACGACACTAAGCACAACGTGTTCCTGCATTTCGAGAAATCCCGCAACAGCGGGGACAGGCTGCGGGTTTGGGCTTTCCGCTACCGTTGATAACAGAACAAATCATTGTCGTGTGTGATCCATCGAGCCGGGAGCCGGCGGCTTGCGGGCCGGTTTCCATCCCTTAAGCTCAACCCGAGGAGGCAGACAGATGGAGAGGATTTCGAGACGGGATTTCGCGCGGGCCGGGGCAGCCGCTGCCCTGGGCGCCCTGGCGGTGCAGGTCAAATCGGAGGGTGCGGAGACTGTCGACCCGAATGCCGACCGCCCCAACGTGATCTTTTTCATGACCGATGACCAGCGCTGGGACTCGCTCTCGCGGGCCGGCAATCCGTTCCTCAAAACCCCCAACATGGACCGTATCGCCAGCGAGGGGGCCTATTTCACCAATTCCTTCGTCACCAACTCCCTCTGCGGCCCCAGCCGGGCCACCTGCCTGACAGGTAAGTACTCGCACAACAACGGCGTGCGGATCAACGAGGGCACTTTCCCGCTGGATGAGGTGACTGTGCTGGAACGCGCCCGCCGCGAGTGCGGCTACCGCACCGCGTTCGTGGGTAAGTGGCACAACAAGCCCTGGGGACGGGATCGCGTGTTCGACTATTATTTCGGTTTCCGCGGCCAGGGCCAGTACATCGACCCGCTGATCCAGGAAAACCAGGAACCGGAAAAGGAATACAAGGGCTGGGTCGAGGATATCCTGGCCGATCACACCCTCGAATTCATCCGCAAGTCCGCGGCGGAGAAAAAGCCGTTCTTCGTCTGCCACTGGTTCAAGACCCCGCACCAGGTGTGCACCCCGGCCGAGCGGCACAAGGACCTGTTCAAGGACGTGGTGTTCCCGAAGCCGGCCACGTTCGAGACCGATTACGCCGGCAAGCCGCGCGCCGTGCGCGAGGCGGACATGAAAATCGGCGGCGAGGGGACCTACTCCTATGTCAAGGACTGGCAGGAGTTCATGCGCAACTATTACCGTGTGCTGGTGGGGGTGGACGAGAACGTGGGGCGCATCCTGGATGAGCTGGACCGCCTGGGCCTGACCGAGAATACCCTGATAATTTTCACCTCGGACAACGGCTATTTCATGGGCGAGTTCAATTTCTTCGACAAGCGCCTGATGTACGAGCCCTCGCTGCGTATCCCGATGCTGATCCGTTACCCGCGTCGGGTGCGGCCCGGCACGGTGATCGACCGTTTCGCCCTGAACATCGATTTCGCACCCACGATCATGGACTACGCCGGCCTGATGATCCCGCGGGAGGTGGATGGCCGCAGCCTGCGTCCGCTGCTGGAGGGTGACAATCCCTGCGACTGGCGCGAGGATTTCCTGTACGAGTACTATGCCTACCCGGACTGGCACATGGTCCGCCCGAACAAAGGCGTGCGCTCAAAACGATGGAAATACATCGAGTACTACGATTTCCCGGACCACGAGTTCGAGCTCTACGACCTTCAGAACGACCCCCAGGAGCTGCACAACCTTTACGGCAAGCCGGAGGTCAAAGAGGCCCAGGCGATGATGGCGCGCCGTCTGTACGAGCTGCGCTTGCAGAGCGGCGATCCAGACCTCAAATTTGAATAAACTGCTTTTTCGGGCGGTGAGGTAATGCCTCCCCGCTACCTATCTCTGAGGTCCGGAACGAGGTTACCATGAACGGGATGTTTATCTCATCTTTTCGCCGCAGGCGTGGTTTCATGGCAGTCTTGCTGATGGCCTTTCCAGTGGTGGTGTCGACCGGCCTGGTGCAGGGGCCGAACCTGCGCCAGGACTTGCCCAACGCGCCCTATCCGGGGTTGTTGCGCAGCGAGACACCTGCCATCGCGTCCCGGGCGGTGCTGCCGCTGGGCAAGGACCTGGAGCACCTGACTTTTTTGGGGAATTTTGTCGACCGTTTCGGCCGCAACCCGGCGGGCCTGCCCGGCAAGCTGGGACTGGACGGCGCGCTGCACCCGCGCGCGGCAACTGCCCTGTATGCGGCCACGGACGGCCGCACGCTGCGCCTGGAGGTGCGCTGCCAGGAGAGCGAGCCGGGGGCGCTCAAGCGTGATTTTGATTTCTATTTCCCGGATGACCGGCTGGAGGTCCATCTGGACCCGGCCCATGACCACCATCGTTTCGAGCGGATCGCGCTCTCGCCGGACGGACAGTCGCAGCAGTGGGCCTATAGCGTGGCCGAAAACCACCTCAGCCCGGACCGCTCTGTCCGCGAGGATTCGAGCCGCCTCAAGGTGAGTGCCGAGGCGCACCTGGACACGGACGGCTGGACCGCCCGTTTCGATATCTGTCTGCCGGATACGATCCGCTCCGCCGCCGACTGGGCCGTGCTCGGGCTGAACGTGGCTCGCTACCGCGCCGTCAACGGCGAGGAAACGAGCCTCTGGTGCCCCGACTCCAACCGGGCCTGGGCACCGCTGTATTTCGGCGACCTCTACCTGGGCGCGCCTCCGGCCCTGTTGCAGTCCGTGGAACTGGGGCCTCTTTCCTGGGGAAAGAACAGCGGCCGGATCGTCTTTGCACCCGGAGCGGCCATGCCGCGCAAAGTGCGCGTGGCCACCCTCAATTACCAGGGTGTGTTCGAGGAGCGGGAATATACTGCCACCACACCGGAGCTGAGTTTCGAGTTCGCAATCGACCCGCACGAGCTGATGAGAAGCGAGTTGGTGCTGGGGCTGGACGGACGAGAGTGGGGCCGTTATGTCCTGGGCTGGAAACGCGGCCTCCTGCTGACCCATAACCCGACCGGGAGTTTCAGCGCGCCTCGTCCGCAGACTGGCGAGGCGGACTACCAATGGAAACTGGCCCGCTACGTCCTGGACCGTCTGCCCGCGTTCCACCGCTCACCGGATGGCCTCGACCTGCTGAGCGGCGACAGCCTTAAAGTCGACCTGCGTCAGGCTGATCCGTTTGCGTCCCTGGCCGCATTGATCACCCGCCGCTTCGCGGATGACGACACCCGCCTGGCCGCCGCGGCCCTTATTCTCTGCCAGCCTGGAGTGATGCTCTCGAGCGGTTCGGGCGAGAGTGTCACCTCGCCGCTGGGGCCGACCGGCACCCTGCGCTGCGGCGCGGCGTTCTGCAACTCCTACGCCGACCTTCTGTGCGAGTTGATCCGCCACATTCCGGACAGCTCCGGCCAGCCGTTCAAAGCCGCGGTGCTCTGCTACAAGGACGGTCCCACGAACACCTGGGGCTGGCCGCACCACTGGGTGGCCGGGGCCGCGTACCGGGGCGGCCTGACCCTTCTGGATGCCGAACTGGGAGTCTTCTTCGTCAACCCGGAGAACGGCCGGCTGGCCACGTTGAACGAGCTGCTGGCCCATCCGGAATGGGCCGACAGCAGCGCCCACGGCCTGAGCGAGTATTTCCGGGGCCGCCCGGCCAGCGATTTTGGGGTGCGCGAGAGCGGCGACCTCTGGATGCTGGAATGACCTGATCACAGAGCGGCAAGAAACCGTCGCGGAGAACGCCATGTCACGACACGCCATATCGCTCCTGCTCGTATTCCTGCTTGCCATCGCCTGCACCGGGCGGCCATTCCGGCCCGATATCCCGGCCAACACCTGGGTGCAGGTTCGTCAGGACCAGTTCGGCGCGCGGCGCTGCTCGTCGTTCCGCTTTGTCCCCGACCAGGGCCGCTTCCTGCTCTGGGGCTATCACGAGTGGAATGTCTACATCTACGGCAACCCGGACATCCCCTGGGAGGACAACACCGAGTACGACCTGGTGGCGTTCGACCCGGACAGTCTGCGCTGGCTGAATGTCCTGCCCCGCGGCAAAGAGAGCCTGTGGGCCGACTCCCTGCCGCCCATGCACCTGAGCAAGTTCTACCACGGGATAACCACCGGTAGCTACCGCACCGGTCTGGCCGAGCGAGATGGCGTGCTGCGCCCCGACCTCAACGTGGTCTACGATCAGGTGACTTTCGACACCAAGCGCCGCCGGATGGTGTATTTCACCGGCGGCCGCACCCTGGCCTACAATATCGACAGCCGCGTGTGGTCGGACATCGCGGGTGCAGACAGCCCGCCGCCGGTCCTGGGCGGCTCGCTCTGCTACGACCCGTTCAATGACGAGATCGTGCTGGTCGGCGGAGGCAACGTGGCCGAGCGCTGGCCGGAGGGCGATCTGCGCGGCTATGCGGGCACCTGGATTTACAGTTGTGGGGAAGGGCAGTGGAGAAGGCTTCAGACAGGCGGATACGAGCCGCCGCCGCGCGTGGCGACCCGTCTGGTCTGCGACACGAAAAACCGCCGGCTCGTGCTGTTCGGGGGGGATGGCCAGAGCCTCTTCCTGTCCGACACATGGCTCTACGATACCCGCACGCGCACCTGGCAGGTCTCGCAGGCACGCTTCGCCCCGCCGCCGCGGGCCGGACATTTCACGGTCTACGATCCCTCCACGGGCCTGGTCGTGATCGGCGGTGGCTACGGCCGCGAGGGAGCGCGCCGCGACATGTGGGGTTACGATCCCTGCGCCGACCGCTGGTACGCCCTGGCCGGGGAGGTTCCGGAGGGCTGGTATATCGCCGCGGACATCGACCCCGAGCGGCGGCTGATAGTACTGGCCACCAGCAGCGAGCGGCCGGAGGATGACCGCAACTGCGATGAGCAGTTCACCGTGCGCACGACTTATCTTTACCGGATCGAGAGCAAAACTCTGGTGGACAGGTCGGTTCCCGTGCCACCCCGTCGGATTGAGTTGAGGCGCAGCCTGGAGGCGGCACTGGCCGGAACGCTCCCGGATACGGCCCGCGGCGCCCGGATGCGCGATGCACTGGCCGCGCTGCCGCGCGGGCGCTGGGTCCGTCTGCCTGAGGCTGGACGGCGGGCCGAGCTGCGCACCTGGGGCTCCTGCACATTCGATCCGCAGGCGGGCTGCCTGGTCTACTGGGGCGGCGGCCATTGCGGCTACGGCGGCGGCGAGTACGACCTGTTCGATGTGGCGCAGAACACCTGGCGCAGCCGTCCCCTGCTGCCCGAGTACCCCGGACGGGTCTGGCACCACGGGATCAACCTGCACGGAGTGACTTTCTCCGGCGCGCCCTGGGTGCGCCACGGACGGAAGGTCTACGCCTGGGACCCGTTGAGCCGCACGGTGATCAACACCAAGATGATTTTCCTGACAAGCGGCTACAGTCCGGAGGTGCTCGGATCGTACTGGCCGCAGAAGGACAGCACGGGTGACGGGTTCGGCTACCAGAAATGGGTCACCTGGAGTTTCAACCCGGCCACCGACCGCTGGAGGATCATCGCCTCGGGGTTGCCCGGCCTGGACCTGACCGTGAGCACGCCCAGGGGCGTGATGGCAGTGGATTACAACTGGGGCGCGGTGGGGAAGGATGACCGTCCGGACATGACCGAGTTCCAGGGTGAGAAGGTGGTGGACAACTCGGTCTACCGGCTGGATGTCGCGGCCGGACAGTGGCGGAAACTGACCCGGGGCGGACCCTGGCCGCAGAACCTTTATGAGATGACCGCCCTGGTCTACGACTCCAGACGCGACTGCCTGTGGCTCCACGGCGGCGGAGTCGAGCGCAACGAGATGTGGTGTTTCAGTCTGCAGAGCGGACTCTGGACCCGTCTGGAGCCGCGTGTCGAGGGCGGCGGCCCGGCCCCGGTCTGCGCGCGGGAGGCGGTCTACCTGCCGCAGCGCGACCTGTTCCTCACCTGGAGCCGTCAGCCCGGAAACAGCGGCGCGGCGGGTGAGGCCTGGGCCTATTCACCATCCGCCAACACCTGGCGCAGGCTCAACATCCCGGAACCGGAGGATCGCGAGGCCGGGATCACGCTGTCCCAGAACCGTAGCGTGGCCTATGACCCGGCGCGCGATCTCGTCCTGATGGTCGTGGGCCAGGGCGGCGGCAACCAGGGGCCGGTCGTGGTCTACGGCCTGCGGTACTGAGTCGCGAGCGTATTTGGTTCTACGGGATAAACAACCGGGGCGGGTCATTTGACCCGCCCCGGTGCTTTTTAACATTGGTTCCGATCCTGCCCTCAGGCGATGTACGGCACAGTCTGCGGGCCCTCTGGCAGCACGCCGATCCGGGCCGCGGGGCCTGCTTTCGCGGCCAGCGCCCGCACCGTGCCCTCGATGTCGCGGCAGGGCTTCAGATGCGAGCTCTTGATCTGCCCGTCACTCAGGTTGCGGCTGTAGACATACACCTCGGCTTTTTTGCAGATCATGGCCAGGAGCTGGGCCTGCCACATGTCCTGCGATTGGAAACCCGGCTCGTGGAGGGTCGCCAGCAGGCTGTCCACACTCGTGGCCTCGCGCAGCAGCCGGGAGAATTCGCCATGCTCCGGGATGCCGTCCCAGCAGTCAGCGGCCACGATGATCGCACCGCCGGGCTTGACTATGTTGGCCGCCGCGCTCATCCCCTTGACGCTCTGGTAGAGGTTCAGGTCCAGGGGGTAGCCCGAGTTGCTGCCCACCACAATGTCGAACGGCGCGTTCACCCGCAGCATGGCCCGTTCACGCGCGAACTCGCAGCCGGCCGCGTGGGCCTGGCGCCAGTGGCCGGCGAACACACCGGTGACCCGCTTGTCGCGGTTGAGGGTCACGTTAACCAGAAAGGCGGGTTCTGCCAGGGCGGTTACCTGGCTAATCTCATCGAACACGGGATTGCCCTCGGTCACGCCCCAGGAGGCCTTGGGATTGTCGAGGTTGGCCACGCTGTGGTTGCGCAGGATCGTGTCGATATGGGCCAGCCCGGGCATGCAGGCCTTGCTCCCGCCCGAGAACCCGGCAAAGAAATGCGGCTCGATGAACCCGGTGAGGATTTTAACCGGGCAGTCCAGGTATTCCCTGTGCAGCCAGGCCTCGTTGCCGCCGGCGGTTCTGCCGACAGACAGGTGCGACCCACGGTCGCCGGATTCGTTCTGGATGATCGGATAGCTTGAGGCTATCTCCTCACCCAGCATCGTTTTCAGTTCATCCGGGGTGTTGGGGCGGTGAGTTCCGGTGGCGTTGAACAGCACCACCCGCCCGCGCGCCTCCGCCCCCAGCTCGTCCAGTATGGCCGGGACCAGCAGGCGGTTGGGGGTGGGACGGGTGATGTCGCTGAAAACGATGCCGATCTTTCCCTTGCCGCGGGCCAGCTCGCACAGCGGCGCACAGCCGATCGGGCGTCGCAGGGCCTCGCGCAGCGCACCCTCCGGGTCGGGCAGGCCCTGCGTGTAGACCGGCTCCAGCACTTTCGGCTGCAGGCTGTCCGGCAGGTCGATCTCCAGACCTTCTTTCCCGTAGGCGAGCTTGATCTTCATCCCGGCTTTCTCTCCCGAAACATTGTCCATCCAGTTATTCGGGCCGTGCGGCCGGGCCCTGAATCATTCTCACTGCGCGCTCCAGACCTCGCGGCCATCCACCACGGTAAGCCGCACCCGGATGTCCTTGATCTCATCCTCCGGACAATTGAAATAGTCGCGGTCCAGGACGATGAAATCGGCCAGACGGCCGGGAGTGAGGCAGCCTTTCTCGTTCTCCGAGAAGGTGGTGAACGCGTTGTTCACAGTGTAGAAACGCAGGGCCTCCTCGCGGGTGACCGCCTGTTCCGGGTCGATCACGCTGCCGCGCTCGGTGCGCCGGGTGATCATGCTCCACATGGCGAGCCAGGGGCTGTAGGGATTGATCGAGGTGCGGTCGTCCAGGCGCACCATGTGGTCGCTGCCGCCGCTGACCACCACCCCGGCGTCCACCAGGCTGCGGTAGTCGTGGAAATCCTTCAGCCGCTCGGGGCCCAGGATCGCCAGCATGGCATCCGCGTCCTTGTAGAACCAGGCGGCCTGCGACTCGGCGATCACGCCCAGCTCTTTCATGCGCCGGATGTTCCCGGGGCTGAAAAAATTGCCGTGGATGATGGAGAAGCGCAAGGGGCGGATATCCCGCTCCTTGGCCACGGCCTCGTAGGCGCTTAGCATGATGTCCACCGATCCGTCGCCCGTGGCGTGCGAGGTCATGGACCAGCCGTTCTCGGCCCCGGCCCGGCTGAGGGACGTGAACTCCTCCAGGCTCACCCGCAGGATGCCGCGGTAGTTGGGGTCGTCGATCCCGAAAAGGGCGTTGGCCTTGGAACCCCAGGGTTGGCTGAGGTAGGCCGTTCCGGTCAGGATTCCGCCATCGAACACGGCCTTGAGCCGTCCGGTGCGGATCCAGTCATCGCCCGTGCCGGTGCCCTTGCCCAGGGCGGACACGCTGGCGCGTATCTCGTCCTGGGTGCGCCCCTTGAGCGGGAAATCGATATAGATATTCTCGAACACACGGATATTCAGCTTGCCGTGGGCGCGCAGGCTGTCCCAGATAGCGGTATGGCCGTGGCGCAGGCCGCCACTGGTGACACTGGTGAACCCGGCGGCGTTGTAGCGTTCGATCATGCGGACCAGGGCCTCCTCGCGCTCGGCTTCGGAATAGTTGTCCAGGTCCGGCGCCTTGAGCAGGTCGAATGCGGTAAACCGCACCAGTCCGTTGAGTTTGCCGGTTTTGCTGTCGCGCAGAAGGCCGTCGTGCCGGGTTTTCTCGGTTATCCCGCTGGCGCGCATGGCCGCGCTGTTGATCGATCCGCCGTAGGAGCCGTCCAGGAACACCGGATTGTTCGGGGCCACGGAGTCGAGTTCGGCCAGGGTTGGGGCGCGCAGCTCGGTCAGGCGGGTGAAGAACAGCTTCGGGTGCACGATCCATTCCCCGTCCGGACGCCCGTCGGCCTCGGCCTTGAGCCAGCCCAGAAGCTGCGGGATATTGTGAACGTCCGGCACCGAGTCGGCCAGCTCGCTCGTGGAGGCGCTTTCCGGATGGGCATGCGCCTCGATCAGGCCAGGAAGGACAGTCTTTCCTCCCAGGTCGACTTTGCGGGTCTGCGGCCCGGCCAGTTGCAGGATTACAGGGTCGGTCCCCACGGCCATGATCCGTCCGCCGCGCACGGCGATGCCTCCAGCCAGGGTGCTGACACTGTCCAGGGTCACCACCCGTCCGTTGTAATAAACTGCGTCCGCGGCCTCTTTCGGCCCGCTGGCGCAACCTGCGGCCAGCAGGACCAGCACCGCGGCGACAGCGGCAAACACTCCCGAGCGCCGCAGCCAGAGCATCGTTCTTTCAGTCAGCATGTCCATCCTGTCCCCATCTGTCTCGGAGAGCCGCGGCCCCGGCAAGTCCGCCCGGACCGGTCTCCGTTCTCGGCAATAGGAAGGCCCGCCACACTTCCGATGGAGCGGGCCTTCCTTCGGATAACATTAACTTCAATCGCCGCTGGCAATCAAGCCCATTTGACCAGGTCGTCGATCTTGACTGTCCCGCGCTCGTCGATCGAGGTGTAGCTGGCGATCCCGATCAGCGAACTCATCAGGCCGGCGCGCATCCCGGCTTTCTGCCCAAGCGGGTCGGCTCCGCTGGGGCGGAAAATCATGTCGCGGATACGCTTGTCAGCGCCGCCGTGCTCGCCCACCTCGGCCGCCACCGGGATGACCGTGGTGCTGCCGTCGATCTTGGTCAGGCGGATTTCAGCATCGTTCTTTTCCTGCCAGGGCTGCTTGTTGAAATTGCGCAACTCGATCCGGCCCTTGCTGCCGTTGAACACGATGAACTGGCCCTCGTAGGGCACGGCCGCGTTCAGCGAATAGTTGACCAGCACGCCGCTGGCGTAGCGGATCTGCGAAACCATCGTATCGTAGATGTCGATCCCGTTGCGGAACACGCAGCCGTCGCGATAGTAGCCGTCGCTGTCCTCACACTCCACGTACAGTTTCATGTATTCGGGGTTCGTAGTGATATCCCAGAAGAACGGGCAATTTTTCTTGAAAGTGCAGACCCGGCAGTTGGCGTGGCGGAACTGGCCGTTGAAGCCGTAGACATTCAACTTGCCGTGGGCGGTGACCTCCAGCGGGTCGGACTCGATCCACCAGTTCAGCTCGTCGAAATGGTGCGAGGCCTTGTGGCAGTAGAGGCTGCCCGAGTTCTGACGGAAAGCGTGCCAGCGGCGGAAATAGTCGGCGCCGTGGCTGCGGTCCAGGAACTCATCATAATTGGCCTCGTAGATTTCGCCGATCTCGCCCGAAAGTAGCAGCTCTTTGAGCTTCATCGAGCTGCTGCCGTGGCGCGCGTTGAACGTGACCGTGAGCTTGCGCCCGGTCTTTTTCTGGGTGTCGATGATCGCCTGGGCCTGGGCCGCCTCGGTGCAGAGCGGTTTTTCGCAGATCACGTCGCAGCCCAGTTCCATCGCCCGGCAGACATATTTCCAGTGGTAGCCGTCCACCGTGGTCACGATCACGGCGTCCGGACGGGTGGTCTTGATCATCAGGTCGAAATCGGTGAACGTGGGCGCCTTGGTGCCGATTATCGACTGCGCCACCACGGCCCGCTCGGGGTTGATGTCGCACAGGCCGACGAATTCGAGCAGGTCGGAATAGTCCTCCAGCAGGGGGGTGCCCCACATGCCGGTGCCACGGCTGCCCGTGCCGACCATGGCCAGGCGCATCTTGGACCCGGCGGCCAGGGCGGAAAGCGGTCCGGCCAGGCTGAGAGCACCCAGGGCCGCGGCCGAGACCGAGGTGCTTTTGAGGAACGTGCGGCGGTCGATGCTTGGGCCAAGCTTGTCCATTCATGCCTCCAGGAAGGAGTTGAAACGCGGAAATGGAAGAGAGATCGTTTTCCGGTTGGGGATTTGGCGCGCCGAGTGGGTGCCGATTTCGTCACAGGCAACGCCGGGCTAAATATTGATAGTCAATGGGGATGTGTCAAGGAGTGTCTGCGCGGCGGAGGCTCCCCGAAGAAAGCGGAAAATCTTGCTTCCGGCGGCGCTTGCCGGTAATCTGGAGCAGCGCTGGATTCAGCCGGAAACGACCTCCCGAAAACGATGGAGCCAACGATGAAAAACACGCTGCTTGCCTGCCTGGCCCTGCTTGCACTTTGCTGTTCCTCGCTCCCGGCCGAAAGCCGTTTCGAGCGCGCGGCCCGCGAGAAAAAGGCCCGGGCCGCCGAGGTGGTCTGGTTCAGCCACGAGCCGTTGATGTTCAGCCAGCGCAAGGGGAAAATGCCCGAGGACTGGCCCGAACGCTACGAGCGCCAGCACTCATCCGAGAACATCGCCCGCATGGCTGCTCTGGGGGCGCGCTACGGACGGCTGCACTTTTTCAAGGGCTTCGGCCTGGAGACCGAGATGCCCGAGATACACAACAGCATGCGCGCCGCCGAAAGCATGCATAAGCAGGGCATGAAAGTGAGCCTCTACCTGGGCGGCACCATGTTCACCGAGACATTCTACCGAGAGGTGCCCGCGGCCCAGGGCTGGGAGCAGCGCGACCAGTACGGCCGCCCGGTGCCCTACATCGTGGAGGCCCAGACCTGGCGTCATTTCGCCTGCCCCAACGAGCCGGCTTGGCGCGCCTACATCAAGCGCGTGCTGGATGTAGGGATCGACTCCCTGCACGCGGATGAATTTTTCTTCGACAACTACCTTCTGCGCAAGGAGCCCAAGAGCTGCCGCTGCGAGCGCTGCATGAAAGCCTTCCACGAGTTCCTGCACCGGCGCTACCCCACGCCCGAGGCGGCCCGGGCACGTTTCGGCTACCCGGACACGGACTGGCTGCAGCCCAGCCAGTGGGATGATTTCAACCGCCCGGAGGACCTGGCCGCTATCGATGACCCGGTGCTACAGGAGTGGATCGCGTTCCGCTGCGAGTCCCTGGCCGACCAGTGCCGCGAGTTCTACAACTATATCAAGGCGCGTGACCCGCACATCGCGGTGGGGTTCAACCTCAAGGGCGTCTACAGCCTCAACCGCATCTGGGAGAACGCGGTCTACCACCCGCTGTTCGCCGGGCGCTGCGATTTCTTCTGCTTCGACATCCCGGGCGTGGCCCCCGGCCTCGACTCCTCCACCGGCGCGCTGGTGAGCGAGATACGCTCCTATAAGACCGGACGCCGCCTGGGGATCGCCTGCCCCAACGGCGGGCCGGACATGGAGCTGGCCGAGCAGATGGCGTTCAACTACGTCAAGCCGATTCCGGGTTACGGCTGGCTGGGCCTGGGGGACAACCACTACGCCGAGCGGCATTTCTCGGCCCTGGCCGAGTTTTTCCGAGAATATTCGCAGCGCTATTATACCGGGGTTAGCAATATCGCGGATGTGGCCGTGCTGCGAAGCTGGCCCTCGATGGCCTACAGCGTGGGCGGGCCCTGGATCGAGGCGACCCTGGCTGAGCAAGTGCTGATCCAGCACCATGTGCCGTTCGATATCATATATGACGAGCAGACCGACAGCCTGTCGCGCTACCAGGCCGTGATCCTGGCGGGCCAGGAGAGCCTGTCACTGAACGTGCTGGAACGCCTTCTGACCTTTACACGCGAGGGCGGCACGCTGGTGTTCAGCGGCGAAAGCGGATACCTGAACGAGTACCGTCAGGCGCGGACTGTCAATCCCCTGCTCGCGGCCCTGGGGGACGGTCGGCCGTCCACGGTGTCTGTGCGGGAACTCGGCAAAGGCAAGCTGGTGTATGTCCCTCCGATCGCTCCGGGGATGAAAGTCACCCCGGCCGAGGGCTGGCAGTTCCCGGCCAGCCAGTGGGTCCTGCCCGCAAACCACGAGGAAATCCTGCATGCAGTGTCGGATAACCTTCCGCGTGGCCTTTCGGTGCAGGCCGAGGCCCCGCTGACCACGGCCCTGGAGATCGTGCGCCGCCCGGAGACAAGCGAAACCCTGCTGCACTTTGTCAACTACGACCCGGCGCACCCGCTCGTGGCGTTCCGGGCACAGTTGGCCCTGGAACGGGCGAAAGTGCGGGCGGTCAAATTCCTCAGCCCCGAACAGGACAACCCCGTGCCGCTGGAATTCGCCGCCGCGGGAGCGGGACAGATCACATTTCAGGTGCCGGGGTTCGGGCAGTACGGCCTGGTGGTGGTAGAGGAGAAATGAGGCAGGTGCTCTCCAAAGTCCGAGCCTTACTGCAGGGGCGCACCCATGTGTGCGCCCCGGGCGGCCCCAAGCGCCCTTCGGTCCTTTCGGGTCAGACCGAAAGGACAAATAGTGTGACGACGGGCATGGAAGGCCGCGCCCGATTGCAGGATTAAATTCCACCCAATCCCCCTTCGAAAAAGGGGGAGGCGGTCGGCCGGGCTGCCATGAATCGTGGACAGCCTCGATTGTATCGCGTACTGCTCCTGCCGTATGGATAAAGCTTGTCTTCGCCCGCCTCGCTTCACCTTTGATTCCCGCGCGTAAAAGATTATATTTTATGGCTGAAACAGGCGGCTCTCAACCTGTCACCCGGAGGTGCGCGTGACGTACAACCTGAAAAGATACGGCCAGTGGGCGCTGGTCACCGGGGCCTCGGCCGGGATAGGGCTGGAATTCGCCCGGGCGATTGCCGCCGAGGGGATGAACCTGGTCCTCACCGCCCGCCGTCGCGACCGGCTGGAATCGCTGGCCGCCGAGCTGAGCGAGCGTAACGGCGTGCAGACCCTGGTGCTGGAGCAGGACCTGGCCGCCCAGGGTGCTGTGGAGAGCCTCTGGAACTCCCTGGGCGGCACACGGATCGATCTGGCCGTGCTGAACGCAGGGGTGGGCTATTACGGCAGTCTCGTGGACCAGGATGAGGCGGCCCTGGAGCGGATGGTCACGCTCAACTGCACCAACACCGTGCTCCTGGCCCGCCGTCTGTTGCCCGGCATGCTTGCCCGCGGACGCGGGGCGCTGATCCTGGTCTCCTCGGTCCTGGGCTATTTTCCGGGGCCCTGGATTTCGGCCTACTCGGCGACCAAGGCTTTTGACCTGATGCTGGGCGAGTCCCTGGCCCCGGAGCTGAAAGGCACCGGAGTGGATGTGCTGAGCCTCTGCCCGGCCAGCACGGAGACTGAGTTCCACCGCGTGGCGGCCGGGGGCGACCCGGAGCGCGAGATCAGCGCCCCGCACCGGGATGACCCGGCGGATGTGGTGCGCTGGGCCTTGAAAGGTCTGGGCCGCCGCATGACCGTGAGCGCCCCGACCGGGCGTCTGGCCGGCCTGGTGGCGCGCCTGCTGCCGCGCGCCTGGGTCAGCGCCCTGGCCGGGAAGGTGATGAGAAAGGGAGTATAAGCGGGAGAGCTTTGGGAACTGTTGACTGATCCTGCGTGAGCGGGCTATATTCCCGGCTCGCTGAGCGGCATGCGCCGTGAGCCGGGGCCGGATAGGACAAAGAAGGGTGGATGCTTTGTCGGAAAAACTGTTTCTGTTGACTAACGACGACGGGTACGAGGCCCTTGGAATACGTGTGCTGGCTGATATTCTTCGTCCGCTCGGACGGGTGATTATCGTGGCCCCCAAGACCGAGCAGAGCGCGTGCAGCCATTCTATCACTCTGCACCGTCCGCTCCGGATAACCTCGTTCGGCAACGATCATTACGCGGTGGACGGGACCCCGACCGATTGCGTGCTTCTGGCCTCGCAGGTGCTGCTGGAACGCACCCCGGATGCGGTGTTCAGCGGGATTAACCACGGCCCCAACCTGGGCGATGATGTCCTGTACTCTGGCACCGTGGCCGGGGCGCTGGAGGGGACTCTGCTCGGGGCGCGCTCGATGTCGCTTTCCTCGTGGGACATGGAGCGTATCGCCGACAGCGGGGCGCAGTCGATTCTGGCCGGGCTGATCGGTGATTTCCTGGCTGCGGAGGACTGGGCCCGCGACACTTTCCTGAACGTGAACCTGCCGCGGTGGGAAAAGCCTATCGCTGGTGTGCGCATGGCGCGCCTTGGGCGGCGGCATTACGCCGAGACCGTGGTCGAGAAGACCGACCCGCGTGGCAAGGTCTACTATTGGATCGGCGGGGTCAACCCGCGCTGGTACGGTGCGGACAATTCCGATTTCCGCCTGGTGAGCGAGGGTTTTTTCACAATCACCCCGCTGCAGCTGGATATGACCCATCACCCCAGTCTCGAAGGTTTCAGCCGTTTCGAGCGGACTTTCTGACTCTCCACCCCGGGAAAGGGCCGGATGGATTTCGACAAGCAGCGCAGCCGTCTGGTCGAGGAGCTTGCGGCGCAGGGCATCCGTGACAGCCGGGTGCTGGAGGCGTTCAGCCGCACCCCGCGCCACCTTTTCGTACCCCAGGCGCTGGAGGCCCAGGCCTACCGCAACATCAGCCTGCCATTGCCGGAGGGGCAGACTATCTCGCAGCCCTATGTCGTGGCGCGGATGCTGGAGCTGGCCGGGCTGAGCGGCGGGGAGCGGGTGCTGGAGATCGGCACGGGCAGCGGCTTCCTGACCGCGCTGCTTGCCAGGCTCTGCCACCAGGTGTTTTCCATCGAGCGGATCGAAATCCTGGCTCGTCAGGCGCGGCGCGTGCTGGACAGCCTGAACCTGTACAACGTGAATATCATGGTGGGGGACGGCACCCTGGGCTGGAACAAGTACCGCCCGTATGACGCCGTGCTGGTGTCCGCCGCCGGACTGGAGATACCGCCGGTCCTGCTCGACCAGCTCTCCGAACAGGGGCGCATGGTCCTGCCCCTGGGGGACTCCGAGCGCCAGGAGATGGTTCTGGTGCGCAAGAATGCGACCGGTGTAGTGCGTGAGAAAATTGATCTCTGCCGTTTCGTACCCCTGATCGGAAGGAACAGCTCCGGATGAGCGACACCCAGACCGAAAACAACGCCCCGGGTGTAGCGGCCGCCGCACGCCCGGGCCTGATGCGGCGGCTTTACAACTGGGTCCTGCACTGGGCCGAGACCCCTTACGGGCCGGTGGCCCTGTTCGTGAACGCTTTCGCCGAGTCCTCCTTTTTCCCGGTGCCGCCGGATGCGCTGCTTATCGCCCTGAGCATCGGCAAGCCCAAAAAGGCGTTCCGTTTCGCTTTCTGGTGCAGCCTGGCCTCGGTGCTGGGCGGTGCGGCCGGCTACCTGATCGGGTCGCTGGCCTGGGCCGCGGTGGGCGATCTGTTTTACCGCTGGGTTCCCAGTTTCAGCCCCGCGTCTTTTGAGCACGTGCGAGCGCTGTACGAGCGGTACGATTTCTGGGTCGTGTTCACCGCCGGGTTCACCCCCATCCCGTACAAGCTGATCACGATCGGGGCCGGAGTGTTCTCGGTCAATTTCCCGGTGTTCATGCTGGCCAGCGTGCTCAGCCGCTCGGCCCGATTTTATCTGGTAGCCTGGCTGATCCGCAGCTTCGGCCCGTCGATCCGGGATTTCATCGACCGTTATTTCAACCTTTTGAGCATGGTGTTCCTGCTCCTTCTGCTGGGCGGGTTCATGGTGTTCAAATATGTGCTGCACTGAGGCGGGCTCATATGATCCTAGCCAAAACCTGATGGATTTCTTATTTTATTTACTCATGATTTATTCGCAAGGTCGCGGGGCGTAGCGCAGTCCGGTTAGCGCGCCTGCTTCGGGAGCAGGAGGTCGGCGGTTCAAATCCGCCCGCCCCGACCAGAATAAAGATGGGCGTCGTGGCAGCAGGACGGCGCCTTTTTTATTTGCATCCGGTTTAGGTGATCGACCGGAGCTTGACTGTGAGAATCCACCCGGGCCGGGGCGGCTTTCCGGGTGGGTGGAGACCGAAATATATTGACATCCCTCTGAGGGGCGGAGTAATATCTTTCCATGCTCCGGCGGCCTGATAGCCGGGCCGCTGCCAGACGGTAGCCCGGAAAAAAGCAGACAGGCTGTTCCGGGTGGGTGGGAAACTTGTAATGTGTTGATACATAAAGAAAAGATAGTTTGCTGATGGTGGATTGCGGGCTGGTGCAACTTGAATGTTAATATCTGCCGGAGCAAAATTGCGTTCTGCCAGGTGTTGGATGCAGGAGGACTGGAAAATTAAGTTTGTGTAGTTAAGGTTAATTCATTCCGATTAATTACCTGCGGGACGCGCAACTGATCTGCGCACGGCGGGCAGTGACCAGTCAGAGGCTTGCGGCCTGCGGTGCAACCGGATAAGCATTCTGCTGATTTCTCTCCTGACAACGGATACGGACTTTTGAACTCTTCCGTCAAACTCTCGTACGAAGAAATCGAAAAGCGCCTGGCCGAGGCGGAGCGGATTCTCGACTCGTTCGATCCCTCCGGAGTGGGAGGCTGGCACACCTGGCTACCCTGGATCGCGGACAGCCAGTCCGGGGCGCGCAGTATCCTCGAGGAACTGGAGCGCCGGGTCCAGAAACGCACGGTGGACTTGGTCAAGGCCAACGAGGCGCTGCACGAGGAAATCGCCGAGCGGCGCAAGACCGAATCAGCCCTTCGCGAGAGCGAGCTGCGTTTCCGCAGTCTGTTCGAAAAGTCCCCCATCGCCATCGTGCAGCTCGACCTGAGCCGCACGCAGCGGTATTTCCGCGCGTTCCTGGAAAAGGACACCGCGGAGTTGGTCAAGAACCTGTCTGCGGATGAGAATTACATCCGGCGGCTTTTCCGCTCGATCCGGGTGGTCAATGCCAACCGGGCCTGCCTGGACCTGCACGACAATGATTCGCTGGACGGTTACCGCAAAGCTTTCCGCTCGACTTTCGCCCCCGAGACGGTGATGTCCCTGATCCGCGTGCTGAAACACCTTCAGGCCGGGCAGGAACTGATCAAGGAAGAGACCGTGATCCTGACCCAGAGCGGCCAGCGGCGCGAGGTGCTTATTGAACTGTACGCCACCCCGGGCGATGGCGGCAGATGGTCGCGGGTGGTGCTGCACTATATCGACCTGACCGAGCTAAAGCGCACCGAGCGCAGGCTGCGGAGCAACGAGGCCCAGCTGGCCGAGGCCCAGAGGATCGCCAATCTCGGCAGTTGGGAATGGGACCTGGCCACTGACCGTGTCAAGTGGTCCGACACGCTCTACGGGATTTTTTTCGTGCCGAGGGACACGGAGATTACGGATGAACTGTTCATGCAGAAAGTGCATCCTGATGACCGTGCCAGGATGAGCGCGTTGGTGCAGCAGGCGTTGAAAGATGGCCAGCGTTACAGCGTTCACTACCGGATTGTGCTGCCGGGCGGACGGGAGAAAACGATACACGAGACCGGAGAGCTGCGTTGCGACAGGACGGGTAAGGCGGTGCGGGTGGTCGGCACGGCGCAGGACATCACGCGCCTGAAGCAGATCGAGCAGAACCTGCTCGAGGAGCGCGGCAAACTGCAGGTGATGCTCAAATACCAGGGACTGCAGGCCGAGGTGGCGGCCTGGCTCAACTCACAGAACTCCATTCAGGACATCATCGGCCTGCTGCTCGAAAAGATCTGCGCGCGGCTCGACCTTCAGACCGCCTGCTTTTTCCGGATCGAGGACACCGTGCCGGCCGGGATGTGCCTGCAGAAATCCTTCAGCATCGATCCGGAGAGACATCTCTGCCGGAGCGAGCAGGTGACGAAAAACGCCAGTTATCTTCTGCGGCATCTGCGCACCAAGGGCTCTCTGCGCTTGAGCGCCAGCGTCCCGGTCGAGAGGCGTCGCCTGGAAAGGTATTTCGGCGCCCGGGACTGCTCACTGCTCTGCTGTCCGCTGACCCTGCGTGGTGAGATGAAAGGTTTCATCCTGTTCTGGCGCGGCGCGCCGAGGGCCTGGGACAGAAATGAGGAGGAGGTGCTGGGCACCCTGTCCGGCATGATCGCCGGAGCCTGGGAGCGCGAGCACCACCTTCTGGCCCGCCTTGAGGCCGAGCGCAAGCAGACCCAGGCGGTGCGCATGGCCGAGCAGGCAGTGCGCATGGCCTCGATCGGCGTGCTGGCCGGTGGAGTGACCCACGAGATCAACCAGCCGCTCAACGCCATGAACCTGGTCACCGAGAGCCTGATAGCCGATGTCGAGGGCGGTCTGGACCTCAAGCCCTGGCAACTGCTCGAGCATCTTCGCACCTTATCGGGCCAGATACAGCGTATCGCTGACATAATCTCGCACATGCGGAATTTCTGGGTTGCTCCCCAGCAGTCCGACACCCGTCCGTTCGGCCTGGATGAGGCGGTGGATTATGCCCTGGCCCTGGTGCGCAGCCAGCTCAACAGCCACGGCGTGCGGCTGGAGCGGATCAGCGAGACCCCCGAGCTTACCCTGACCGGCAACCGGATCCACCTGGAACAGATCACGCTCAACCTGGTGGTAAACGCCATGCAGGCCCACGACCGCAGCCGGCCCGGCGACAAGTATATCCGCGTGCGCTCCGCCCGTGAGAACGGGAGGGCGCTGCTGGAGGTGGAGGACAACGGCCCCGGGTTCCCCGAAACGGATGTGGACAAGCTGTTCGACCCGTTCTATTCCACGCGCAAGCCAGGACAGGGCACCGGACTCGGCCTGGCGATAGTCAAGAAATTCGTCGAGGAGTTCGGCGGAACTATCTTTGCATCGTTGAACGCTTCCGGCGGGGCGACGTTCCGGATGCTATTCCCGTTCCGGCCTGTGGAAACGGAGTCCTGATGCGTATACTGCTTGTCGATGACGAGGCTGTCAGCCGGAAATACCTCTCCGATTTTCTGGGCAGGAGACACGGCCACGAGGTCTCCCAGGTGGAGAACGGCGAGCAGGCCCTGGTCGAGATGCGCCGTGAGCCGTACCCACTGGTCCTGACCGATATCATCATGCCCGGCATGAGCGGGCTGGAACTGCTGACCGAGATCAAGAACCTGCCCTACGGCCGCGACAGCGACGTGATCCTGCTGACCGGCTACGCGGATGTCAGCACCGCTGTGCAGGCCCTGCGCGCCGGCGCCTACGACTACCTGCGCAAGCCGGTCAAGCTGGACGAGCTGGTGGCCTCGGTCAACCGGGCGGCGGAGCATCAGGCCCTGCTGCGCGACAATCGCGAACTGACCAGCTATTTCGAGCAGCGCCTGGCGGATGCCACCCGCGAGACTGAATCCAAGCTGAAAAACATCCGGCGGGCCTATGCCGAGATCGTGGGCACGGGTCGGATCGGTGTGTTCTCGGACGCCATGCGGGCCGTACTGGCCATGGCCGACAGGCTCAACTCCGACCGCTCGGTCCCTGTGCTGATCGAGGGTGAGACCGGCACGGGCAAGGAACTGGTGGCCCGGCGCGTGCATTACGGCAAAGGCGAGGTCACCACCCCTTTTGTCTCGATCAACTGTTCGGCCCTGACCGCCACCCTGTTCGAAAGCGAGCTGTTCGGCTACGAGGGCGGCGCGTTCTCCGGCGCCAAGCGCAACGGCCAGAAAGGCAAGCTTGAGCTGGCCGACGGTGGCACGCTGTTTTTGGACGAGATCGGCGACATGCCGCTGGAGTTGCAGCCCAAGCTGCTGCGTGTGCTTGAGGAACGGGCGTTCTACCGGGTGGGCGGGCTCCGGCTCATCGAGGTGGACCTGCGCATCATCTGCGCCACCAACAAAAAACTGGAGGCCGAGGTCGAGCGCGGCTCATTCCGCCGCGACCTGTATTACCGGCTGAATCTGGGCCGCATCTCCCTCCCGCCTCTGCGCGAGCGTCGTGAGGCCATCGCCCCGCTGGCATACATGTTCCTCGATTATTACGCCTCGGTCAAGAATTCGTCTTTCCGCGGGTTTACGCCCGAGGCGCTCAACCTGCTGAAAGAGCATGCCTGGCCGGGCAACGTGCGCGAGCTGGAAAACGCCGTGGAGCGCGTGGTCCTGATGTACAACGACAGCATGGTCACACCGCGCCACCTTCAGTTCCTGAATCAGGACAAGACCGACACGACCCAGCAGCACCTCGACCTGACCACGCTATGTCCCGGCGCTCTGGCCCTGCCCCCCGACAGCCTCGACCTGGGGCAGCTTGAGTCCGAAATTGTACGCAGGGCGCTGGCCATGTTCGGCGGCAACAAGACCCAGACCGCCAAGTATCTGAACCTTACCCGCAGTGAGCTTTATTCCCGTCTGAAGAACATCTGATGAGTCTGTTTCAGCCGAAAATCGCCGCTGTTGTTAGTCGATCAAGTGTCTAAAAATCGACAACTGTACAAAAATCTGCGTCGAAATTCGCATACCTGCGTTTCCCGGAACGCCCTCAGTTTTTCAATCTATTTTCTAATCCTCTGATAAGAAACCAGTTGTAACGATGGGTTTTCTGCGGGCGGCTTGGCATCATTCTTGTCTATTAGAGGAACAGATTTTTGAGTGTCCCTCAAAGGGGCTTCGCTCAACCAAATTACGGGACGAGGCAAGAATGGAAAGCAGGCCGAGGGTAATGTTGATCGATGATGACCGGACGATGGCGGAAAGCCTGACCGCTGTCTTGGAGAGACTCGGCTGCACGGTTAGCATGTACTGCGATCCCCAGGAGGCCATGAATTCGTTCGATCCCGCGGCTACGGACTTGGTTTTCACCGACCTGGCCATGCCTGGCATGAACGGCCTGGAGGTTCTGAGCCGGGTCCGCTCCGCTGATCCCTCTGTCCGGGTGATCCTGGTCACTGGCAACATGGATGGCGAGTGGCGCGGCAAGGCCGAGCGTGGGGGGGTGTTCCGGGTGTTGAACAAGCCGCTCAATATCGGGATGCTGGTCAATGTTCTGGCGGAGATCAAAACGCTGGCGCATGGATTGGCTGCTGCGGTCTGATACAGCTTCGGTTCGGTGTGGATACGGACGGGGGTTGTCCGGGCTGAAAGATACCTGACAAATCCGGCGGCGGGCGCCGGAAGGGAGAACGGGCGGTGCGGGGTGGAGAGGGGACAATCCCGGGGCAGAGTGATTGCTCTCTTTCAGCCAGGTGTGGCAACCCCCGTCCCATATTCCACTGCCAGCTTTAACAAATGCAGAGTTTCGAAAAGTAGCGGAAACAGCCTTTCCGCTTCGGGCAGCGTTCGGCGCAGACTGAAAAAAATGTAGCTTTTCGGTGGGCGAGTTGTTATAATATACAAAAAAGTCCAGTATAGAAGTGGAGGCCAGATGAATACGGTATTCCTTAGGGAAATCGAACTGTTTGGCTTCAAAGTGTCCCTGGCGATCCGGCGTGACGCCGGCCGGGTGCACCGGACTCGCAACCGGAATGAAAAAGTGGTTAAAGACTTCAAGCTGGGCGACTCCATCAAGGACATAGCGGACAAGTACGGGGTTACGGTTGGCCGTATCTCGCAGATCCTGGTGGAGGAAGGTGCGCGTTCACCGCGCTGGAGCCGCATGACCAGCCGTCAGCGCAAGCTGATCTACAAGTTGGACCGCAAGGGGCTGTCCAAATCCGAGATCGGGCGTCAGGTGGGAGTTTCCCGCACCCGGGTCAGACAGATACTGCAGGACGGGACCTTTCAGCAGGGTGACCTGACCAGTGAATGAAGCAGAAGGACGACATGTGTCGGGATGGAAGAAACAAGGGCGGTGTGGCAGCTGGGTTAAAGGCAGGAAAAGTGAATTGATGAACGGGTGGCTTTGAACCGATTCGAGTATACAGGGGGGTGTCATGGCCGGTACGAAAAAAAGACCCAACGGAGTCAAGTATCTGCGGAATCAGACCCGGGACTGGCTGGATGAGAATTCGGTTTCTCTGTACTTCAAGGAGATAAGCAATTACCCCAAGCTCACCTCCGAGGAGGAGGCGCGCTGCGCGCGCGCTTTCCGCGAGGGGAATGAGCGTGCGCTGGACAAGCTGGTGATCTCCAACCTGCGTTTCGTGGTCTCGATCGCCAAGAAATACCAGCACCTCGGAGTGTCACTCTCCGACCTGATCAACGAGGGCAACATCGGACTGATCCGCGCGGCGCGCAAGTTCGACGAGACCCGCGGCGTGCGGTTCATCACCTATGCGGTCTGGTGGATCAAGCAGGCCATTTTCCAGTACCTGAGCGAGCAGGGCCGGATCGTGCGTATCCCGCTCAACTGGTCCAACACGATCTACAAGATGCAGAAAGCCCAGAACACGCTGAGCCAGGAACTGGGGCGTGACCCGACGAACCAGGAGATTTCGGACGAGATCGAGATGGGCCTGGAGGAGGTTAACCGGATGATGCCGCACTGCCAGCCGCATTATTCGCTCGAATCCAGTTCCACCAGCCAGGATGACGTGATGCTGATGAACTCCCTGGCGGATGAGGAATCTCCCAGCCCGATGGAGGGCATGTTCGATTACGACCTCAAACGTCTGGTGCAGGGTATGCTCGAGGGCATTCAGGACCGCGAGGCCAGGATTCTCAAGTATTACTACGGCCTGGACGATTCCGAGCCCATGACCCTGGAGGAGATCGGTGAAATATTCGGGGTCACCCGCGAGCGCATCCGCCAGATCAAGGAAAAGGCGCTCAAGAACCTGATGCAGGCCTACAGTGAGGAGACTGTCGCCACCCTGATGAACTGATCCAGGTGGCTGCAGATAAAAAACGAGCCGCGGCTCCCGGTTTTCCGGGGCCGCGGCTTTTTGTTTAATTGCTGGGAGCAGGGGCTATCTCAGGCCTTGAGGAATATTTTCTGGCGGTACAGGAAATACAGGACCAGCCATTTGACAGCCAGCACGCAGACGGCATAGAACAGAGGCTGGATGTCTCCCAGGTGGTTGACAAAACCGTGGATGAAAATGTCGGCCAGGCTGCCGAAATTGAACAGGCGCTGGGCCACGTAGATAGTGATCGGGTTGAGGCCGATCACCACGAACGGGAAAGCCCAGCGGCCGATCCCACGCAGGTCGATCACCCAGTAGAAAAGCGCCAGCAGAAGTGCGCTCAGTCCGGCCCCGTAGAGGGTGTAGGAGCTGCTCCAGAGAAACTTGTTGATCGGCAGCCAGGGGTTCCATATCCAGGCAATTACTGACGAGATCACGCCCCAGAACACAAGGCGGCGCACTTTCGCCATCCCGTCCAGAGGTGAGCGCAGAAGGTGGCCGGCCATGACACCGGCCAGAGTCGAGGCGACGGAGGGGAGCGTTCCCAGGATACCCAGGTAGTCACCGCCGGCATAGCCGTTGTGATAACCCGGCAGGAACAGACGGTCCACGTAACTGGAGAGGTTGCCCTCCGGGGTGATCACGCCTGCGCCGAACCCCGGCACCGGGACCAGGGCCATCAGCGCCCAGTAAACCAGAAGCAGCGCCGCCCCGGTAATGGCTTGACCGCGCCAGCCCGTGCGCAGCATCAGCAGGCCGCAGAGCAGGTAGCACCAGGCGATCCGGTGCAGCACCCCGGTATGGCGCATTTCGGAGAACCGGGGGAGGTCGAGCAACCCGTTGAAAATGTAGCCCAGGACAATCAGGGTCAGGAAACGCTTGAATATATGTCCGGCGATTTCGCGCCTGCTCTGGCCACGCTCCAGGCGGCGGCTGACCGCGAAAGGCATGCTCGTGCCAACGATGAACAGGAAGAGCGGGTAGATCAGATCGTAGAAGGTGAACCCGTTCCAGGCGCAGTGCTCGAACTGGCCGCTCAAGGTCAGCGCCCAGGGCGCGCCGATCAGCCGCAGAAGGGCCACGGCCACCGTGTCGCCGCCTATGATCCAGAACATATCGAACCCACGCAGGGCATCCAGCGACAGTATTCTTCCTCCGGGCATGTTGCCGGTCTTCCCGTCCATTGGACCGACTCCTTGGCTGCAAGGCTTCGAAAACAATCGGAAGCATCACGTGTACCTGTAAACAACTAAAAGAAAATATGCCGGCTTTGCGCCTTTGCAAGTGAGTTGATGACTTCGGCGACCGGCTGGCCTTTATTCCTGTGGTACAGTATTTGCCTTTTATTTTATCCATCAAGACCGGTTTCGATTGACAAGCCTCTGGAAAGCTTTTAAATAATCTGCGAACCGATAATTCCTACCCCTCAACGGAGCCTTTGAATGCCGAAGATGAGCCTTATTGCCGAGCTGTGGGATTTTCTGAGGCACCAGAAAAAATGGTGGCTCACCCCCATTGTGGTCGTGCTGCTGCTTCTGAGCGTACTGATAATTTTTGCCGAAAGCTCGGTGCTGTCGCCCTTCATCTACACCCTGTTTTGAGCGGAGAGCGCGTTTTGCCGACAACGATTCTCGGAATATCGGCGTTCTACCATGACAGCGCCGCCTGCCTGGTGCGCGATGGTGAAATAATTGCCGCGGCCCAGGAGGAGCGTTTCACCCGGGTCAAGCATGATTTCTCGTTCCCTGCCAACGCGGTGGGCTACTGCCTGGAGGAGGCTGGTCTGAGCGTGGAGCAGCTCGACCTGGTGGCGTTCTACGACAAGCCGTTCCTCAAGTTCGAGCGCATCCTCGAAACCTACCTGGCCTATGCCCCGGGGGGCATCCGCTCCTGGCTGCAGGCCGTGCCGCTGTGGCTGAAGCAGAAGCTTTTCCTGGGCGAGACGATCCGCCGCGAGCTGGGTTACGATGGCAAGATAGTTTTTCCCCAGCACCACGAGTCCCACGCCGCCAGCGCGTTCTATCCCTCGCCGTACAGTGAGGCCGCGATCATGACTATCGACGGCGTGGGCGAGTGGGCCACCACCACGTACGGGGTCGGGCGGGGCAACGAGATCGATCTTCTGGCCGAAATCCGTTTCCCGCACTCGCTGGGCCTCCTTTACAGCGCGTTCACCTATTTCACCGGCTTCAAGGTCAACTCCGGCGAGTACAAGCTCATGGGCCTGGCCCCTTACGGCGAGCCGGTGTATGAGGACCTGATCCGCCGCGAGCTGATCGATATCAAGCCGGACGGTTCGTTCAAGCTCAACCTGGAATATTTCGACTACTGCGCCGGGCTGCGCATGACCAACAGCCGTTTCGACAAGCTGTTCGGCGGGCCGCCGCGCAAGAGCGAATCTCCCATAACCAAACGCGAGATGGACCTGGCCCGCTCGATCCAGGCGGTCACCGAGGAGGTGATCCTGCGCATGGGCCGTCACGTGCACAGCCGCACCGGGATGAAAAACCTCTGCCTGGCCGGCGGCGTGGCTCTCAACTGCGTGGCCAACGGACGCCTCTTGAAAGAGGGACCGTTCGAGTCGATCTGGATCCAGCCCGCGGCCGGGGATGCCGGCGGCGCGGTGGGTTCGGCCCTGTTCGCCTGGCACCGCTACCTGGGCAAGTCCCGCACTGCGGACGGTGTCCGCGACAGCCAGCGCGGCAGCTACCTGGGGCCGGAATTCAAGACAGCCCAGGTGGAGGCTTTCCTCAAGGAGAACAATTATCCCTACATCCGTGTTCCAGCCGAGGTGCTGCCGGTGAAAGTGGCCGAACTGATCGACAGCCAGAAAGTGATCGGTCTGCTGCAGGGGCGCATGGAGTTCGGCCCGCGGGCCCTGGGCGGGCGCAGCATCATCGGGGATGCCCGTTCGCCCGAAATGCAGCGGGTGATGAACCTCAAAATAAAGTTCCGCGAGTCGTTCCGTCCTTTCGCCCCCTCGGTGCTGCGCGAGGACGTGGCCGAATATTTCGATTTCGGGTGCGAAAGCCCCTACATGCTGCTGGTCGGCCAGGTGCGCGAGGATAAGCTGGTAGAGGGCGGAGCGAACGGCCGGATGAGTGGGCTGGAGAAAGTGAACCAGGTGCGCTCCGTGGTCCCGGCGATCACGCATGTCGATAACTCCGCCCGGGTCCAGACCGTGGAGCGGCAATACAGCCCGCTCTACTACGATATCATCAACGAGTTCAAGAAACGCACCGGCTGTCCGGTGATTATCAACACCTCGTTCAACGTGCGCGGCGAGCCGATTGTCTGCACGCCCGAGGACGCTTACCGCTGTTTCATGCGCACGAACATGGACTACCTGGTCCTGGGCGACTGCCTGCTGGACAAACGCGAACAGCCTGAATGGCCGGAGACAGACGAGTGGAAGACGAGTATCGTCCCAGACTGAGAGACCTGGTGCGCGAGAAGGTCGAAAGCGAGATAGATATCGCCGAGATGAAAAAGTTCGGCTATATGGTCGGGGGAGTGCTGGTGGCTGTGGCGGCCCTGGCATTCTGGCGCCACCATCTCCTTGCCGCGCGCCTGTGCGGGCCGGTGGGCCTGGTCCTTATCTACATGGCCGGAAGCCGTCCCGCGGCCCTGGCCCCGTTCCAGAAACTCTGGATGAAGCTGGCCCACGCCCTGGGCTGGTTCAACACGCGGCTGCTTCTGATCCTGGTGTTCTACCTGGTGCTCACCCCGGTTGGCCTGGCGCTGCGTGTTTTCGGCAAGCGGCCGCTGTCGCTCACGTGGGACAAGGACGCGCCTACCTACTGGATCGAGCGCGAGAAGAAACCTTTCGACCCGGACCAGTGCGAGAAGCATTTTTGAGCCGGGGCAGTTCCGCACTCTCCGATTTATTCCGACCGGTTTAGATCCTGGAAGAGCGTTTACATCCGTAATCCCACGAGTCCAACTGGTAGCATCGAATACAGGATTAAGGAACAGGCTGTGAAAGCCGACATGAAAATCCTGAACATCCTCGAACGGGCCCAGACCGGGCACTCCCCGTCACGAGAGGAATGCCGCGTTCTGCTGGAGTGCCCGCCCGTTTCGGCAGAGGCCGGTCTCCTGCGTGCGGTGGCCGATACGGTCTCGCGCCGTCGCTTTGGCAACGCGGCGATCATCCTGGGCCAGATCGGGGTCGAGATCGAAGCCTGCCCAGGGGGCTGCAAGTTCTGCAGTTTCGGCGAGGGCCACACCGCGTTTGCCCCAAGCCAGATGTCGCAGGCCGAGGTCCTGGCTGGGGCGCTCGATTTCACCGCTGGCGGCGACCTTTTCGCCTTGTTCCTGATGACCATGCACACATTCGATTTCGGGCATCTTCTGGATACAGTGCACCTGTTGAGGGATAGACTGCCGCTGGAACAGCAGATAGTGGTCAATGTCGGCGATTTTGACCGTGTTCAGGCCGAAGAACTGCACGCCGCAGGAGTGAACGGGGCTTATCACGTGCTCCGCCTGCGCGAGGGTGAGGACACCGCACTCGATCCGCAACAACGGCGTAGGACCATCGAGGCTGTCCGCGCCGCCGGGTTGGACTGGTATTACTGTTGCGAGCCGGTGGGGCCGGAGCATAGCGCCGCCGAGCTGGTGGAGCAGATATTCCTGGGAGTCGAGCTGGGTTGTTTTCAACATGCCGCCATGCGGCGGGTCTACATCCCCGGCTCTCCGCTGAGCGGCCACGGCCAGATTTCCGAGCTGCGGCTGGCCCAGGTGGTGGCCGTGGTCGCCCTGGCCAGTCTGGGGTGCCGCGAGACCACCAACATCGCGGTCCACGAGCCGAACCTGATCGGCCTCACCTCCGGGGCCAATGCGGTCTACGCCGAGACCGGGGCCAACCCGCGCGACACGGAAAAGGACACCAGCTTTCACCGCGGACGGGATGTGGACGACTGCCGGGTCATGCTCTACGAGGCCGGATTTACCAAACTGATCGCCGCGGACAGAGGTCTGCGGCCGCTGGATGCGGCCTACCGGCGCTGAGCCGGGACAAGGACGCGCCTACCTACTGGATCGAGCGCGAGCAGAAACCTTTCGACCCGGACCAGTGCGAGAAGCATTTTTGAGTTTGAAAATGATTGGGTGAATCCCCCCTGGCCCCCCTTTGGGAAAGGGGGGGAATAAAAACCCGGTAGCCGGGCCGGGCCAGCACCTCCCCCTTTTTCAAAGGGTGATCGAGGGGGATTTGATTTTTACGAAGTAATTCGGGCGGGCGAACCTTGTGTTCGCCCATTTTTTATATGTGGTCTGAATTTTTTTGTTGAAAAAATCATTTGATCGTAATATTAATAATCAAAGCAATGGTGGGTCATCCTGAAGGGGTTGATATAACTGGAATGCAGGATAGATAAAAATGACTCTGGATGGATCACTCAAGGTACTCACTGCATTTTCTGAAATATTTACAATTGCTGCTTCTGGAATAGCGATCTATCTGTTCCTTTTTAAAAGGGAAGTAATCTCATCTGCCGTAAAAGTTCTTATAAATTACTCTATGCAAATATCTCTCGTTGAGTTGAAGGGTAAACTTGATAGGCTAAATGAGCTAAGGGTGGATGATCCAAGTGGTGCTGACGAAATAATAAATATACTAAGTGAAATATTGGGGCAAATAAATGGCAATAAAGTGCTTTCAAAAGTACTTGTCGAGACTAAGAGAAAAATTAAGTCAATCGTAAATGATAAAGGAAAACTAACCGAGCAGAAGAAGCGAATACTTGTTAGTGAGTTAAGAGAAAGGTTGAGATATCTGGATATTGAAAATGTCGCAGAACTTGTAGGAGATAGCCATGAGTAAAATAGTAGCAGCAATCAATGCAATGATCTCACGGGCTGAGAATATTTCCAATGTGATTGAAACCTCGCAGATGTATTTTTTTCTGTATAAGGGTATTTATAAGTGGTCTATAAGGCAAATGTCAAGTGACTATGCTTTGTATTATTATCCTGAGGCAACTGATCTTAGTACAATTGCGAGTGCTTGGGGGGGAAATTATAATTGGGAAAATATTATATATGTAATTTACAGCACTGAGGAATATAAGTCGCAAGAGGCTGTAGAAAGCTTTCAAGAGTTATATAAGATCGTGCAAGAAAAACTTTATGGTGTGGATGATGTGTTGAAACAGATTATTGAAGATTTACCTTTCTAATAATGAGTATAGATGTACAGTGATGGTATTCACCTGACACTCGCCTCTGAGAGTCAGGCTGCTTAGG